>CAYTHV010000086.1:6756-13117 GCA_964437685.1 uncultured Pirellulales bacterium
CGCACCTGAATACGCCAGCGTCCCAAACGCCGACCCGCAAATTCCAACCATTAACACAACTGCGATCATCACGCTGTTTTTCATATTTTTCTCAATTTCTTTCTATCCGCCCCAGGCGGATTTTTTTAATACTTGTTTTTGATTTAACACTTTTTTGATTTTCTGTAACACTTTAGCCGAATGTTGGCTGGCGGTTTGTCATTCCCGCGTAGGCGGAAATCCAGCGTAAAATAGTCTCCGCCAGGGGCGGTATCCTATTTTTTCACACGGCTAACATGTTACGATTTTCTTTTTTTGAAGCTGTCGCGGCGGGCGGCAGATCGTGCCCGCCGCGACAGACTTTTGGAAATAGCAAATAATTAATCGTTTTCAAAGAGCATTACCTGAACACACCGTCCTTTCTTCCGGGTCTTTGACGCGAAGACCGCAATAGACTATAAAAACAAAAAAAGCCGTTGCTTCGCAATGGAAGCAACGGCTTTATAAACCCGTATGTACAACCGCCTTTCTGACAAATCCCGGGAAATGCCAAAAAAACGGATGCGCTCTGTTCCATATCGCGAGAACAACGTGACGCAAAATTCAGCATTTCGGCAGGTTTTCTGACTCACATCCTACCTTAAGACTCCTTCCCGCCCTTGCGGACAGTGGAACGATTGTCTCTTGGATTTATCACAGCCCGTATTACTCGCGGACTTGATATCGGATGCACACAGCGGCGCGACCGCCACGGATTTTCACCGTGTTCCCATTTGTTTATTTGGCCTAGGCAGGCCAAACCGAAAAGCCTCATCTCAAATTGTTAAAGAGCAAGTATTCTTCTTTTACTCAGCCCGCCCGCGGATTGCAAGCAAAAACACTTTAATATCCCAAAAACAGCAAAATAACGACAGTTTCTATGGTTTTTCTGCGTACTTCTGCTGAAACCGAAAATACAAAACAAAAAAAACTGCAATCTCACAGGCTTTTAAGACTGCTATGGGAATACACCATTAAAGCGGCATAACTTTAATCGCTTCTTGTCCTTTGCGTCCTGCGGCGGCTTCGTATTGAACTTTCTGGCCGTCAGCAAGGGTACGGAAGCCTTCAGACGCAATATTCGTGAAATGAACAAACAAATCTTCGCCCCCTGTATCCGGCGTAATAAACCCAAACCCCTTTTTTTCATTAAACCACTTTACGGTACCATTATTCACGCTGATCTCCTTGGACCTATAGGTCCACTTGACAAAACGCCTCGTTTTCCCAACCGATTCGTGTCCCGAGGGAATTCAGACACAATCTTCATCCATTTTAATAAACTATCAATTCTTATCGGCATTTGTCAAAAAGGTTTTTCATGTCTTTTGTGGAGTAGGTGTTTTTACGGACAGGCAGAGGCCATCTCTAAAAGGCACAACTGCATAAAAACAAATCAGTTAAAAAAAAAGGTGTAGAAGAAATAAGTAAATACTCTTTTTTTGCTATCAGTATTTTTTCTTTGACCCGAAAATAGCCCCAATCGACACGTTTTGTCTTATTTTATTCCAGATAGACCCGCATCCCGCAATCGCCGCAGCGAAATTCCAGGCGAAAGGAACGTCCCTGTTCATCGATCAGGGTTAATGGATCGGCGGCAAGACCGGCTTTTGTGCCGGAACAAAGCCCAAGCTGCTGACGGAGGCAGTATTTGGTCGTCATCACCGCCTGCCCAGTCAGATCAATCCCGCTTTCGGCGGCAGGTTCAATAACCTCTACGCCGTGTTTGCGATAAAATGCCCTGGCCTTCTCATTCAAAACATTGCCGAGATAAGTCAGATGTTTCTCAGGATACAAACCGCATTTTTCATTTTTTATTCTCAAGTTTCTGTTTGAAGCAGATAAAAGCCGAGCATCAAGCAGCTTTTGCACAAGGTCGCGTTTTGCGGCATTGAGCGTTGAAACAGGAAAGAAATACATCTGCGATAAGTCCAGCCGCAGGTCAGTACATTCGAAAATCGTATTGCCGAGCTTTTTAAGCTGGGTCTCAATCGTTTGGCGAGCGGCATCGGGCTTTTGCGCCGGCTGCTTTTCGGACAAAACCTCCGCATTCGCAATATTGCCATCCTCATCTTTGGCCTCAAGCTCAAACCCGCTCGGCGTTTCACGGAAAACCATAGTTATCACAATTTTCCGCTCGGCGGGCGACTTATCAAGGACCTTTACAAATTCGTGGTCATAGTTGCGAAACAGCTTCAATCCCGGACGGATACCATCCATTCTCTGCGGAGTAATCGTGCGTCCCTGAACACCATTGACGGACGTACCTATCAAAATATGATCTGCGTCAAAAAAGCATACCCCGTCGGCGTTGTGCAGCTCGACATCACCATCAAGGGTAAAATCGTTGCGCCCTGTCGAAATAACCGTACCAACATATTGCCCGATAGATTTAGGGGTGTAAATAGAGCCGATATCCGCCGCTTTGCCTGAAATGCCATAGTCCGTATAGCCGCGATTAAAGGTCTTTTGCGGATCGGGCTTAAAATTCAGCCGCACCACGCCGGAAGACGATTTATGAAGACGCTTACGCTCCAGAATGGCGTTCAGCTTTTGTCGATAGAAACCGACGACATTGGCAACATAATCCGCATCTTTAAGCCGACCTTCAATTTTGAAACTGGTAACACCCGCATCAAGAAGGTCCTCGAGATAATCGGACAAATTAAGGTCTTTAATGGACAGCAAACAGGCATCAATTAAAGGGGTCAGACACCTTTTTGAGCTGTTTGAGTCTGCTGAAGTCAAAAAGGTGTCTGACCCCTTTAATTGATAACGCCGCCTGCATGGCTGGGCACACTGGCCGCGATTGCCGCTGCGGCCGCCAAGGGCATAGCTCATGTAGCATTGCCCGCTGGCTCCGACACACAGGGCACCGTGGACAAAGCATTCCAGCGAGAGCTGGGTGTGTTTTCGAATCTGCCGTATCTGCTCCAGCGTCAGTTCCCGTGCCAAAATCGCCCGCGAAAACCCAACCTCTTCCAAAAATTTAACTTTTTCGGGCGTTGCATTGTTTGTCTGAGTACTGGCAATCAGCGGTATCGGCGGCAAATCCAGTTCCAGCAAACCCATATCCTGAATAATTAAACCGTCAACGCCGGCATCATAAAGCTGGTGAGCGATTTTCTCCGCGAGAGGAAGCTCTTCATCAAACAGCAATGTATTAAGGGCGGCGTAAACCTTGACATAATATCGACGAGCATACTCCACAACTCGATGAATATCTTCAATAGCATTACCCGCGGCGTCGCGGGCGCTAAACCGCGGCGCGCCGATATAGACCGCATCCGCACCGCAATCAATTGCGGCAATGGCGACATCGGCGTCTTTGGCCGGAGCAAGTAGTTCTATTTTATTCATAAACCCACTTAATTAAGGACAGTAAACCCGTCCCTATCTTTCAAATAAAATGATATCATACGATATTCAGTTACTTTTTCACAGCCTCTACTGTCACTATTTTATTCTGTTCCTCAAAACTTTTTAGCTGTTCATGTGTCAAATGCTCAACTTTGATTTTATCATCTGAAGCCCCCGGCAAATTTGACAGTTTATGACCGCCAATCTTAACGGGTTCCTTTTCAAGATTTTTAAGGAGCTCCGGATAATCCCTAAAACTCGGAATATCCCCATACCAGAATCTTGTGTCATTAGGAAACTCACCCTCTTTATTCTCCTCCTTATCGACTTGATGCGGCGATATTTTGTCACCACCTACATAGAGTTGGAATACCAAAATATACAAATAGGTTCGTTTTGGAAAAATCCAATATTCAGGATTAACATATTCCCATCTGACATAAAGACCATCGCTTGTCCATACATGAGAATTAAATGTTTCATCAAATTTAATGAGACCAACCCATTCTTCAGCAGCCTCCAACGTATCAAAGTGCAGTTGCGCCTCTTCCATTTTAATATTCGTGGGCTCTCCGCCGCCGCCCTTAATGCGAACTTTCTTAACATTCGTATCACAATACAATCCCAAGGAGCCACGATACCGTGCCTTTCTTTCTTTTAATTTGACAGACACGGTATCACCTAACCAACCAGTGGTACGAGGTGCATTTCCAGAAACAGTTAAATATCTTTTATTCCCATTACCGGCGGTTATGGTTAGATCACCAAAATCATTCACAGCGGAAATTCTATCACCCACTGTCATAACATTTTCTGTATCAATCTTTCCTTGAATATTCGCGATGCCATCGTTACAACCACACAAAAAAAACGCAAAATACAAACAGCAAATCAAATTTACAGTTTTAAAAATCCTATACATGGTTTAATGCTCCTGAATGTTTACATTAGCAGGGTGGGCTATGCCCACGCGGTTTTATTCGATCAATATTAGGGACAGCCACCTATTTTTTATTCCTTATTAAATTTTTCATTCATTAATAGTTGGCTGTCCCTATTTTCCTGGTGGAAACTGGGAATGAAACGTCGAATAAAGTGTCTGACCCTTTTATTTTTCTCTCTCCATGTATCGAATTTCAACCTTATATCTCGAATCCGAAAAGGGATAGAAATAACTTTGAAAATGTCTAATATCAGACTTGTTGTATTGAATCAGCAACTCCTGATCAGCTTTCCACGAAATCTCTAGATCGTAAGTGTGTTTTCCGTGAAAAACGGCTTGATCTTTTTCTTTTGGCGTTTCGTGGCCTTTGGGAACGATATATACTAATAAATCCGCACTTGCCATAGCTCCTGCATTAGATTGAACATACACAGCATCAAGTTTGCCATCCGGGGAGGTAACTCTTGAAACCTCACCCCGCGATTCCTGCCATATTAAATGAAATACCAGATAATAACCTGCACACACTAAAACAATAAACACTAAAAACGTGCACAATAAAATTTTTATAAACAATTTCATGGCTTAACCTCTCTTAAATAGCATTTAACACATTAGATTCGTATAAATAAGAAACTAGGGACAGTCACCATTTATTCCAGTTCCTTTTTACTAAATAGGTGACTGTCCCTATTTTCTTCGGTTTTCGCCCGGCTTAGAATAACTCTTTTTTGTCCCTTCCAATTATATTGTTCAATAATCAAATCTTTTTCAAGAATAGATCCTATAGTTTTTATCATTTTTTGCTCTCGTCGAGAACATAAAATAAGAACTGGTTGTCTTTGCACTTGATTTTGAAGGATAACAAGAATTTCAAACATACACCCGAACGTATCAGGGCCATGACTCTGAGTTAATTGTAAAGCTAAAATATCTGAATATTTAAAAGAAATATTTCTCCGTGGCAGATATATTGTTTTTGTATCTCGATCAAAAACAAACCAATCATTACCTTTCAATCTTAGTCTTCTTACGCGATAAAAACCGGCCATTATGAAAGCAAATCCTACTATAAATGGTATACCCCACAAAAAAACAAGACGAGAAAGACAGTATAGATATAAAGTAAATAAAAATGTTAGTACCCATATTGAAATGAGGAACCATATCCCGACAATATTTAAAGAAGCAGATATGATCTGAATATTATTACCACTTTGTTTTAAATTGTAAGGACCTAGATAAACAATATTATCATATAAGCTTTCTCGTCTTTTTAAATACTCCGAATCCCTCTGCAATTTATTTATATAATCCTCAATTAATACATCTTTGGATTCATTTAAAATCATACTTTTTCCTTTTACCATTTCCCTTTTTACTTTTTCTACTAAGCCGCAACCTCACGCCCGTCATCATAGAAACAATGACGACCTTGCCGGTACATATTATACAACTCCTCGCCAACCTAACAAGATATTTCTTTACTTAAAACAGAAAAATTCCACTTCTGAATTCAGACTCCCGACTTCTGACTTCTATCTATCCACTTTCCCTTAAATTCCGCTTAATTTTTCCTTTTACCCTTTTACTTTTCCCTTGACTATGTTCGTATAATGTTCGTATAATGTAACCAAGGGTGCGGGGGAGAAATCCTGCGCCGGAAAACGGGGACTGGTAGCGTTGCGGCCGTCAGGCCGTGTTGTACCTGTCCCCGCTTTCCAAAAAGGAGGCAAACCGGATATAAAAAGAAGGAATATCGAAATGCAAGAATACAGGAATGCAGGAATAAAGGAATACAAGAACAATTTACCCCACAATTCCACCCGTCTAAGAACTACGAACCACGAACTAAGAACTTTTTTTTGCAAAACAAACCCAAATCCAATTACCTCTATTAACGATCAACTCTTAACTATAAACTATTTTGCAAAACGAACCCAATCTTGATGCTCGCGGAGTGCATTATTACGTCACCTCGTGCATTCTCGCGCCAAAAACGCGGACATACGTCCGCCAAAACGAACCCAATTTCCAGAC
>CAYTHV010000087.1:0-1341 GCA_964437685.1 uncultured Pirellulales bacterium
TGAACGTACAGGCGCCCGATGCATCTCCGCCGCCGTGGGATCCGGTATTTTCTCCGTTTGGGGGAGCATGCAAAATGGTTGGCCATGAGAAGCTTCTGATGGATATGCATGATGATCCGGATTTCGTTCATGCGGTTATGGAATGGCTCTGTTGTGCCAGAATCGAATATGAACATAAAAGGGCCGCAATGCTGGGTTATGATTTGAAGGAAAATGAAAAAGAGTGGGCCGAAGATGATGTAAATTTTCCGTTTATATCCCGAAAACACTATGAAGAATTTGTGTATCCGTATGAGCATCGAGTGGCGAAGTCAATCGGCAATATTCATTATCACAGTTGCGGCAATATTACGCCTTTCACTGATCTAATTGCCGGGATGCCGGAAATTGTCCAGATTGATGTAGGTGCTGAATCAGACCTAAAGACTGCAGTGGCCCTTGTGAGAGGCAAAAAGATCAGATTGCGAAAGAGCCCCCATGTCATGAAAGAAATTTTGTATTCCGACGAAAACTCGATCAGAAAAATATGCAGAGAGATTGCCGATGACTCGGCGGGAACAAGTATCTGCCTTCTTTGTGAAGGTTTTTATGATGGAACCATGGATACATTTGATCGCGTCATAAACTTTTCAAAAGTTGCCCATGATGAATTTACTTGCGATCGCGGACAAAATAACGGCAAGGTCTGTATTTGTGATCATTTGAGCGGCGATCGAGCATTTTAATATGGTTGAACATGCAAAAACTACCGAAGTTGCTACTGGAGAAAAGTAAACAATGAGTAAAACCGGAGAAAAAACGGCAGAATTAATAATCGTAAACCCTCAGGGTAAATCTCAAGCACTTGCGAATGAATTTACCGCACGGTGTGTGATGAATGGGATTGATCTCTATTTTGAACAGGGCGATACGGTGCCCGAGCGTCTCCCTTCCGGCGTGCAAGGGGTCAAAGCGATTGTTCTTGAAGAGAAAGAGGTGCAGGCAAATGCGCAGGTCTTAAATTCATACAAGGAGAAGGGTGTCCACGTTTACGTCATGGACGCCGGCGCTGATCCGTCTCAGCCTAATGGTATCTCGTCATGGGGGAGCGAACAAATATTCAATACACTGGCGTTTGATGCGAACCTGACATATCATAGCGCGGCATTTATGGAAAAAATGAATGCTCGTGACGAAATATTCCTATTTGAGCAGCTCGGTGCGCGGATGCTTGCTACCTCAGATATCCGCTGGTATGACGCAATGCGTTATAACTGGGAGGGGCTTGTTGATGGATATGAAATTACAACTACAGGTGTTTCAACTCCGATTGTGGTTATTACAACTGAGGGCGGTCTCTCT
>CAYTHV010000087.1:1351-13071 GCA_964437685.1 uncultured Pirellulales bacterium
CGGTATCTGGACACCGTTTACGGCCAAATGATAAAGGCTATGAGTATTCCAAATAACCTTTGGAATTGTGATTGCGTTGCCCCGCTGCAGCCTCTGTTGCGGGTATTTGAGATTACGCAAGACAAGTCACTTTTGACCTATGCCCGGGATAAATTTGATGCGTACTTGTCGCAGACGCCGCGTTTCGATGGGTGTTTTGTGAATTTTAATGCATTATCAAGCCACGTGAGGTCCGAAATCGTGTTCCAGGTTTGTCCCGGCCTGACGATGCTTTCGCGAATTACTGGAGATAACCTTTATAGCGAGGCATCTTTGGAGCAATGCTTGCGTCTAAATGCTCTCCTTAACGATCCACAGACAGGCTTTTGGCATCATGGCCGAAATTCAGAGGTGAAAGCGCCCACTTTCTGGGCAAGGGGTGAGGCATTTGTGTGTGTAGGCTTGCTGGCGGTGCTTGAAGACACTGAATTATCAGATTCGCGGTGTGAAATCTTGATGTCTGTATTTCGGCGAATGATAACGATGCTCCGTTCACTGCAGCATGAAAGTGGATTTTGGTTTTCATCGCTTAATGATCCTTATTCTGAACTCGAATCGAGCGGAACAGCATGGATAACAGCGGTAATGGAAAGAGGCTTGCGTCTTGGTTATCTTGATGCGGATATCGCAGACATTGCTGAAAAGGGCTGGAGGGCGGTTAAATCAAGAATTTGGCAGGGAGGTTATCCCGGTCATAGCTGTGGAACAACCATATCGAAGAATTATGCATATTACTTGAAACGCCCTCTGAATATAAATGGCTGGACGCATTTTGCATTTCGTGCCGCCTGTGAACGCAGACGAAATCGCAGTATTACTAAATAATTGATAATGAGAGAAATGTAATGCCGGAATCAAATTATTTGTGCGAGCTTGTTCTCAAGGGAACAGCTTTTGAACGCGGGTTTCAGCATGGGCAGATGCTTGGAGAGGATATCCGACCTCGTGTTGAACGGTTATGGCAGGCGGCACAACCGCACATGCCGCGTATTGCGCCATTAATTACAGCCGCACAAGCCTTGATTGAGCGGCTCTGTCCCGCATTCAATAAGGAAATGGACGGAATAAGCAAGGGCGCGGATTTGCCGTTTGAAAAAGTTTTTCTCTATAATAATCGCGATTTAATCGGTTTTGTGGAAAGTGATAACTGTTCTCACATCTGCGTGAATGACGGAATATCGGTTGTGGTCGGAATGAATAAGGATGCGCCGACAAAGTTTGTTGACAAATACATGATTAAAAAGGTATATCCTTCGGAAGGATGTTCATTTATCGGATTCGGCCATGTTGGGCGTCTGTGGGGGCATGGAATGAATGAGGCAGGCGTCTGTACGGCAGGCACGGCTGCAACCCCCTCTGGTACCGAAACGGCCTGTAGTGCGGTAGGATTGTATTTTTTGCCGCCGCTTATCCTTTCAACATGCCGAAGTGCACAGCAGGCTGTTGATCTTATGATGAGTATTCCGGCTATTAGCGGAGGCGGTAATATGCTGGTTGCTGATGCATCCGGTACGGCGATGGTTGTTGAAATATCGCCATCAAAGCGTGTGGTTCGTAAATCAGAGAAGGGTGTCATTTTCTCTTCAAACTTTTTTGCGTCAGGAAAGATAGAGCATAATGATACGCCGGAGCGACTTGAAGAGTCCTATGCCAGATTTACGTCATTAAAGAGTATCTCAATGGCAGATGGAGTTGGCGCAGTTGAAAAAGTTCATACTTCGCTCCGTCATCACTCGCCGCTTGGTTCCGTGTGCAGACACAGTATTTGCGGATTTAATACCGTTTTGTCATATTACGCAATTCTGAATGAAAAAAAGTTTTTTGTGGCAAATGGATTTCCATGTAAAAATGAATATTATGAATATACTTTATAAGGAGTAATCCGATGGCAAATTATTCGATCGTTCTTGGTAATTTAGGGAATACCTGTGACAGGTTTCTATCCAGTGGCTATAAAACGGCTGTTGAACCCGAACAGCAGTTTGAGATGGCTTCGAAGATACCGTTTGTTACCGGCGTGGAACTTGTCGGCAACTGGGACATTACATGCAAGAATGCAGATCATGTCAAACGGCTTCTGAAAAACTATAATCTCAAATGTGTTTCAATTATTCCCGACCTGTTTGCGGTACAAAAGTACGGCAGAGGCAGTCTGACAGCCAAGGATCCGGCTGTCAGAAAAGATGCCCTCAATGAGATCAAATCGATGATGGATATTGCCGTGGAGATAGGATGTGATCTGATCAATCTATGGCCGGGTCAGGATGGTTATGATTACTGTCTCCAAAGTGATTATATTAAGGAACGTCAGTGGTTTGTCGATGCCGTCGCTCAATGTGCCGCTTATAATAAAAATATTAAAATTTCACTTGAATATAAGCTCAAAGAGCCTCGTACTCACAGTTATCTGGCGCGAGTTTCTGACACGATACTGACGGTAAAACAGATCGGGGCTCCCAATGTCGGCGTTACAATTGACGTAGGGCACGCGTTTATGGCGTATGAAAATGTTGCGGAATCCATTGCCCTGTTGAAAATGTCCGGGAACCTGCTGTACCACATGCATTTCAATGACAATTACAGCCATTGGGATGATGATATGATTATCGGTTCGGTGCATCTGCCTGAATATATCGAAATTTTACTATGGCTTAAAAAAACCGGCTATAATGGCTGGTACTCGATGGATCAGTATCCATATCGTGAAAATGCATTTAACGCGATATCGGAAAGTGTGCTATTCATTCACCAGCTCGAGCAAAATCTGACATCGGAAAGGATCAGGGCTTTTGAATCTCTGATCGCCGAAGGAGATGCGACCGCAGCGGTAAAATTTGTGAGGGAATCCTTCCTTAAATAAGACCAATATGGCTGAACTGAAAGATATTTTAGAACCAGGCCTGTTCTGGTTTTGGAACGACACTCCATCCATGGATGAGATATGCTTACAGTTGGATAAATTTTTATCCAAAGGAGTCCGGAGCCTGTATATTCACCCGATGCCGCAGATGTTTCGTCCTGCGGATTTTTTTGATGGCATGAAAATAGAATATCTCTCTGAACGATATTTTGAACTTGTCGCCGAGACCTGTGAATTGATGCGTGAAAGGGGAATGCTTCTGTGGCTCTATGATGAAGGCGGCTGGCCCAGCGGATGTGCCGGCGGAGCGGTGATAAAAGAAAATCCGCAATTTGGCATCTGGACATTGAACTGGCATAAAGATGGCATTAGGCCTAATCAGTATCTCCCGGAGTGCATTTATCCGGACCTGATGAATTCACAGGCTACAGAGCGGTTTATTCAATATACCCATGAAAAGTATAATAAGTGGATAGGCAATGAATTTGGACGAACCATCCTTGGGATATTTACAGATGAGCCGCGATTATTTGGACGCATAGGATCGGATACAATCCCCTGGTCTCCCTGTCTTCCAGCAGCTTTTGAAGCTGATCATGGTTACACACTGGAATCTGTCATCGAAAAGATATTTGCTTGCAATCGCGATTGTGATACGGCTGAATGTCGACGGGCATATCTGTCATCTGTCAGCAAATTGATTGCAAAAAGTTACTATCAGCTGATTCGGCAGTGGTGCGACAAACATGGGCTTATATTTGAAGGCCATTTCAGCGGCGAAAGTGAATTCAGTAAGCACGGTTTTTATTTTGGTAATTATTTTCAGCAGGCCAGGCATTTCCATATTCCAGGAATCGATACGATCAACCGGCAGATATTTCCTGGCGGGAAAAGTGGTAATTTTGCTTTACTTGCGTCTTCCCTTAAATGGCTTGACGGCAAATGTGCCGCCTTGTCTGAGAGTGGCGCGGTCTATGGAGCCGGACTTACACTTGCACAAATGAAATGGATAGCGGCATATCAGATTATTCGTGGTATCGACAAAATTGGTTTTATGCCGGCCCTTTATTCGACGGCCGGTGCCCGACGTATTGGCGTTTGTTCAGATTTTTCTTCTTTTAATCCGCAGATGACAGACTTCGATTTGCTCGTCTCTTTCATTAAAAAGGCATCCCATTTTTGCATCGCGGGTAAACCGCTTATTCGTGTTGCGGTATTCTACAGAAGCGAAGCGATTAACGATGAGGTCGGTGCGGCGGATTTTGATCAGGCACATGAACAGCTTTGTGAAAATATTCTTAACCAATTGACAAGTCTTGTGATGATTGATATCGAACATTTGAAACAAGGTAAAGTCGTTAATGGTGATTTTATATCAGGCTTTATGCGGCTGTCGGTTTTAATTGTTCATGCCGCATCTCCGCTGTTGCAGGAAGAATGTGAAGTTTTAGGAGATCTGGCGAAAAAAGGTCTGAAAATTGTATGTGTTGGCGACAATTTTCGGTTATCAGTCAATGTTGAATATATTCATAGCGTAGATGATATAAAAACAAATGAATTTTCCTGCATCAGGCCTTTCAATGCGATTGATGGGGTTCGACTTCTTGCCTGGCAAAACGGCAATGATTATGGCATCTTGTTTTTTAATCAAAATTCCACTGAGACAACATTCTCATTTAACATTCCTATGCTGAAAGCACATGTGATGCTGACGGAGGCGGAGATTGAAAATAGGTTGTATAATGTGTGTTATCCATTAGTCTATTCAGAGGGGACATACACCCTGCATTTATATCCTCATGAAGTTCGTGCTTTCCGTACAATGCAAAAACTTGAACGTCGGTCCCAATTGCCGGTTTCTGCAGGAGATTATCCGTTAAAACTCAACTGGACTATTTTTGAAACAACGAGTTTTGTGATAAAAGACGACATTGAAGTAAATACCACGCCATCCCCTGCGGCTGCAAATGAACTTGGCGATTATGCTGCTATAAGGCCAAATTTTTCGGGAACGCTGCTTTATAAGGCGGTATTTAACTGGACGGAGAAGAAAAAGGATAGAATTTTAATTGACCTTGGCAGGGTTTATTATTGCGCCAAAGTCTTTGTCAATGGAATGGATTGCGGCCGGCGTGCCTGGGAGCCATTTATTTTTGATATAACGGATGCGATATGCGATGGAGATAATTCTCTTGAGGTGCAAATAACAAATACACTTGCTAATCAATGGGCGTCTCCGGAAGTGCGATCGACAGATTTTTCGAAATATCGGAACTCGTATCTCGAAATGACGCAGACGTATATTGATGAAAGCTGCCATGCTGGATTATATGGCCCGGTACGGATCATAGTGTGTTAGCGGCTCATGACAAATTACCGGTATTTATATTAAGATTGCAGCAGAGGGTTAAATTATGAAAAAAACCATTAATACGAATTTATTTTTGTTTGGCATCATGATAATGACTGGATGTTATGCGGTAAAAAGCAGTTCGCGGCAGCCAATACATATTCCTGCCGAATTACCGGCTACGACGCCATGGGATTTAGCTCTGCTTAGTAAACCGCCGACGTTTAAATGGATTGACTGTAATGATACAGTGTGGTCGCTCACCTATCAGGGGCAGCCCTATAAAGATAAGGCGGTAACCAGTGTTTTTGCATACTATGCCACTCCCGGTACACTTGCAGGTAATAGAACGTTGGATAAAAAAATTCCCGGTATAGTGCTTGTTCACGGCGGCGGGGGAACCGCATACAGAGAATGGGTGGAATTGTGGGCCAGGCGGGGATACGCAGCCATTGCAATGGATCTCTATGGTTGCATGCCCGACCATAAAAAGCTTGATGATGGTGTTGAAGGCATTTCTGTCTTTTCGGATATTGAGCCGGTGACAAATCAGTGGCCTTATCATGCTGTGTCCAATGTGATTTCGGCTCATTCTCTGCTTCGGTCTTTTTCCGAAGTTGACGCCGATCGAACAGCCATTACTGGAATCAGTTGGGGTGGATTTTTTACGTGTATTGCAGCAGGTTTAGATGATCGTTTCAAAGTTGCTGTTCCGGTTTATGGTTGCGGTTTTCTCCATGAAAACAGTGCCTGGACTGGGCAGCTTGCGGAAATGACACCGGAGGGCAGGGCCAGGTGGATTCAATCCTTTGATCCATCCCGCTATGTTGGCCTGGCGAAGATGCCCATGTTATTTGTGACGGGTACCAATGATAATTCATATCCGCTGGATAGCTATGTCAAGACCTATAATCTCGTAAAAACTTGTCCGAATTTGCGTATTATGATAAATATGCCGCATGGCCATTCGCCGGGCTGGGCTCCGAGTGAGATACAGATATTTATAGACCAATATCTCAAAGGCGGGCTTCCGTTGCCGGTAATAGGTCCTGAAATTTCGTTGAATGGACAAATTCAAGCAGAAGTGGTCGCCAAAACAAAACTTTTAAGTGCGGAGATAAATTATACTACAGAAACCGATAAGATCGACCAGTGTAAATGGCAAACGAAGCCTGCGGAATTTGATGGGAAAGAGATTAAGGCCGCTTTGCCGGCAAACACTACGATTTGGTTTTTCACGGTACGAGATGAACGCGAAGCTATTGTTTCAGGGCGTGTACATTTTTTGCGTTGAGAATCAAATCTCAATGTAATTAGACGAAAAAAAAGATAAATTGGATGTTTAATTGACATAGATATTGTTTGGTTTATAATCAGAAAATAAAACTATTTTAAGGTTAATAAAATGATTTCAGAATTTATTAATTCGCTCAAAAAGCAGCCGCAGCTTGGGGTGGCGATTATGTACCCAGCCGCCGGTATAATCGAAAGAATCGGTCCTGATTGGGACTGGATATGGGTTGATGGTCAGCATGGCCAGCTATCCTATCCAGACATTTTATCGATGGTAAGGGCGGCCAATTTGATTCGAAAGCCCGTTGTGGTTCGTGTGCCTTCGCATGACAGCGGGGTTATTGGCCAGTATCTTGATTGTGCTGCCGATGCGGTAATGGTTCCGATGATAAATAATGTCGAGGAAGCCCAAAAAGCGGTTATAAATGCAAAATTTCCGCCATTTGGCTGCCGTTCTTATGGCGGCAGGCGGCCCATCGATATACATGGAAGGCAGTACGCAAATGCATCTTCGCCTCAACCGTTATTGATTTGCCAGATTGAGACAAAGCAGGCGCTGGAAAATTGTGATCAAATCGCTGCGGTCGAAGGTGTTGATGCCGTATTTTTAGGCCCTGACGATATGGCCATGCAATATGGTCTCGCAATGGAAAAGCCTAAACCGGAAGATTTTTTGAATGAGGCGATAGCAATTGTTGGCAGGTCTGCCGCAAAATATAATAAAATTGCAGGAATCGTTGCGGCAGATCCAAAATCTTTTTCTAAGGTAGTGAAAGCGGGATATCATCTTGTTGTTGGAACCGCCGATGCGAGCTTGCTTGCTGTTGGATCAAAAAATCAGGCGGAAACGCTTAGAAATGTCAAACTTGAAAAAAATACTTCAGATGGTATATATTAAATGCTGTCACACGTAAAAAAGCCGAAAGTCGTCTGTGCCGCGGATGTAAGCCATTTGCCCGAAGTAAAAATTTTATTGGAGACTTTTTTTGATACGCATTATGTTGCTCCCAATGAAAGCGATATTTTAAATAAAATTCGGGATGCTGACGCCTATCTGGCCTCTTTGCACATTCGGTTTACAGCCGATATGATTGAAAATGCTCCCAGCCTGAAAGTAATTGCAACACCATCGACGGGAACCGACCATATCGACATGGAATTTGCAAAAAAATCAGGTATCACCGTTTTATCATTAAAAGAGGACAGGGATTTTTTGGATAGGATTACGGCTACAGCCGAGCTTGCGTGGGGCTTAATACTTGCCTGTTCACGGAATTTTATGTCTGCTGTAAATGCCGCGAAACAGGGCAAGTGGTCAAGAGATGAATTTAGAGGCCATCAGCTTGCATATAAAACACTTGGCATTTTAGGCTGCGGCAGGCTGGGTTCTATTGTTGCTGAATACGGCCGGGCTTTTCGTATGAATGTGATTGCCTGTGACAAGGTAAAAATTGATAAACCGTGGATAACACAAGTGAATCTTGATGAACTGGTGCGCCAAAGCGATGTCCTGAGCATTCACATTCATCTTACCGAAGAGAATAAAAATCTGGTAAATAGAGAATTATTTGCCAAAATGAAGAAAGGAATGGTTTTGATCAACACCAGCAGGGGCGGGGTTGTGGATGAGCAGGCTCTGGTCGATGCTCTGAATGATGGGACGGTTGCGGCCGCAGGATTAGATGTGATCGACGGCGAATGGCGAAAAGATTTGTATGAGCATTGCCTGATAAAATACATGCAGACTCACAGCAATCTCATAATTACCCCTCATGTCGGCGGGGTAACGTTTGAATCGCAGAAAATGGCTTATGAATACACAATCCAAAAATTGATCAAATTCTTTGAATTACAAAAATAATATCCTATGAAAATAGATTTTCAGAAGTATGTTTCAGAATATGAAAAAATCATATATTCGAATTTTGAATATCTGATTGATCGATATTTCGCCCGAAAAACAAGCTGGATTGACACGAAGTTCAGTATGATCACGGGCTTGGATTATCCAGAGAATGATATTGTCAGGGGATCCGGTGCCATATATTTATGGATACAGGGCAGGGGGCTGGAATCGCTGGTTGAGTTTGCGCAGTTTATTCAGACACACAATTATAACCAAAACAGACAAGTTAATGAAAAAATCAGAATAATTTTATTTGAAATACTTGACAGGCTCAAAACCGTGCGGCAGAAAAACAGGGGTCATCTGTTTTTTTGTATTACACCCGACGGCAGACCGATTGAAGTAAGTAAGGACAATTCGATTCAATACAAAATGGTGCCTGAAAATATTCCGTATAATTTCAGTGATTTGTTTGGCGCAAAGGGAATGTATTCTGCGGCCAAATTCCTTGATGACAAAGAACTGCTCGGGAATCTGAAATCATATTGTTTCCAAATTATTACTGCGATATTAAAGCGGGAATTCTGCAGTGACCAGCAATGTCTGGATATTAAAAATCCTGTGCAATACATATCGGGCAGAAATTCTTTCGGGCCTTATATGATAGCGATAGGTCTGTGCGAATTATTATATCGATTTGAAAAAGACTCTGATTTTGCAAGGCTGGGTTTTGAACTCATTGACTATATTGTTTCAAGCCACATCAATCTATCCGGAAAAATTAAGAATTTACAGGAATATGATGTGCTTGAGTTTGTTGATGATTCGAATGTGCCGTATATGCACAATCAGGCTATTTTGTCTGACCCCGGACATTCACTTGAGTTCATAGGATTAGCTCTGAAATTTCTGGAAACATCTGAAAGGGGCGCCGGGTCATCTGGAAAGATTGATTATCTCAAAGATCTTCTGCCTAAAGTATTAATTCAGAATTTCCAAAATGGTTTTCAGGAAAAACCGGGTGGAATCTGCAAATTATATGATTTATTTTCACGAAAACCCTATAATTCGGACATGCCCTGGTGGTCTTTGCCTGAGACCATTCGAGCTGCCTGGCGGTGTTTCCGTGTAACCTGCAACAAAGATGAACAAAATCAGATTTTAGAAATCATTGAAAAGTGTCATTTTTGTTTTATGAATTATTTTGTCAAACCGCAATTGCATCATTTTGCTGTCCAGACAAGAAATGAAAATGGCGAAATAGCCGATGTTATTCCCGCTGTGCCGGATATAGACCCCTCGTATCATACCGGGTTAAGTTTAATGGATAGCATAAATTTAATAAATATCATAAAGAAACGTATTTAAGGATATAAGCGATGTCTTTTTTGAAAATAAAGAATTGGATTAAGCATCAAATCGGGCGACTGCATACCATTATTTTAAAGGCGGACTTTGGCGGCATTGGCAAAGGAGCGATCATATATACTCCGTTTCACAGTAATAATGCCCGAAATGTTTATGTCGGCGACAAATGTATAGTTATCGGAGGGGGATGGATAGATACGGTTGCAGAATATGGTGGAATCAAATATAATCCCCGCGTGGATATTGGTGACGGGACCTATATAGGCCATCGTTGCCACATTATTGCCTGTCGGAACATGAAGATAGGCAAAAATGTTGTAATTGCGGACAATGTGTATATCACGGATAATATGCACGGCTATGAAGATATTAATAAACCGGTGCTTTATACGCCGCTTGTCTCTGCCGGTGCTGTTACGATTGAAGACGAAGTCTGGATTGGTGAAAAAGTCAGCATTATGCCCAATGTCACTATCGGGAAACATGCTGTAATTGGAAGTAATTCGGTTGTAACCAAAGATATTCCAGCGTATAGTGTGGCAGTAGGAGTACCTGCCAGGGTGATGAAAAAATATAACTTTGAAACAAAGCAGTGGGAACGAGTTTGACAGAATTGGATTGATTGAATATGGAATTTAAAATTGGTAATGACGTTCGGTGGATATGGTCAGATAAGACTGCGCAGGAAGTTAATCAATATACTGAGTTTCGTCGTGAATTGGCGTTTGACGGATCGAATAAGAATTTAACAGCCGTCATTTCAGTGGATTCCGATTATGAATTATGGATAAACGGCAATCTTGTGGGTTCTAATCAATATCCCAATTGGCCTGCGGAAAAGACGTATAATTCTCACGATGTCAGTCATGATGTCAAGAAGGGGCTCAACTGCATTGCCGTCAGGGTTTATTACAGAGGGGAGAATTTCGCTGTTTACTGCAAAGGCAAAGCGGGATTGCTCTTTTCATTATGTGATGAAAATAACAAAGTAATTGCGGCAAGCGATTCTTCCTGGAAATGCAGACCTTCTGCGGTTTATAAAAATGGAGCGGTTCCCAAGACCACCGTACAATTGAGATTTACAGTAGAATACGATGCGCGAAAAGAAGACGGCTGGAAAATGGCGAGTTTTGACGATAGCCAATGGGAAGCTGCTGTCGATCTGTCTGGGCCGACGGACGGATTTTGGAAATCGCTTCGGCCAAGACCGGTCAAAGCTCTCAAGCCAAACACTCCGAAACCCGCCAATCTGATTGCGAGTGGATATATTATTCGGAAACAGGAATTGGATAGTACAGCAAAGACGATGATGTCGGATGCCATGCTCCCTTTTCCGCTTGATCACAGCCTTGGCGGCGTCGGCCAAACGACCGCTTCGCAAATCAGGCATTTTCCCAATACGGATGATGAATGTGTGCTGATTAAGGATGTTCCACAGGATAACGGTATTTATTTGATTTATGATCTTGGACGCCAGGAAGCAGGCTTGCTTGAAATAGAGATCGATACTGCCGAAGGGACAATCCTTGATATTGCTCACGGCGAACATCTCGACGATTTAAGGGTTCGCGCGGAAATTGGAGGTCGCAATTTTGCTGACAGATACGTTTGTCGTTCAGGCAGACAGAAATGGCTGATGCCCTACCACAGACTGGGTTGCCGCTATCTCGAGGTTCATATACCAAAAATCAATAAAGAGATAAAAATTTATTATGTTACGTTAAAGCCGGTTCTTTATCCATTCGAAGAAAAGGGTAACTTCGAATGCAGCGATACCCTCCTGAATGAAATCTGGGCCATCTCCAAACGAACGCTCCAGTTGTGTGCACATGAACATTATGAGGATTGTCCCTGGCGGGAACAGGCGCTTTATGGCTGTGATTCCCGTATGCAGGCATTGTTTAGTTATTATGTTTTCGGAAATTACGAGTTTCCCTCAGCGTCTTTCGACCTGTTGGGCGGCG
>CAYTHV010000088.1:0-13048 GCA_964437685.1 uncultured Pirellulales bacterium
GGCGAGGTTTTCGATATATACGCTCTTGATTTTGGGTGGACTATCTGCTCTGCCGCATTTGATAAAACAGGGAGATTATGCCCTGTTTCATGAGAATGGACCGATTGAATTGCTCCAATTTGCCTTTATTGGACAGGCGGCAGTGGTTTTTGCTGTTGGCGCCTGGAAAGAGCCTCCAATGCGGTGTTTATTCACCCAGTTCAGTCTGATTGCAAGTGTTGCGGCGTGCCGTGAGTTGGATGGTCATTTTGACAGATTACCCATTATTCGCTGGGAGATGCCCGCCGCGGTAATAATCGTCATTGCGATTTATCTTGCTCGAAGGGATTGGGCAACATTAATGCCTCAGGTTAATCGTTTTGTCACTTCGGCACCATTTGGGGTGCTCTGGGCAAGTTTTATCATTATTACACTGATGGCCCAGCTTATCGGCAATGGGCACTTTCTTGAGCTGGTGATGGGCGACGATTATCTCCGGGAGTATAAACGAGTTATCGAAGAAATCACCGAGTTGTTCGGGTATATGATTTTCCTGTTCGGATCCGCGGAAACAGTTCTTTTCGATGCGAAATTCCGTCGGTCGCAGTCGGTTAATATTGCTATCTATACCGAATTGGACAATTCTTTGGCACGCCCCTAACCAGTAAGCAACACACACACGGCATCAAATCGGCGCGGAGTTTTCGAGTCGGGCGGTTCGGGCGGATAATTCCGGCAGCAATTCCGGGTGGCTTGCCTGCTCAAGTGTCTGGCGGATAAATTCTTTCCAATGCGGCAGCCGATGTGTACGGCGCTGCAAGATGATATTCCGCAAAGTCTTATAGCTCATACACCAGGTACGTGTTTGCAGAAAGCCTTCGGGAAGGCGTTTTTTAACAGCAACTAAATCATTCGCTTTGGCGGCGTCATAAATCCAGCGGAGTGTTTCAGGCGTACAGCTTCCCGGTTCAAAATTGTCATTTAAAAACCGCTGGACAGCTTTCGGATTGTCCGGATCGATTTCGAGAAGTTCCTGAGTCAGCGTGTGCATCGTGCTTTCGGACTGCTTGGTCGAAAGACGGAATGTGTCGGCTTCCTGCCAGAAATAACGCGGCCCCCGAACATCGAGCCACAGGACGATGCTTTCGAGGAATTTGTTGTGGCCGCCGTCTTTATCGGCAAGTTTCTGGGCGACAAGGGACATCTTTTCAGGCGTTTTCTTTTTATTGTGTGCAAGGCCAAGCAGGGCGGCTTTATAGCCGGCCTCATCGACCTTTGTAACTGTCAAAAATATTTCGTTCATAGCAGTCTCCATTTTACTGTGTCTTTCATACCCCCTTTTGCGGAAAATGTAAAGCCTGTTTTAGCCAATCCGGTCAGGGTGCAGCGTCGCGATAAACGGCAGATCACGATATTGATCCCGGTAATCCATTCCGTAGCCAATGACGAAGGTATCTTCAACCCGGAATCCAAGAAAATCAACACGGCCCGGTTTGCGGTGCGGAGTTTGTTTTTCGAGCAGGATGCAGGTTTTGATGTCTTTGGGGTCAGATTGCCGGATATGTTCAATGACTGAATTCAGCGTCAACCCCGTATCGTAGATGTCGTCGATAATCAGAATACTTTTGCCGCAGATTTTATTGCACAGTTCGGGGGGGAAGTTCAAGATCACTTCGCCGGTGGATTTTGTTCCGCCGTGATAGCTGGAAATTTTAAGATATTCCGCGGCGACAGGGATCGTAAGCTTAGCCAGCAGATGGCGGGCAAAAGGTCTGGCGCCTTCAAGAAGAACCATCGCTAAGATGTCATCCGTGGTATTATAGGCGGCGTCGATTTCTTGCGCTATCGCGGTTATCCGTGTATCCAATTGCTCGGCGGTAATCAGTATTCGGTCGTAGATCATTCTGTGAGTGTTTTTATCAGGGCGTTACAATCGACATATTCAGCGACGAGCTGGTGGAGGCGGGCAATTTTGTCGGTGTCATAGACCTGAATTTTAAAGCCCAGGTCTTTCATTCTTGCGCTGACGGTGAATGTATCTTCGGAACTGGTTAATACCGGGATATTACTGGATTTAAGCAGCGGCTCGATGGTTGGGTGCGGCTCAAATCCGCCGGTCAGGAGCAGTCCGCCGCTGGGGGGTGTTTGACGTGACAGGATGAGAATCGAAATAAGGATATTGTCGATGCGGTCGCCGGGCATAATGACCAGCGTGTTCTCTTTAATGTGTCTTACAACATTCTGGGGTTCCATCGCCGCGACGACGGTATGGTCAATCGGATTCGAAAGCGCATCCTGCCCGCACAATACCGTGTAGTCGAATTCTTCAGCCAACTGGCCGACAGTAAAGTTCGACAGGACATGCTCATACGGAATCGCTCCCAGCAGTTGTGTGCCGAACAGCCGCATACCTTTACCGACCATGTCTTTGACCATGTCATATTTTTGGGGTAATACTTTGTTCAGAATGACGCCCATGACTTCGACATTGTGTTGGTGAAACAGCGACAGACTTAAGGCGACTTCGTCCATCGGTTTACCGATGCCGCCGGCGGTAACGATCACCACGCGGGCTTTCAGTAATTCAGCCACCCTTGCATTGGACAGGCCGAAACAGCTTCCCACGCCAGCATGGCCGGTGCCTTCGAACAGGACGATTTTGTGGTTTTTGAATAATTCATCCCGGCAACGGAGAATTTCCCGTTCCAGCGGCTCGGCATTGGGACAATTGATGAAGTTGCGGGTAAAATCGCGTTCGATGGCGATGGGGCTGAGGTAATACGGCTCATCCTTGAGATGAAAAACCTGGTGCATCAGGACGCTGTCTTTGTCGATATTCTTGTCCTGATACCGGACATAGTGCTGGCCGACTGGTTTGCAGTAGCCCGGGTCAAACCCCCGGTCGTGCAAAAGCTGCATGAGTCCCAGCGTAACCGATGTCTTGCCGCAATCCTGCAATGTCGCACTGATATATATAGGTTTCATCGTGTTTACCTCTTTTTTCTGTTAATACTGTTTCTATAGCTAAAATCAAAGATTAAAAATCAAAGGCCCAAAATACAAATCAAAAATAAAATAATTCCGCATTTTTTTGTCCATAATTGTTTCCAGCGGCCAGCCTAATTGGGTTCGTTTTCCGCCGTGAAGCGGCGGAATTGACAATGTACAATTGACAATTGAGAAATAGAAGCCTCGAAATTTGCAGGAAAATGCGGAAGTTTGGGTTCGTTTTGAAAAAGTGGTTTTTTGACAGAATAAAAGGGATTTACAGGAAAAGAACAACCGCAGATTTCGCAGACTGCACAGATTAAATGGGTTTGTTTTGAGAAAGCAGGTATGCAAGTATACAGGAATACAATTTTTGGGCGACACCTGTTTTTGCGTTGAAAATCCAGCAAAATGGCTTCGTTTTTCAATTTTAGATTTACATTGTGGATTGAAAGAGTTGAAAAATTGGGTTCGTTTTGGCGGACGTATGTCCGCGTTTTTGGCGCGAGAACGCACGAGGTGACGTAATAATGTACTCCGCGAGTCGTGAAATTGGGTTCGTTTTGCAAAATAGTTTATAGTTAAGAGTTGACAGTTGATAGTCGAGTTTGGGTTTGTTTTGTATTCCTTTATTCCTTCATTCCTGTATTCTTGCATTTCGGTATTCCTCCTTTTTATGTCCGGTTTGCCTTTTTTCTCCTTCGTGCAGGATTTCTCTCCTGTACCCGTTGCTATTATACGAACATAATACGAACGTGTGCAAGAAAAAATCTAACTTTTAAGCATTAAATTATAAACAAATTTAAAGTTGAAAAAGGGAAAATGGATAGAAAGAAGTCTGAAATGGAAATCTTGATTTATAGGAAATAAATGTCTTGAATATATAGAAAAGGAAAGGTAGAATTAGAAACGGAATAAACAAAGAAACTCAAAGACCAAAGAATGCTCAAAAAGGAGAAAATGGAGATTCAATAGAGTGTAATTTTTTGTTTTCTCAAAAAAAAAGCGAACCTTGAATTAACCAGATAGCACAATATTGTATGAACGATAACTCCGAACAAAACTGGGTGGAAAGAGCCAAGCAGGGAAATCCAGCAGCTATTGCTAAGCTTTACCGCCGTTATTGGCGTGCCGCCCGTGCTACAGCATATGGTATGACGGTAGATCTAAATTTGGCTGAAGATGCGGCCTCTGAGGCTTTCTATGATGCACTTGATAATCTGCAAGCCTTGAATGATACGCATCGCTTTGGTCCTTGGCTGCACACTATTGTAGTTCGTACTGCAATTCGCCTTAAAACCGCACGGTCAAAAAGAAAAGATAATGAGCTACGAACTCCGCCCAAATCGCAAACCTCAACACTGAGCGATGATTTGGAACAGAAAGAGTCGGCAGCATTGATTCATGAAGCGGTTGAGAATCTTTCGGGAATCTTGCGAGAGGCCATTTCTTTATTTTACTTTGAAGGTTATAGTATTGAAGAAGCCTCTCGATTTTTGGACATTTCAACAGGAACTTTCAAGCGACGGCTACACGATGGGCGACAGTGTCTCTACGGCATAGTAGAGCAGATTTTGAAAGGGAAAAAGCCAACGTATCCAAAACGAGAAGAAATCCTGAGTCAACTCCGCGATTTTGTTGACAAAGGTGGAGATTCTGAAGTTTTTCATAAGATAATGCGTCAAGTGTTTTGCCTGCGTCCGCTGCCGTATGAATTGATAAGTAAGGTTGTTCAGCAGCGTTCCAAGGTTGCAAAAAAAATATTGACTCATGAAGGACGTGAAGAAGTTGAGCAAAGATCACGTCAGATAATGACGTCTATCTATCAACCATCGCCAAGAGCAACGGATCCAAATCATCCTGTAGGGAAAATAGCAAGTATCATTCGAATGGTTTTGCCTGAATTTAAAGAATGGCAGATCGATATTTCCCGATCTGCTCAAAGTCTTATTCAGAGGTTTTCTGGAGATTTTAGTTATTCATATTTACCGCCTGGCTATGCCGAAGGAATTCCAGGAGCATATATATACACAACGAAAGGGGTGATGATTAAAACTATTGATGGTTCTTTCTGTACTATGTACGAATCCATGCAGAACAAAAATACGGGGCATTTAAATGATGGGGAGTTTTTCTCAAATGGGCGCCTAAGCGATATGTTGGTTTTGATGTGGATGCGAACAAATGCGATAGAACTGCGAGAAGTTGAAGAATTGCTTCAGCGATTATCAAAAGCGGTTGTACCAAATAAGCCAATTCATTTCTTAGTTCATGAGGAACCTTGTTATCGTCTGGCCTTGCATATGCAGATTGGAGATTCACTAATTCCATCAGCAATAGGCGGTCCACTTAACCCCTGGCCTAATAAGCCCGAAAATATTAATATCGCACGCGTCCAAATTTTTCTTGAGCCATGGGCCGCAGCCCAGAGTGGGCAAGTTATTGAGTTGATGGAATTATCCCCTCTGTTGGCTGGGAGATAAAGGGCAACCACGGGGGGTTGCCCCTACAAAAACTAAAAGGGCAAACACTTTATTCGGTGAAAGCAAGGATTGATGATGCTGGGTGGGTTGTGTTCACGCGGGAATTCGCAACGAGTTGTTTAATTTCCCATTTTCCATTTTTGACAGAACGTAACAAAAAAATTGGCCCGTTTATGCAGCTATTCCGAGCGGGAAAAATTGAGAATTTAGAATGCAGAATTGAGAATTTGCGGAATGCCTGCGGCATGGAGAATAACCAAGCTGAAGCTTGTACTCCCAACGGCACAGAGAAATTGAATACTTGACGGGATGTTGAATTTTATGTCGTCTCCTGCGGAGACTCTATGGTGAGGGAAGGTACTTTGGTTCCACGGGCTGACGCCCGAGGCTTTACCATATCGCTCGCTGCGCGAGCTGGGAAAGAAAAGTTTTAAGTCCTTGGTTTTGAGTTTGATCTGTAGAAAAGTTTTAATTTTGTGTCGCCCCTTCGGGGCTTCGGGTGTAGGGGTGCGTGTTCCGGAGGTTTACACCTCCGGCTATGAATGTTTCGTCCCTCCGGTACTTGTGGAAAGTAAAATCAAAAAGATAAAAGTGGTTCGACCCTGCTGGGGTCGATGGATTTTTGGGTGGGGGTTTTCTCCGGGTTTCGCTTCGCTCACACCGGAGCTATTCGGGTTCAATCACTGCGGGTTAAAAGATAAGAAATGGAATTCGATACCCAAGTTTTTGTTTGCTGCTGTTTGGGTTTGACTCTGACGGGTCGGAAGAAAGTTAAAAGGAAAAGTAAGAGGACAGCTCTTTCGGGCTGGGAGAGTCATGGGCAACCACAGGAGGGTGCCCCTACGATGGACAAGTAAAATCAATCCCATTAAATAAGTACGCGATGGAATAAATTTTTGTCGCCGCTTCGAAAATGCAGATTCATAAAAACGCTGGATTCCCGCCTCCGCGGGAATGACAATTCAGAATTCCATACCGCGCAGTTTTTTAGTGAAACTGGTATAAAATAGGTGAACGCAGAGATTAAACCCTATCACTCCCAGTGAATGGAGAGATTGAAGATCCATCCTTGCTCGAAGCGTTGCAACCCTTGCGCACTTAAATGGTGATGCCGCACATTACGCTGGAAGATTTTGTGCCGCAAACTCCCAATTGAGCCGCTTTTCTATTACAGCCGCGACATAGTCGGCCCGGCGATTTTGATAATCCAGATAATAGGCATGCTCCCACACATCAATTGTCAGCAGCGGCTTTATGCCCTGCGTCAGCGGCGTTTCGGCATTGGAGGTCTTGATGACCTTCAGCCGTCCGCCTTCAAGAGCCAGCCACGCCCACCCGCTGGCAAACTGCGTTACCGCCGCCTCGGCCAGAGCCTTCGTGCAGGCCTCAACGCTGCCAAAGTCCGCATCGATTTTTGCCTTGAGCGGAGCGGGCACCTCGCCGCCATTCGGACTTAAACAACGCCAGTAAAACGTATGATTCCACATCTGGGCGGCATTGTTAAACAGGGCGGTCTTGTCCGCCTTGCCCGCGGTTTCGCGAACAATCGCTTCCAGCGACATCGCTGCATGCGGGGTATTCTCGACAAGCCGATTCAGATTGTTCAGATACCCCCGATGATGCTTGTCGTAATGAAAGCTCAGCGTCCGTGCCGAAATGACCGGCTCCAGCGCTTCGTTGGCATACGGCAGCGGCGCCAGCACAAACGGAGCGACTGCCTCTTCCGCCCCGAGAGCCGACGCTCCACCCGTCGCAATTGCCACCCCCGCACCGACCGATGCGACCAAAAACTCACGACGATCCAACCTTGATTTGTCTTGTTTTTCGTTCGTATTCATCGTTTTCTCCTTAACTAAAGTAATGTTTGAAACACCCATAAATTTTACATCTGCCGCCCATCCTCCGCAAGTGACAAATATTTTCATACACATTCGGTGAGGATCGCTTTTAAGTAATCGTCGAGTTGATTTTTGAGGAGTGGGGACAATTCGCTGCCTAATTCCAGACTGGCCGGTTCGATGCCGAAGATGACGACTTCTTTGGGGGCGGCGTCAAGTTGGGCGGCTAAGTCGAGCAGCTTGAGGATATCGATTTCGTGGAGCGAAAAATGGCCGAGCTGCTTGATGGTGCGGACCTGGTCGGGGGTAAATCGGCGGAGGGTCCCGGGCGTTTCGCCCATTTTGGCACAGTCAATTAAAATCACTTTTTCGCGGTTTTCGATCTTATAAAGCAGGTTCATTCCGCCTGTGCCGCCGTCGTAAAATTCGATATTGTCGCAGCCGGGCAACTCTTTATGGTCATATTTTTGTGCCAGTAGTTGCACCAGCCGCACACCAATACCCTCATCGGTCATCAGGGGGTTACCGAGGCCAATAACAATTTTTGATTTTTGATTTTCGATTTTCAATTTATCTACTTATTAATAAATGTGTTATGTTGTTTTTAAGGCCTTCGCAAATCTTTTTGAACACACAATGACCATACTGGAAAATGGGGGTAAATGGCAAGAAAAAAGTTATAATGGGGTGATAAATGTGCATATAATTGTGAAATATACAAAAATAAACGCTTGACATGGAACAACAAAACCGTTATTTTGTACAATAGCTTGTGAAAGTGAGTACAAACACAAGGCCGGCGGTCCGATGATAAAATATCGAAAAATACCGGAAGAAACAATCAGGCGAATGCCTCGTTATCTGAGAGCTTTTTCGCTGTTAGGTCAGGATGGTCAGATTTTTATTTCCAGTCAGCAACTGGCCGACCAATTGCATTTGAATCCACCTCAGATTCGCAAAGATTTGTCTTATTTCGGCGACTTCGGGACGCGCGGTATCGGTTATCCGGTTACCGCGACAACACAGAAAATTCGTGAGATTCTCAAGCTGGATGTGACGCAAAAAGCGGCGCTGATTGGAGCCGGTCGGCTGGGGACGGCTATCACGGCGTATCCGGGGTTCTCACTATTTGGTTTCAATATTGCAGCGATCTTTGACAATTCGCCTGCTAAAATCGGTAAGGAGATTGCCGGTCTAACCATTCACGATGTTACTCTGCTTCCGACGATTAAAGATCAAAATATTCACCTTGCCATTTTAGCCATTCCCTCTGACGCAGCGCAGGAGTGCGCGGATATTCTCGTACAATCCGGCGTCAAAGGGATGCTGAATCTTTCGCCGTGCTGGCTGAAAGTTCCCCGCCGGGTCAAGGTTGTCAGTATCGACCTTGCGATGGAAATGGGGATATTGCCATACTATTTATGAAAGTTAATAGTTAATAGTTGATAGAAAAGAAGTCAGAAGTCGGGAGTCTGAAGTCAGGAGTGGAATTTTAGTCAATAGATTCCTCACTGCGTTCGGAATGACAAAAACAGCGTGGGCACAGCTCACTCTAAGAATTTAAAATTTAAAATGGACAATTAAAAATTTTTAAAGGTGGCCTATGAGTATAAGCAAACTCAATAAACAACAGTTCGGGCAGTTTGTGGATGCGATTCTCGCCGCGGGCCGCAAGGTTGTCGGCGTTGTCGCCAAAAATGAGCGGTTCGCCTTTGACACCCTGCAATCCGCCAAAGACCTGCGGCTGGATTATGATGTGACAATCCTGCCGCCGAAAAAATATGTGCTTCCGCAGGTCGAACCGCTGATGACGTTTCAGGTCGGCGGCGCCGCTCAATCGGTCATGGAGTGCGAGCCGATGATTCTGCTGGGCGTTCATCCTTATGACCTGGTCGCCATCAATCAAATAGATGAATTGTTTGCCCAGGGGCAGTATGACAAACATTATATGGACCGACGCAAGGGATTGATGATTATCGCCTGCGATGTGGCGCGTCCCAGCAAGAATGTCTTTGCCTCGTCCATGGAAACGGCGGTTGTCGATAAAGGGTATGATATTTTGATTACCGATATCGGCGAGGCATATCTTCTGGATGTGGCGACCGAAAACGGCCATGCATTGATGACCTACGCCAAAGGCGCCGTTGCGGCTTCCGAATCGGATATTGAAAAGCGCAAAGCGATTCAGGAAGCCAACAAAGTCGGTCTCAATAAACACAAATTGGAATGCATGCCTTCGTATCTGCCGAAACTTCTGGAAAAGGGATACAATCACCCTGTCTTTGAAGAAAAAGCGAAGCTGTGTTTTTCCTGCGGCTCGTGCAACCAGGTGTGTCCAACATGCTACTGCTTCGATGTTCAGGATAAAGTCAACTGGGATTTAAAAACCGGCACGCGGGTTCGCTGCTGGGACGGCTGTTTATTGGAAAACTTTGCCACCGTTGCGGGCAATCATAATTTCCGCAAAAATGCTGTCGCGCGGTTTCGGCATCGTTTGTACCGCAAGGCCAAATATGTGCCGGAAAAGATCGGCGGACAGATTGCCTGTGTGGGCTGCGGGCGGTGCATTACGGCGTGTGTGGCCGATATTGCCAACCCGGTAACGGTTTATAACAGGCTGATGAAAGAACGAACACTTGGATAATAAATAAGGAGACCAGAGCAATGTGTGACTGTTGCAGCAATCATAAAGACATTTATCTGCCGGATCTGGCGACGATTACCAAACGCCGGATGCTTAACGGTACGGAATTGTTTATGCATCTGGAACTGGATTCGGGCAAAGAGCTGGAACACAAGCCCGGGCAGTTTGTCGAAGTGTCCATTGCGGGACTGGGCGAGGCACCGATCTCGATTTCATCGTCGCCGACTCAGAAAGGGTTTGAACTGGTCGTCCGCAATGTCGGCAGCCTGACGAAAGCGATACATGCCCTGGAAGCCGGTCAGAAGCTTGGTATCCGCGGTCCCTATGGCTCGCTGTATCCGCTCGAGCATGCTAAAGGTAAAGATCTGGTTTTTATTTGCGGCGGTATCGGGCTGGTGCCGCAGCGGTCATTTATCCGATATGTTTTAGATAACCGCAAGGACTACGGCAAAGTAACCGTGCTGGTCGGCACGAAATGCTATGATATGCGTTTGTTTCGTGAGGAACTGGCGATGTGGTCGGAGCGCAAGGATATGACGCTGATCGAGACTATCGACGATGCGCACGACTGCTGGGACGGCAATGTCGGGGTGGTCACCACGCTGATTCCCAAAGTGGAGAGCGACCTGCCGAAGTCGGTGATTCTGGTGTGCGGACCGCCGGTGATGTATAAATTCGTGCTGATGGCTCTGGCTGAGGCGGATGTGCCGTCGGATAATATCTATGTAAACCTGGAACGACGAATGAAATGCGGCGTAGGCAAATGCGGACATTGTCAGATTAACGGTCTGTATGTGTGCCAAGATGGCCCCGTATTTCGCTGGTCTGATTTGGCTTTAGTGCCGGAGGCGATATAATATGAGTAAACCACGCGTAGCGATATTTGATTTTGCCTGCTGCGAAGGCTGCCAGCTTCAGATTGTTAATCTTGAGGAAGAAATCCTCGACTTGATCGGCGTTGTGGATGTCGTCGAGTGGCGCGAAGCGATGAGCGAGCAGAGCCACGAATACGATGTCGCCATCATCGAAGGTTCGATCACCCGTCTGGAAGACGAGAAACGCATCGAGGTTATCCGCAGCCGCGCCAAAATACTGATTGCGCTGGGGGCCTGTGCGACGATCGGCGGAGTCAATAAGCTGAAAAACAATTTCGATATTAATGAGGTGAAGTCCTGCGTTTATGGTAAAAACGCCGCGATGCCTCATTTGGACAGCTATCCGACCAAAGCCATCGATGAGATCGTGGATGTGGATTACAAAGTTCACGGCTGCCCGATCAATGTCAAAGAATTTGCATCCATTTTGCGGGCGCTGCTGCTGGGTAAAAAACCTTTCATTGCGGATTACCCCGTTTGCGTGGAATGCAAAGCCCGCGAAAATGTCTGCCGCTGGGAATACAATGAGCCGTGTCTTGGGCCGATTATCCGCGCCGGCTGCGAGGCGAAGTGTCCGTCCGCCGGGTACCGCTGTTTTGGATGCCGCGGGTATGTCGATCATCCGAATGTAGACTCGGCCAAAGAAGTGATTTCAAAATATGGGCTGTCGGTTGACGATTTGAAAACAAGAATGGTGCTGTTTGGAAGTAAGCAAGGACCCACACTATGACTACAAATATCGACATCAATGTGCATCACGTGACCCGTATCGAAGGCCACGGCAATATCGCCGTTCGGGTCAAAGATGGTAAAATTGAAAAATGCGAATGGCAGGTGCCGGAAGCGCCGCGATTTTTTGAAGCGATGGTACGCGGCCGCCGCTGGGATGACATTCAAACGATTGTCAGCCGTATTTGCGGTATCTGTTCCATTAGTCACTCGCTGGCGGCGATCAAGGCGGTTGAGAATGCGCTGGGACTGGAAGTGACTGAACAAGCCGACAAGCTGCGTCTGCTGCTGCATTTCTCCGAACAGCTTCAAAGCCACGTCCTGCATGTCGGCTATCTGGTGGCGCCGGATTTGTTCGCCGAAAAGTCAGTTGTGCCGCTGGTGCCGAAGGCGCCAGACGCGGTCAAGACGATTATCCGGGCGCATCGCGTTGCCAACCAGTGGTCAGAACTGCTGGCCGGGCGCATTACGCACCCGATTACCGTGGTTCCGGGCGGGATGTGCAAAATCCCCACCGAACAACAGCTTCGGGAGTTGCAGAATCAGCTTAAAGCGATCGTGCCGGATTTGGTAACGATTTGCAAGGTTGTGCTGAGTGTGGCCGATAAGCTGCCGAATTTTATTCGGGATACGGAATATGTGTCGCTGGCTGAAGCGGGTGTTTATTCGTTCTATCATGGCCATATAGCATCTTCCGATGGCTATACCAAGCCGGTTTCCGAGTGGGAGTCGGTTGCCAATGAATATGTCAGTCCGCAATCGACGGCCAAGTGGTGCAAGTGGCATCGGGAAACGTATGCTGTCGGCGCTTTGGCGCGATTCAATAATAGTTCAAAATATATCAGTCCGCTGGGCAAAACGGTGGCTGATATGTTCGGTCTTAAACCCGGTGTGTGCGGGCCGTTCCTGAATAATGTGGCGCAGCTTGCCGAAGCGGCTCATGTAACGGAAACCGCGATTCAACTGATTGATGAATTGCTGACCAAGGGTCTTAAAGACGAAAAAGTCAAGGTCAAACCCAAAGTCGGACGCGGCTACGGAGCGGTCGAAGCGCCGCGCGGAATTCTGTTTCACGCGTATGAGTTCAATAAAAACGGCGAATGCGTTTGGGGCAATATGTGCATCCCGACCAATCAGAATCACGCGAATATTCAGAAAGATTTTGAGAAATTCGTGCCGGAGTTTATGCACCTGGGGCAGGAAGGTTTGCGGCAGGGAATGGAAATGCTTGTTCGGGCGTATGATCCGTGTGTGTCATGTTCGACCCATTTTCTGGATGTGGAATTTGTGTAAATGTAACCTGTCTTTGACGTATAACAAAAAGACCTCAGCATAAATGCCGAGGTCTTTATTATTTGTACAATTATTTTTACTGAAATTTTATAATAATTTCAGTAAATATGAGCCGACAGCGTAATTGCTGACAAACATACTGAGTTGCTGGATTCCCGCCTGCACGGGAATGACAAGAACGCGGAATCGGCTTCAACTAACTGAATTCGATATTCTACT
>CAYTHV010000089.1:0-11719 GCA_964437685.1 uncultured Pirellulales bacterium
CCGACAGCCATGTCCATCACATTACCGCGCATTGCAAAGGTCTTAAATTCCTGCAACAGACTCATACACTACCCTTTCAAATTAAGGTTAATTTATGTCCTGTAATTCAATACAGCCTAAAATACGATGTCATATTATAGACTGCTCTTTTTACTCTGTAAAGTCTTTTTTCCTGATTCTGGCTTAATTTTGTCCGCAAAAAAACGATGAAAATCCTTTACAAACTCCATTTTCTCCGCTAAGATGAGGTTTTCGCCGAAGTAGCTCAATGGTAGAGCACGGCTTTCGTAAAGCCGGGGTTGTGGGTTCAAGTCCCATCTTTGGCTGTATGCTGCAAGCGACAAGTCACGATTATACATCCATGATTCCGGCGACAGAAAGCATCAAATATGCCGGCTCCAAGCTAAAATTGCTGCCGCATATTGTTTCCCTGGTCCAAAAATGTCCGACTGAAGTGATTTTCGACGGATTTTCCGGCTCGACCCGTGTTTCTCAGGTTTTTGCTCATCTCGGCTATCGTGTAATTTCTAATGATACCGCGATCTGGTCGAAAGTCTTTGCTCAGTGTTATTTGCTCAATCAGCGTCCCGCTTCCTATTACCAGCCTTTCGTCGATCATTTAAACACCCTTGAGGGCGTTGATGGCTGGTTTACGGAGCATTATGGCGGCGATGCAAAAGTCGATAAATGCCCATCCGAGGAGTATGTCAAAAAACCGTGGCAAATTCACAATACCCGTAAACTGGATGCGATTCGCGAGGAAATCGACCGGCTGGCCCTGCCGGAAATCGAAACCTCCGTCCTGCTGACCAGTTTGATTTTGGCAATGGATGAAGTTGACAGCACACTTGGCCATCACGCCTCATATTTGAACGCATGGTCTGCCCGCTCGTATAAAACAATGAAAATGCGGGTTCCATCGTTAATTGTGTCTGAATCGCAGCATACAGTACTAAGGCAGGATGTGCTGGCTGTCTGCGACAAAGCAGAGTGTGATCTGGCGTATTTTGACCCGCCTTATGGCTCAAATAATGAAAAAATGCCGCCATCGCGCATACGATACGCTGCGTATTATCATTTATGGACAACGATTTGTATGAACGACCGTCCGGCAGTTTTCGGCAAAGCCAGTCGCAGGCAGGATTCGTCTGATCTACTGGCATCGTCGGTATTTGAAGATTTCCGCCGCGGCATTTCGGGGCAATTCCTCGTTGTTGAAGCCATTGAAAAACTGATTACACAGACACGGGCAAAATATATTCTGCTGTCCTACAGTTCCGGCGGCAGAGCAACCGCCGAACAGCTCCAGCAGGCTCTCGAAAAATCAGGCCAGATTATAGACACAATCGCTCTGGATTACAAAAAAAATGTCATGGCAAATATGCGATGGACAAACGCGTGGATTCGTGAAACCGAAGAACCCAACAGGGAATTTTTGTTCTTACTAAAAAAATACTAACCTTGCAAAGCAAAATCATTATGGACCAACTCACGGAAAAACTAAACCAGCTCAAAACACAGCTATCCAAATTAGACAGCGTTCTGATCGCCTTTTCAGGCGGCGTCGACAGCACTTTTCTACTCAAAGTCGCCGTCGATACACTCGGCAAAGACAAGGTTCTCGCCTGCATCGGGGTTAGCCCATCCCTCTCGGCACATCAGCATACTCAGGCCGCGGACTTAGCCCGACAATTCGGCGTAGAGCTGGATGAAATCCCTGTCGGCGAAATCGACAACCCGGCATATCGATCCAATAAAGCCGACCGATGCTTCCATTGTAAAAGCAGACTGTTCAAGTCGCTTATCGAAAAAGCCGGCCAGCGAAACATCACCCGCATTCTGTGCGGCGCCAATTTCGACGACAAAGACGACTACCGACCGGGCAATCGGGCTGCGGATGTCTTTGGCGTCTTAAGCCCCTTGATGGATGCGAAACTAACAAAAAACGACATCCGCCAGTTAAGCCGACAAATGTCTCTGCCGACGGCGGATTTGCCCGCTTCGCCGTGTTTGGCCAGTCGGGTGGCGTATGGTCTGGAAATCAGCGAAGAAAAACTGGCCCAGGTGGAAAAGGCCGAAGAGTTCCTGCGGGGGCTGGGTTTTGTAGAGTTTCGCGTCCGCCACCACGGCGATATTGCCCGAATTGAAGTGCATGCCAATGAATTTGCCAAAATCACGCCGGAGGCTGTCCGCAAACAGATTGTCGAGAATCTAAAGAAACTTGGCTTTCGCTATATTACCCTTGATTTGCAGGGGTTTCGCAGCGGCTCAATGAATGAAATACTGACCGAAAAAGAAAAGAAAAATAGCAAAAATTTTTAATGCAAAGCAAACCCGCCGGACGATACAACAGTAGTAATTGATGACGCCTTTAAGGTATTGAAAATACGACATTAATGGCTCTTAACCAATGACCCACAGGGTTATGTTAGCAGATGCTGAATCCGCTTATCTTGAGTGTAGGCACACAAGTCTGATGGTAAATCAGGCGGACAAAGGAAAGCTAAATTGGAAACGAGAAGAGCCATTTTCAAAAAAGAGGAGAGTGTGGCGCTCTCCTCTTTTTATTTGGGGGTTTTAGTATATTTTCTCTTGACAATTTACCCATAAAGTAGTTGAATTATAGCGTATATAATCAGAAACGCAAGGATGGGACCATGATTCCCGACAAAAAAACACCTGAACGGGAAAAAGAGAAAACTACAATAGAACTTCTCCGAAAACTCCGGGAGAAGTTGTTTTCCGAACAGATTTCAACTGCAAGGCTTGCAGCCCATCATCTCGGCTGGATGCAGGATGACGGTCTAGTTATCCTCAAAGAAGCCTTATTCGGTAATTACTCCCGCACAGTCAAAAAAGCCGCCGCTTATGGCCTAAGGAGCATGCGTGGGCGGATGGTTAAGCTGGCCAAAGAGGTTCTCCAGCAGGGTCTTATTCACCAGGATACAACCACACAGGCGGCATGTTTAAAATCCCTGCAACTGATAAACCGTGAAATTCCGAAAAGAAGCGGCCCCAATGGCAAGCCAAAAAGCCAGAAATTCAATATCAAAGACCTGCCGGCCGATAAGAACAAAAGCAAATTCAGAAAATTCAACCACAATCGACACCAGTAAGTCGGATAGCTGCAGCAAAACATCCGTAAATTCAACAGGAAATCTTGTAGCCTATCCGCCCTGCCAATGGTATAGTATCCCGCTTTCGAGATTGTTTATAATTTAGTACTTAAGATTTAGAATTTATCATGTAAGGAATCCTATGCCTCCGCAGTTTGTTTTTGAAATGAGTCATGTAAGTAAAAGTTATGGCGAAAAAGAAGTCCTCCGCGACATCTCGCTATCATTCTATTATGGAGCAAAAATAGGCGTCGTTGGCGAAAACGGCTCCGGCAAAAGTACCTTGCTCAAAATCATGGCTGGCCTTGACAAGGATTTTCACGGCGAAGCAAAATTGACCCAGCGGATGACCCTGCGCTATGTCGCTCAGGAACCGCAGCTTGAAATGGATAAAACCGTTCGCGACCACCTGCGGATGGCGATTAAGCCGACACTGGATATGGTTGACCGTTTTCATGCTATTTCCGAACGACTTGGCGACCCTCAGCCCAATGATGATATGGATAAACTGCTGGAGGAATTGGGAACGCTTCAGGATAAAATCGACGCCTGCGACGGCTGGGAAACCGACCGGCTGATGGATGTTGTCTCGGATGCAATGGTGTTGCCGCCGGATGATGCTCTGATTAGTCGGCTTTCCGGCGGTGAACGTCGGCGTGTAGCCCTGTGTATGGCGCTGCTGGAAAAACCGGATATGCTGCTGCTCGACGAACCAACCAACCATCTCGACGCCGAAACCATACAATGGCTCGAAACAGCTCTCCGCGAATACCCCGGCACAGTCATTATCGTTACCCATGACCGTTATTTCCTCGATAATATCACCAAGTGGATTCTCGAACTGGAAAACAGCCGCGGCCTGCCATTTGAAGGCAATTACTCTTCGTGGCTTAAGCAGAAATCGGAACTCTTGCGAATCGCTGAGAAAAAAGAATCGCAGCGACAAAAAACACTAACCCGCGAACTGGAGTGGATCAATACCTCGGTCAGGGCACGTAACCAGAAGAACCAGGCGCGTATCAATGCGTATGAGCAATTATCCGCCACAGCCGCAATTGACGACCGCAGCGACGTGCTGATTCAAATTCCCACTGGCCAGCGTCTCGGCGACAAGGTGCTGTCATTTAAAGATGTCAGCAAAGGATTCAACGGCAATTCACTCATTGAAGGCTGCACGTTCGAATTACCGAAAAACGCGATTGTCGGCGTCATCGGCCCCAACGGTATCGGCAAAACAACGCTGTTCCGTATGATCACCGGACAGGAAAAGCCCGACGCCGGCGCCGTCGAAGTAGGCTCGACCGTCTCCATCGGATACGTTGACCAGCACCGCGACGCGCTGGACGACAATAAAAGTATTTTTGAAGAAATCACCGGCGGCAAGGACACCATCGATGTCGGCGGCGTAAATATGGCCTCCCGTGCGTATGTTGCTCGCTTTAACTTCCGCGGCTCCCAGCAGCAAAAGAAAGTGAGCCAATGTTCCGGCGGCGAACGCAACCGACTTCACTTAGCCAAAATGCTCCGCACCGGCGGCAACCTCCTGCTGCTCGACGAACCGACCAACGACCTCGATGTCAATACCATGCGGGTACTGGAACAGGCCATCATCGACTTCCAGGGCTGCGCCATGGTCATCAGCCATGACCGATTCTTCCTGGACCGCATCTGCACCCACCTGCTCCTGTTTGAAGGCAACGGTAAAACACAGTGGTTCCTGGGCAATTTCGCTGCCTATGAGGAAAAAATTCAGGCCGAAAACCCCGACCGCGTGGCCCACCGCCGTAACAAGTACAAACAGCTTAAATTGCGGTAATCCAGCCATATAAATCCATCGCTGATTGCCGATTATTTGCTTTTGACAAACCGCTGATTTTCGGGTACATTTGCTCGTTTATGAACCCGGCTAAATCGTCGGTGTCGCAGCATGGTATAAATTTTGTAACTTATTACATATAAGGGAATTATGGACGAGACAAATCAGGAGCAGCAGGCAGAACAGCCGCTGGAGCGGGTTGAGCCCATTCAGATTGTCGATGAAATGAAAACATCGTATCTGAATTACGCGATGAGCGTATTGGTATCGCGTGCCTTGCCGGACGTGCGAGACGGGCTAAAACCCTCGCAGCGGCGCATTTTAGTGGCCATGAACGACTTGGGCTTAGGCCCCCGCAGCAAACACCGCAAATGCGCCAAGATCGTCGGCGATACGGGCGGTAACTACCACCCCCACGGCGATCAGGCGACCTATGGGACATTGGTCCGGCTCGCACAGGAATGGAATATGCGGACGATGCTGGTCGATCCGCAGGGTAACTTCGGCAGCGTTGACAACGACCCGCCCGCAGCGATGCGTTACACCGAAGCCAGAATGACCGCCGCAGCGGTCGATATGCTCGAGGATTTAAAGCTCGATACCGTCGATTTTGTCCCAAACTACGACGAAACACGCACGGAGCCGACGGTATTGCCGGGCAAATTCCCCAACCTGTTGGTCAACGGCGCCACCGGTATCGCGGTGGGTATGGCGACCAATCTGCCGCCGCACAACGTCGGCGAAGTCTGTGACGCCCTGCTGCTGATTATCGACGACCCAAATTGCGGGTTTAAGGACATCATGGAAAAGCTGCCGGGACCGGATTTCCCCACGGGCGGCGTCATTTGCGGACGCAAAGGCATCGTCGATACCTACGTCAATGGACGCGGCCATCTTCGGGTTCGCTGCAAGGCACACGTCGAAACCCCGAAAAAGGGCCGTGAAAATATCATCATCACCGAAATCCCCTACATGACGGTTAAATCCGCGATTGTTTCAAAGATCGCCGACTGCGTCCACGACGGCAGTATCGAAGAGATTTCCGACGTTCGCGATGAATCCGACCGCCAGGGAATGCGTGTCGTTGTCGAACTGAAAAAAGACGCCGACTACCAGGTCGTGATCAATAAGCTTTATCGGTTCACACAATTGCAAACCACGTTTGCGGCGCAGAATATTGCACTGGTCAACAATCGCCCCGAAACGCTGAATATCAAACAGATGCTTCAGTATTATGTCGACCACCGCATTAATGTTATTCAGCGGCGGACAAAGCACCAGCTCAAAAAATTCCGTCAGCGGGCACATATTTTGGAAGGCTTAATTATGGCCGTCAGCGATATTGACGACATTATTAACCTGATCAAAGCTTCGCCCGATGCGCCGACCGCCAAAGAACGGCTGATGAAAAAACCGCTGCGTCTGGCCGAAAGCGACACACTCAAAAAAATCCTGCCGGAGTCATTTCTGGCCGAAAAGACCAAATCTGATCAATTCCTGACATCCCAGCAGGCCGACGCGATTTTGACGATGCAGCTCCAGCGGCTGACCGGACTGGAAATTGAAAAGCTGGCCAAAGAATTTGCTGATATTTTCAAACAAATTATTGAACACGAGGCATTGCTCGCCAGTCGCAAGTTGCAATTGGATATCGTTAAGGCAGACCTTGAGGAGATGAAAAAGAAATTTGCCACCCCGCGCCGGACAGAACTGGCGGGCGAGGAAGCCGAAGATATCAACATGGAAGACCTTATCGCCGACGAGGAAACCATCGTTACCATTTCGCATACCGGCTATATCAAGCGTACCCCGATGGACACCTACAAAAAACAGGGACGCGGCGGCAAAGGCGTCATCGGCTCGGACACCAAAGAAGGCGACTTCCTCGAGCATCTGTTCGTCGCCTCGACGCACGATTACCTGATGTTCTTTACCAGCAAGGGCATTTGCCACTGGCTGAAGGTTTATAACCTGCCGGAACTGTCGCGTCAGAGCAAAGGACGCAACATCGTCAACCTCATCCAGATCAACCCCGATGAGAAGATCACCTAGATTCTGGCGGTACGCGAATTCGACGACAAGCGGCAATTGATTATGGCCACCAGGCTCGGCACTGTCAAAAAGACCGTCCTGTCGGCGTATGGCAACCCGCGCAGTAATGGACTAATCGCGATCAAACTCGAAGACGGCGACCAGCTCATCGGAGTGGCCATCACCAGCGGCAAAGACGAGGTCATTCTCGGCACTGCCGACGGAATGGCAATCCGATTCAATGAAGAACAAGTCCGTTCGATGGGTCGTGCCAGCATCGGCGTTGTCGGCATCAAGCTCCGCGAGGGCGACGAAGTCGTCGGTATGGTCATCGCCGAGCCGGGTGCGTCGTTATTGACCGTTTGCGGAAATGGCTTCGGCAAACGTACGGACTTGGACGATTACCGCCCGCAGAATCGTGGCGGGCTTGGGCTGATTAACATCAAGACCACTGACCGCAATGGACGTGTCGTCGCCATCAAGGCCGTCCATGACAATGACGAACTGATGCTGATTACCGCCAGCGGGATGATTATCCGTACCGGCTTAGAGCAGTTGCGTGAAATTGGACGCAACACCGCCGGCGTGCGGATGATTCGGATGGACGAAGGCGATAAATTAGTCGCCGCCGAACGCCTGATTATCGAAGACGATAACGAAGAGGAGAAAAGTTAACGAACTCTAAGAACTTTATTCACCATGAAGCTCATGAAGACAATGAAGAAAAAAATTCATTAAACTCTTCCTGTTCTTCATGCTCTTCATGGTAAAAAATAAAATAGGAAAAATTCCACAAACTAAGAACTTTTTTCTCTGTGCCCTCTGTGGCAAAAAAACTACGAACTTTAAATGTCCGCCAAAAAAACACAACCTAGCGAGGCTAACACACAGACATTCAAGTCTCTGTATGTCATCGCGGGCGAAGATGCCTACCTCGCACGCCGCGAAGTTGAAAAGTTGCTGAATCAGCTTTTATCCCCGGATGAGCGGGATATGGCCCTCTATCAGCCGCAGGCGGACAAAGCCGAAGGCCCCGAAGTTTTGGACGAACTGCGGACACTGCCGTTTCTGGCCAGCCGTCGGGTCGTGCTGATTAAGGACGCCGAGCCGTTTATCGAGGCCTATGCCGAACTGCTCGAAAAATATCTCGAACACCCCAGCCCTACCGGCGTGATGATCCTTTCAGTGACAAGTTGGGACAAACGCCGCAAGATCGCCAAGAAAGTCGCCGCCGGCGGCGTAGCCGAACTCATCGACGCGGGCGAAATCAAACCGTGGGAGATGGTGGGTTTTGCCGGAAACTGTGCTCTGGAAAAAGGCGTCCGTCTGGCCCCCGGAGCGGCCGAGTTAATCGTCGAACTGATCGGCAATGAACCCGGGCGTATCGCCGCCGAGATCGACAAGCTGATTATGTTCAAGCACCCCGCCAAGTCCATCACGATGGACGATGTCGAAGAACTCATCGGGGCCAGCCGTGTCTTTGACGCGTTCGAGGTCATCGAAACCCTCTCCGGAACCGACAAAGCCAAAGCCTTCGACCGCCTCCGCCGGATGTTTGAAGGCGACCGGGACGCCATCTATTCGGCCATTGGGGCGTTTGGATTCCATTTCCGCAGGATGTTCCGCTGCAAAGGAATGATTGAAAAAGGCGAGCCGCAAAACGTCGCCGCCCTGAAAGTCGGCCTCAAAAGCCCCGCCATGCAGGGTAAGTTCCTCACCCAGCTTAAGCGGTACACCCTCAAAGAACTCGGCCAATTTCTCGCCGAATTAGGCTATATGGACTATCAATCCAAAACCGGCCAGGGCGACATCCCCTCCAACCTCGAAAAATTCTTCCTAAAGCTCATGAAAGCATAGCGGCCAATATCCCCCCCGCCCTTTCACTTCGGCCCATCCTCTTATATCAAATTCAGTTAGTTGAAGCCGATTCCGTATTCTTGTCATTCCCGCGCAGTGCCTGCCCCCGCGAAGGCGTGGGGCGGGAATCCAACAATTCAGTATGTTTGTCCGCAATTACGCTGTCGGCTCGTATTTACTGAAATTATTATTCCTTTTCACTTTTTGATTTTAACTTTTCAATTTTTTAGTCCCAAAGGGACGAAACATTCATAGAAAATATGGAACGACCGGCCTTTGATTGTAAAGGTCGTCATCGGTCGATAAGACTCGTATGCTTGTTGATAGGGATGAAGGTGTATCATTTTGTGTTTGACACCTCAATAAATGTTATGTATAATTAAATAAAATTGTTACGTATGGAGTCTTTTTATGCCGAAAATAACGCTCAATGCCGATAGCAAAACCGTGTCGTTGGCCAAAAAACTGGCACAGATCAACCAAACCAGTGTCTCGGATATGTTCTGCCGGTTCATCAAAAGCCTCGCCGTTGGCGATAAAACCGAGATCAAATTAGGGCCATTAACCCGAAAAATGACAGGCATTATCAAGCTGCCTCATGGCAAATCTGACCGTGATGTCCTGACCGAAGCTCTCATGGACAAGTATGGAGTTAAAAAATGAGGTTGTTTTTCGACACCAACATCCTGCTGGACGTCCTCTTGAAGCGTCCGGGGCATTTTGAAGCCTCGGCGCAATTGTGGACGGCCGCCGAATCCGCACAGGCACAGGGCTATATCTCTGTCATCAGTTTCAACAATATCTATTACATTGTTCACAAAATCGCCGGGATTGATACGGCTCGAAAAGTTCTGAATTCCTTGCGGGATAGTTTTACGACGGTCGACTGCACCTCGCAGATTGTCAATCAGGCAATCGATGCAAAGATGAAAGATTTTGAGGATGCGATTCAGTATTTCAGCGCAACCCACTCTAAATGCGATTACTTGCTAACTCGCAATTTGAAACATTTTCCTTCGGGAGGCATTGTCGTTCAAACTCCTGAAGAATTCCTTGCCACCGGCAATTTTGAACGGTAATTCAACGGTTGAAATAGTGGAAAACAATGCCGTATTTACAACATAAAAAATTCACTGCAAGCAGGTTTTAACAGATACATATCTTTTTATTTAACAAATAGTTACAACCAATCCACCCCAGCCTTCCAAGCGGGTCATGTTGGCTCGATTCCCATCGCCCGCTGTGTGACTCCATATGACAACACCTGCCAATAGTTGCCTATCTATCGCAGTTCCAGTTACTTAGGGCGATATTTTCCAGGATTCATTTTGTCCGATATCCCCACCAAATGACCGCAACGGACAGCAGATGTCCCCAGCGGTACGGATTTTGTTCGAATTTACTGCAAGTGCCGTTGCAAGTTTTGTCTTTGGGATTGTATTATTTGTCGTTGGAATTCAACAATGCATCCCGCCATCCATGAGGATATTTTCGCCATTGACATAGGCGCTGGCTTCAGAGGCAAGGAATACCACAAGTCCTTTGATGTCATCATTGCTGGCCATTCTTCCTACGGGAACTTTCTTACAGTAATTTTCAAGAAACCGGGGGTGCTGATGATTGAATAAGCCGCCCGGACTGATGCAGTTTGCTCTGATATGTTTACTTGCCAAAAATCTTGCAAGGTATCGTGTATAGTTGATTAGTCCAGCGCGGTGGAAAAAATAATCAGGAGCAATGTCACCCATGTCAGTACCTTCATAGTTTGACAAATCAGGACCAAACATTCCCATCATCGAAGCGATATTGATTATGACGCCGCCCCCACGGACAGCGATCAGCTCTGCCAACTCACGCGTCAAATCGAAAACCCCAACTCCATTGACCTTTAAAGACTCCTCAAGTGTTCCAAGCGATGCGGCATAGCCTTTCGTTGGACGAAGAACAGCATTATTGACAAGAACGTCAAGACCGCCAAATTTATCGCGTAATTGCTGTTTGATGTCTAATACCGATTGATGATTTGCCTGATCCAATTGCAGTGCATGCACATTGAACCCCTGTGACCTTAGTTTTTCCGCAAAACTCTGGCAAGTTTGAAGATTTCTCGATGCTGTTATGACAGTTCCATCGGCTTCTGCCAGCCCCTCAACAATACAGCGACCGTAATTGCCGGCGCCTCCGGTAACAAGAATAACTTTATCCCTGAGGCTCAATAATTCTTTAACGTGCATGATTATTTTCCTTTGTAGATTCCATCTGACGATTTATTGTCAATATTGGTTATTTTTGAGATAATGTCCTTGTAATATGTCCACAATCCAACCACGTCGGCGCCAACGCTGATAAACTGATAACCCATCTCGACTAATTCTTTAAAGTTACCTACGCCGCCTACTGTACCGGCGAATTTATGGTTGGCTTTGCAGACTTGGGCAATCTTCTTTCGGGTTTCAGCAATCCTGGAATTGTCCCATTTGCCCGGGGTGCCAATGCCCTGCGAGAAGTCGCCGGGGCCGAAAAAGAGCATATCAATGCCCTCCACCTTAGCTATCTCTTCAAGTTGATCCAACGGCTCCGGGTCTTCAATCTGAACGATGACAAACCGTTCTTTGTTGGCCGTCTGAATGTAGTCGTCAAAATCCACAAGGCAGTACTTGCCATCGGCATTGCCGCCGTCAACCGGTCTGCGGCCGAGCGGATGGAACCGTGTCCAATGGACGATTTCTTTGGCCTCTTTCAGGCTCATCAAGTGAGGAATCATGATTCCGGCGGCATCCGCTTCCAGCGGCTGAATATAATCGCTGTAAGGGCCGCCTTTGGACACCCTGACCATCACATCAACATCCGATATTTTGGCCGAGCGAATCTGATTTTCTATTGTCTGCCAATCCGTAGG
>CAYTHV010000089.1:11729-12122 GCA_964437685.1 uncultured Pirellulales bacterium
CCAGCCACAGACAGTCAAAACCGCAGAATGCCGCGATTTCCGTGACACGCGGGTCGGAAAGATTCAGTTTAGTACAGATTACGGTTTCATTATTTCTTAATTTTCTTAATACTCTGCTTGGACGCATATGCATTTGTGACTTCTCCAAATCTATAGCATTACTATTTTGCCGCCCTGCTCGAGGCTTTCCTGGGCGGCAATAACAGCTTTAATGATGTTTTCCGTTTTTGAAAATTCCAGCCGGGGTTTTCCTTCTTTAACCGACCGTATAAACTCGACGAGATTATCCCTAAACATTGAATACCAGTTGGTGTAATCCATCAGTTTCCAGTTGTTTTGTCCAAAAATTGAAATCTGAAATGTCGGTGTAATATCATAGAACAGGTTTACTGT
>CAYTHV010000089.1:12132-12881 GCA_964437685.1 uncultured Pirellulales bacterium
AATTCAATATAGACAATGTCTTTGTGTGACTTTTGACTGATATGCCGAACGGAAACAGCTTTGGGATCATCAAAAAACGCGAACAGGCCTTCCAGCATGTGGACGCCATATTTAATCCAGTCTTTTTTGCCCGTGGCTACCGCAAGCTCTATATTGCCAAAGGAGCTTAAGTTCTGTTTGACCGCCCGACTTTCAGAAGCATAGCGCATCGAAGAACAGGACATAATGAATTTGCCCTGATTGACTTGTGCTTTGAAATACGCCAGATCCTCAGAATTATCCGTCAGAGGTTTATCGATAAAAATAGGGATATTGGCGTCAATAAATGGTTTAGCCATTTTTCGGTGATTTTCCGGGTCGTCTCGGGCAAGTAGCACCGCATCGACTTTGCCGATAAGGTCTTCCATCCTGTCAACCGTGTTATCAATCAGGCTGGCTTTCGCGACCTTTTTTGATAACTCCTTATCCTGTGTCCAGATATGAGTGACTGTCGCTCCCTCAATACCGAGTGTATCTTTGTTGGCCGCAAGATATTTGGGGATGCCCGCATAGCCGCAGTCCGCCATCGTCTGCTCGTCAAAACCGCCGTTAATAATTGATGACCATGAGTACGGATGGCCATTGCCATCACTGAGTCCTATGATTCCAAGTTTAATCATGTGTGCGCACCTTTATTACCATTTTACGAACCTGTTTAGAATCTTTCACCTTACGACCGGGTCGGTGGATGTCGTCCGGATATAAAACTG
>CAYTHV010000090.1:0-12862 GCA_964437685.1 uncultured Pirellulales bacterium
CCGCGATAATCGCCATTGAGGGATTGAGCCTGCGTTTTGGCGAACAGATTTTATTCCGTGATTTTTCACTAACTGTAAAACGCGGACAGAAAATTCAGCTATCCGGCTCTTCCGGCAAGGGTAAATCCAGTTTGCTTAAAACGATTCTCGGATTTATTTCGCCGGAGGCCGGACAAATTACCATCGAAGGAATGATTCTGGACAGCAAGACCATCTGGGCAATTCGCAAACGGATTGGCTACGTCGCACAGGAGCCGCAGTTGGGCGCCGACCTTGTCAAAAACCTGCTGCGTCAGCCGTTTGCATACTCCGCCAATGCTCACCTTGCTTACGACAGCACGCTGATGGAGACATTATTTGCGCGTTTCGGGCTGGCGGCAAGCCTGCTGGATAAAGACATCACCGCCTTATCCGGCGGAGAAAAACAGCGCGTCGCACTGGTCGGCAGCCTGCTATTGCAGCGGCCGATTTATCTGCTGGATGAGGCCACCAGCGCGCTGGATACGGAATCCAAACAGGTCATCCTCGATTACCTGCGCCAGCGAACGGACTTGACGGTATTGATTGTCTCACACGATTCCGCGATGTCCGCAATCGCCGACAAGGTTGTGTCCCTGAATGGAACGGGGGAGGACAAGAAATGAATGGCGTAGAGAGCATTCTGCCGCAAAACCTGGCTCTGGGCTACCTGATGCTGCTGATCCCGCTGAGTATCATCTACTGGTATCGCGTGCCATTGATGGGGCAGCTCCTGACATCCATCACCCGAATGACGCTGCAATTGATTTTTGTCGGGCTGTATTTGCAGGTTGTTTTTCAACTGAATAACGGCTGGCTGAACGCCGCGTGGCTGCTGGCGATGATTACCGTGGCGGATTTGTCGATTTTGAAAGGGGCACAGCTCAAGCTTAGCTCGTTGGTGTGGAGACTGTTTGCCGCCCTGCTGATTGGAACAACGATACCGCTGCTGTTTTTTGTCGGGGTGATCCTGCGGCGGCCTGAGATTCTCGACGCACAATATGTGATTCCCATCGGAGGAATGATTCTCGGCAATTGTCTGCGGGCGGATATCGTCGGCATCCGAAGCTTTTATCAATCCATCCGCACAGGACAGAAAGCGTATGAATTGGCATTGTCGCAGGGAGCAACGGTCGCGGAGGCAACCAAGCCTTACCTGCGGGACAGCCTTTATCAGGCGCTGACACCGACGGTAGCGATGATGGCCAATGTCGGAATTGTATCGCTGCCGGGGATGATGACCGGCGTTATCCTGGGCGGCAATGACCCGCTGACCGCGATCGGATACCAGATTGCCATTATGCTGTCAATTTTTACCGGGACTTCAATTACCGTAATTCTCGCCATTCACCTGTCCGCCCGGACGGCATTTAACGCCTTTGGCGTCCTGCGTCTGGACATCTTCAAGAAGGTTTCATAAGCCCTGTTATCCCTGAAGAACTGGAGTCTTTTTTTTTCAGGAACTGCCTGATTTATTCAGATTTTCAATACACCCTGCCGCGAGCTTTGCCTGGTTCGTATTGGACGAATCGGCTGCCGCATGAAGCTGTTTTAAGGTTTCAGACAGGAATGGGTTTTTCAGTGCAGCGGCCAGCCGTACCAGGGCTTTGGCGGCACCCTGGCGAACCGCGGAAACGTCCAACCCCATCGCGGCGATCAATTCTGCAATGGCTTCTTCGGTGGTAAATCCATATTTCAGAATCACGTCGCCGATATCGCTGTCATCCAGACCGGAGGAATCCTCAATCAGCCGCAGCGCATCAAGCCCTTTCGGCAGCGTCGTTCCCTGTACTTTGGCATACATCGCGATATAATCCCGCAGAGGCTTTATCCAACGATGATCACGGGCAAAGGCGTTGAATACAAGGTCCTCATAGTCAAGCTGTTTTGGTTTTCCATGCGGGTCTTTGTAGGACCTGCGACATCCATGATAATAAATTTCCACCGCGTCAAGCAATGCGTCTAAAAAGGATTCGCCGGAAAAGCCGTTAAACTTAACCCCATCGGAAGGATAGTTTGTATCACCGAAATCATTATCGGAAACCGTATGCTGGAGACCATCCTGATGATGGGCGACCACGGGCGTTCCGCCGGCGTGGGCTTCCTGCTGACTGATCCCGCAGGGTTCGCCGACTTCGCCGCCGGAGGGCATCACAAAATACTGGCAGCCAACATAAAGATTGCGGTACAGATCGGGACTGAGATTGCCTTCGGGATAATAGGCGAACCGTCCGGCCATATCGGGACGCGCCGCAATCCGTCTGAGATGCATATCGTACCGCTGCGCATCGGGGCTTTCCTCGACACGACCGCAGATCACAAATTGAATCCGTTTATCCTGAGCAAGGAAATACTCAAGCATCGTGGAATTATTGATAATATGCGGTTCAAAACGCACATAACGATTTTTGCCATCCGTATAGACTTTCCAATCCACCAGCAATTCAAAGCCTTTCTGTTTGCTGATGCGATGGAGCATTCCAAAAATAACATGGTCTGCCGAGCCGCTGTCGGGAGTCAGCCGGACATGCGGGTTGTTCTGCAATTCAAGCTTGGCGGTTTTCTTGGCGGCATAGTATTTATAAAACAGGCGTTTACGCGCCGAAGGATGCCAGGTTTCCACAATGCTTTTTTTCGTGCCGAACCAGAACCGCTGCCGGGCGGCCATATTAAAGCCGTTGCGACGGGCGAAGAACATGCCCTCGCGTTCTTTCTCGGCAAAATCCCACGCATGACGGAACAGCCATGTTTCCCGCAGCATTCTGGCTTTCATCGCCAGCGACACCGTGCCGATAAAATGCGACGTCTTGAGCATGGTATGCATCAAATCAATCTGGTGTCCGTCGGAGCTGTAACGGTTGACGGCCAGATCGTAATAAAACGCCGGATCCAGTCCCAGCACATTGCAATAATAATTGCGCCGGGCCGGGTTGGGTTCATTCAGGGTAATGCCATACGATGGATGCGGGTTGTGCATCATCGAGCCGACTTTGGTATTGGCAAAATGCGGATCGTCGCGGAACTCGCTCCAGGTGGTCACAAACGCGGAAATCAGCCATGTCGGCCATTCATTGGTCTGAATAATTGACGGAAAATAGTTATATGCCCGCAGGGCTTCCAATGCACCCTGCGCCAGTACCCGGGCACGGCGAATCTTGTCTTCGGCGGTCTGCCCGCTGTATGGCGCATCCAGATATGCCGCGTTTTCCAGATACAGCACTTCGATTCGCGATCGCTTGCCATGTTTGCGGCGAACGAGGTTGGAACGGTGGATATTAACGATTTCCACCTTTGAGCCGGGCACGGCGGTCTGGGTCATTTCGTTAAAGTCCGGGAACCGCACGCTGAACTGATGTCCCTCGAATTTCGGGTCGAAATGCGACAGAATTTGTTTCCGATTTTTCTCATAGAGCGGCGTAATCAGGACGACATGGAAGCCCAATTCGCTCAAGACATCGGCAATGTCGGTCGTATAGATACCAACACCGCCGGAAGCGCCGCTGAATCGAGACTCGGGCGAAACCAGTACAATCGTACCGATATTGATCGATTGCAGAATATCGACCGCAGAGCGAGAGATTTCCTTATCATAATGGCCGCTTGGATTGACCGCGATACGCATCAGGCATTCAATAATGCTATTGCGAATGCCTTCATTGTCGGCGCTGATTTCCCGCAGCAAGACGCCGATGGACGCCGTTCCGTAGTCGCTTTCTTTGAGCGACCAGTGAATCAAGGCTCCAAACAATTCGACAAATCGTTCAAAATTCGCTTTGTCCGGACGACAGCAATCCAGAAAGACCCTGGATACGTAACAATGCCGAATGCGGTCGGCTCGGCCATAGCGGAAGAACCGCCGGAAGGAGTCGAACAGCACATGCCTTTCCTGAATTACCTGCTCTTTGGACACGATCTCAAAAATGCCGCTGGATACCGGTTCGAGAACACCGCCAAATCCAAGCTCCAGCAATTCGTGTCCCGACCAGAATTCCTTTCGCCCCCATCGCATCTTGCCTTCGACATTATTATATCGCTCGCGCAATTCATAAAATTCACTCATCTCGATACCTTCCACAGGCTGCCCGGTATCGGAACAGCGCAGGCGGAAATTATAGGTTCGAGGCAGGGCCTGCTGGCCATCGATGACCGGGTTGGGGAAGTTAAAAATACACAACAGTTTTTCTTTTTGATAACTGCGTACAAAGGCCGCGATCCGTCCATTGCCGGTAGCAACCGGCGTCAGTGTCCCTTTGGTCAGCGCCGGATGTTCATCCACAAAGGCGAATAATCCCCGCAGATAAGCGCCAAACCCCCGCAAATAAGGATAATGATTTAAAATATCCAGACGCGCGACATTTTCATCATACCAGGGATGCGCAAATCGGTTATTGACCCAGTGCTTCCAGCATTCCGTATAGGCCATATCGAACCGTCGCGGAAACGAGCCCGCTTCCGGCCCGGGCAGGCGACTGATATGATACATCATCGGGCCATAACTGCTGAAGACCAGCAGCGCCGCGGCGGGCCAGATCATATTCTGGTAATTGCTCGCGGGAGATTCTTCATCGTGGGTATTAAACATCGAAAGCGTCTGGCCGCCGTAGCGATCCAGAAGCCGCTGGAGGTAATCCATATTGTTATTGAGTCCCAGCGGACTGTCAACGGCCTGACCGCTGCGGATATTTTCAAGATTTTTAATAATGGCGTTATAGGGCACCGTCGCGGATTTAATCATCCGGACTTCGTTGGCATGCCACTGCTCGCTATAGGCAATCAGGGCGCCGGGAACGGCCTTTTGTACGCGATAACAAATCGCCATAATCGGGATATTCGGCTCATTGGTCCCGCGCAAATCCACCGGCTCAAAACCTTTGACGGTAACTTCGCCGAACAGCTTCGACGTCGGAGACAAATCCTGCCGAACCGGGAAAACCGTATCGAAGCCGTGGCCGACGTCGATTCGCAGACCAAAGCCCATCTCCGTCAATTCTGTGCAAATTTCGACAAGATAGTCCACATTGTCGAAGTCGCGCATATTCACCATAAAACTGTCGAGCCACTCATCCCATTCGCCGTCCCATCCTGCCCGGCGGCTGAGCTTGCCGTCGGTTCCGACAATATAGACCGGCAAGGAATAAGGCCAGCTATGCCAAGCACGTGAAAAATGACTCAAGACGCAAAGCAGGATTTTCATCCCCAGTTCGTCGGCTTTTTTCTTGAGCCGCAGCAATCCTTCAACCCCGCCCAAATCGCGCCGTATTGTACGTCCATCCCAGATGGAAAAGACCGACGGATCCGGCCCCGCTTCCCCTGCCCATCCCAATTCCAGAGCGCCAAGCGGGTAAAGACGGGTAAAGCCTTCTTTCTTGATCGCGGGCAATTGCTCAGCCAGATCGTCAAATGTGCCGTAAACATACGCGCCGGTTTCATCCCGCAGCGGACGCATATTTTCGTCCAATTTCAGATTGAAGGCGTCGGCATACAGGCTCAATACACGCTGGCCGCGTTCATCGGCAACCCGTTTGAGCAGACCATGCGAATTTTCGTCAAATTTCTCAAACTGCCACGTCTTGCCGGCATCCATTGAGATTTGCACCGAATAGTGAATCCAACCATTTTTGCCGGAAAGCGACGTTTCAAAGTATAAGAAATCGCCGCGGGACGCTTGTTTATCAAACTGCATGGGGATGGCCGCTTTTCGTCTTCCATTGACCGACCATTGCACGCGGGCTTGAACTTTCTTCTGGCTGACACGACTGGGCTTGCTGATATAAATCCGAATCGTCGGCGACTCGCCCCGAAAGAAACTGCGGTTGACCCGTGCGTGAGGGAAAAATGAAGGGCGTTCAGTAAGCAGGTCTTCGAGAATTTTATTGACCCGCAGACAAATCGACCGGTTGATACCCTTGTTACTATGATGCCAGTAATACAGCCCTGAATAGAGCAATCGCAGCAATTCATGCGGGTTCTGTTTGAGACGAATGCGCCGCTGCAGCTCGTCAATGGCTGCATTAACCGTATGAACATGGTCTGAAATCAGCATCCGGGCCAGTTCGCCCATCGCCGGATCGGCGGCAGCGACTTTAAGGCGATTCAGCCACGGCAGTATAAACATGCCGTTGTCATGGAAAATTTCCGTTCGGACGGCATTGGAAAAGACGATACTGCGGCACGCGGCATCATGGCTCATCGCGTCAATCAAAGAAACCGGCGCGATACGAATCGCCTGAAGGAACGAATTCCGAAATTCATAGACCAGGACAATCGTGCCGGAATCAAAAAAGATATACTTGAACCCGATGGCCAGTTTTTTGGCCACGGCATACGAAAATCCTCTTTTTTCAGCCCACGATGCCGCCTCGTGTGTCAAAATGGATTTTAGATGCGTTTTTCGTGAGACGGTATCATCCTGTGAATCGTTCAGAAATATCAAAATCGACGGACTGGATGCAACCTGTGTCCAAAAGTCTTCCAGCGTTAAAATATTGTCAAGCTGCTGTAAGACTTTGTGTAAATAGCTTAATGATGGATCATCGGGAAAACTCTCCGTCTGACGGAGCGTGGCATCGAGGATTTGTTTATGCGACCGGTAAAACCGCAGGCTCCATCGTCGAACCTGGCTGATGTGCAGGTGCGGCCAGAGCCAATGATAAAAAACCGTGGTAAAACATCCGATTAAAAACAATTCCCGCTGAGCCTGTTCTGCCCCCGAGACATTTAATAGCTCGGCGCCCATCAGCAATTCATGAGACAGCAGAGCCGGGGCCCCGCCTGATGCCGGACTGACACGAAGCCGAATTCGTCGTTCACTTAGCCGGGCAAAATCGTTGTAGCCATCCTTCTGAATCGTTTGCCAGGTCAGTTCGAGACAGCGATGCAAAAACAACGCCCTGTCTCGCCCCAGCCCATCCAGAACCGAGAGATCGTTATGAATCTCGCATTGTCCCTGACTGTTAAAGCTGAAAACCGCAACAGTATCCATATCCTTTGTGTGCGTCTTTTCGGCTATCATTTGCATCCTTACAGCGATATCATCCTATTTCCAACCCATAAACGGGCTTTATTATTAATTTGAGAAATATCATCCTGTTTTATCCTGATTTTGTCAAGGATGTTTCGGCGAATCTGGTAATTGTTGCCGCTCCAGATGCGTCTTTAAAATACTATGAGTTGATTTTACGCGATTGCAGTATTATAAACAAGCAAACAACGTAAAATTATACTTAGCAAACGCTGTTGCTATAAATTATGATATAAAATTATCGTCAATTGAGACTTCGCTCCAATTCGGAGATAAAATGAATCAGATACTTACAATTGTGTTAATCTGGGAAATTTGCGTTTGCACCGCAATCTCCAGTCCAGCGGTGTGTCCTCCCGTACCGCTTTGCCTTGCGGCGACGTGGAATGAAGAACTGGCCCGACAGGCTGGTGCGGCATTTCATGGACAACCTCCCTATTTTAACAATGGTCTGGTCTTTGATCCCAACATCAATATTGTCAAACACCCGCTGGATGGGTGCAACGCCGCCTACTTGGGAGAAGACCCTTTGCTGGCAAGCAGACTTCATAATGCCAGACTTCGCGGCCAAAACGAACCGGCGGATGCCAATGCCCAGCGGGAAATCGCCGGGAAAGTGGCCGCCGAAGGAATTGTACTGCTCAAAAACGCAAAAAAACTGCTGCCGCTGGACAGGCGAAATACGGTTGCATTGATTGGCCCATTCGCAGACAGCAACCGCATCACGGGCAGCAGTACATTAGCGACGGAACAGATAACTTCCATCCGAAAATCGCTGGAAGACAAGCTAGGCAACTGTGTCATCTATACTCAGGGATGCTCGGCAATGGGAGACGACACGCCAAAGCCGTTAAACAGTTTCGCCTGCTCTGCGGAATACTTCAACAACCAGACTCTCGAAGGACAGCCCGCACTGGTTCGACAGGAAAAAGCTATTCAAAAATTATCTTTTAAATGCTGTGGCGCCGCGGCGAAAGCCGAAGGCTATATTGGCTGGGGATTCGGATTTGACGGGCAGTCCTCGCTCCTGATTCACGACAATCCCGGCTACGGCTCGGATGAAGATTTTACATGGTCATTTTGGGTAAATTTGAAAGACCCGAATGCGGATAAACAGGCTTCGCTGTTTTCAGGCTATATTCGGCAGCGGATCGAGGTCGATGTTACGCCCATCAGTGCTCGTTTTCTTGTTCACAATGGCAATCGTGAGGTGGTACTCAATTACGAAATACCCGTTCAGCAGTGGGTTAGCGTGGTCGTGACGCGAAATAAAAATAACTTGTCCATCTGGCTGAACGGTCAGAAAAAAGCAGAAACATCTATGCCGGGCTCGATTCCGGCGTTTCCTATGGCGCTGGGAGGCAGCTTTAAAGGCGACAAAAAAGCCGTGTGCGTCATCGATGAATTTTGCATGTACGATCGGGCGATATCGGAAGCTGAGATTAATCAGATTACCAGCAAACAAGAGGTCGCACAGGGCCGAATAGCGTATCTGGACGGCGAAGACCCAACCCTCTTGATTAAACAGCAGCAAGGCTATGATGGGATTACCGACATCAACACCATGTCGGCGCGATGGACCGGTCTTTTTGTGCCGCGTACCACCGGCAAGTATCATTTTATTCTCTCTTCCAACGGCGGACTGCGGCTGTTTTTCAACGACAAGAAAATGTTCGATCAGATGCAGCCTGCGGAAAACGAAGCGATGGATCGCCATTGCTGGGTTACGCTCGAAAAAGGCCGACAGTACAATATGAAAATCGAATACGCCAATACATTCGGCAAGCTGCACGGCGGCAACGGCTTTGTGATATTCGAATACTTCGAACCCGGGGACATCTCCCAATTCATCGCACAGGCGGCGGAAGCAGCCAAAAAGCAGGACATCGCAATCGTTGCCGTGGGAGTCCCGCAGGATAAATTGCAATCTGCCAATAATGATAATGAATGTTTTGAACTGCCCGGCTATCAGGCGGATTTAATTGAGGCAGTCGTTGCGGCCAATCCAAGAACCGTGGTCATCCTGTGCAGCGCGGGCGGGGTCGAAATGGTTCCGTGGCTGGATAAAGTCCCTGCGGTTTTGGAAGCGTTCTTTCCGGGACAGGAAGGCGCTGCGGCCATCACGCAGATTCTCTATGGCGATGTCAACCCGTCAGGCAAGCTGCCCGTTACTTATGCCGCCCTGCCGGGGCAACTGGAAGATGAACCCCCGCAGCCGGCCGACGCCAATCGCATACCTCTGGCCGGCTACCGAATGTTCGATAAACAGGTTAAAGAGCCGCTGTTTCCTTTCGGCTTCGGGTTAAGCTACACCCTATTTCAATACAGCGATCTGAAAATCGAAAAGACCGGCGACCACCTCGCCAAAGTCAGCTTTGCAATCACCAACATTGGAAGCCGCTCCGGAGCCGAAACAGCACAGGTCTATGTCGTTACGGAAAATGCCGCCGCCGACCGACCTGTACGAGAATTAAAAGAATTTGCAAAAGTTACAATAGAGCCGGGGCAAACCAAAACCATCGACATGACGCTGGATGCAAAGGCATTTTCTTATTTCAGCCCCGTACAGCAAAAGTGGATCGTCGAACCGGGGAAATTCAATATCGAAATCGGCGCTTCCAGCCGGGATATCCGGCTGAAAGATACCGTTGCATGGTAAAACAGGTTATTCCGATTTGAGCTGTCGGCTCATCAATTCTGCAAGAGCCTGACGGACGCTTTTTTGCCCGGAAATAATGGCATAGACCGCTTCGGTAATCGGCATTTCAACATGGCATCGCTGTGCCAGCCCCAGCACGGATTCGCAGGTTGCAGCGCCTTCGACGACGCTGTGGGTCGCTGCCAGCGCCTCTTGTGCAGAAGCTCCTTTGCCGATGCGTTCGCCGAAGCTGCGGTTGCGGCCTTTGGGCGAAACGCAGGTTGTCACCAGATCACCCAGACCGGATAATCCCGCAAATGTTTTATCTTTGGCGCCCATCGCAACACCCAGCCGTTCGATTTCCGCCAGTCCCCTGCTCAGCAAGGCGGCTTTGGCATTGTCGCCGGCGCCGATGCCGTCAATGATACCGGCGGCAATCGCAATTACATTTTTCATCGCCCCGGCCAACTCTACGCCAACGATATCGTTATTGGTATAAACCCGAAACATGGAGGTCGTAAAGGTCTGCTGGATTTGTTTTGCCAGTGTTGTATCGGTACTGGCCGCGGTTGCCGTCGCGGGTAATTTGCGGGCCAATTCGTCGGCAATCGTCGGGCCGGAAAGCACGGCCAGCGGATGGCCTGAGCCGAGAATTTCCCCCAGAATTTCCGTCGGGCGAAGCAGGGTTTTATTTTCAATCCCTTTGGTGGTACTGACAATGGGAGTCCCCGCCGGCAAATACGGCTTTAACCGTTTCCAGACACTCCGCATGAATTGACACGGGATTGCGGAAACGACCAACTCCGCATTGGCCAGAGCTGCGGCATCTTCCGCCTGATAAATAATCTGCTTAGGCAGCGGATATCCCGGCAAAAACCGTATATTTTCGCCTTTTGCGGCAATCTCCGCCAACTGCGCAGCATCATAGCCCCATAGCGTTGTCGCCACGTTATTTTCGCACAGCAGCATCGCACAGACACTGCCCATTGCTCCGTCGCCGATAATGGTCACTTTATTTAACATAGGGGATATTAAACCAGCCTTAATCCAAAAAATCAAGGATTTACAAACCAATTTAAAAAAGATATAATCCTGCGATAACCTGGTAACTGAAAATTAAACAGGAGAGGCTTTCAATGCGAAATAAAAAGCGAATACAGAAAAATCTGCTCAAACCGAAACACATTCTTGCTATTGTATCGTTTATTGTGCTGGTTCTGGCTGGCTATGTGTATTTCCTGTTTTTAAAGCCCGTCTCGCCGGATTCCAATTATGCCGCGGTTCGTGTCGCGTCCGCCGCGGAGAATCCCAACAGCCCAGAAGTCGAAAAAGCCCTCCAATCCGGAAAGGCCGTCAGGATATCTCTGGCCGGATGCCCCAATCTGTGCAAGGTCAGCGATACACTGTATCGCGGGGCACAGCCAACTCAGGAAGGGTTTGCAAACCTCAAGAAGCTTGGGATTAAAACCATCGTCAGCCTGCGCGACCATCATTCCGATGAAGAATTGCTGGCTGGTATGGGATTAATTTATGCTACCATCGCGACGGATACGTGGGAACTGACGCCGGATAAAGTCGCCGCTTTTTTGCGAATTGCCGTTGACCCAAATGCCGCCCCTGTCTTTGTGCATTGCCAGCATGGCGCAGACCGCACCGGGGTCATGATAGCGGCCTATCGCATGGTCGTCCAGAACGTGGAAAAAAAGAAAGCCATCCGCGAAATGACTCACGGCGGCTTCGGCTATCATCCGCTCTGGACAGAATTGCCGGACTTCTTACGCAAGCTGGATGTTGACGCACTGAAAAAACAAGTTGAGCAGGAACAGAAATAGCCGGAGTATCTATGCTGATTGGCGTCATGGGAGCAATGCAGGAAGAGGTCGAACTGTTTAATCAGTCTTTGGGCGATATCAACCCTGTATCCGTCCATAACAAAACATTTTACACAGGAAACATCGGCAGCCATCAGGTTATCAGCGTCTTTTCCGGCTGGGGCAAGGTCGCCTCCGCGGCAACCGCGGCCGTGCTGATTTCCAAATTTGACGTGGATATGGTTGTACTGGCGGGGCTTTGCGGCGGAGTCGGCAAAGATATTCATATCGGCGATATCATCGTCGCTGATGCGCTCATTCAACATGATTTGGATGCCAGCCCGATTTTTCCAAAATATGAAATCCCCTTACGCGGCATTTCTCGTATTCTCGTAGATCAATCGCTGGTCGGCAAAGCGGCATCCGCAAGCCAAAGCGTAGTCAGCCGCCCGGAACTTCGTCGCTCTCTGACGACTTTCGGCAATGCCAACCCCAAAGTTACGGCCGGTTTGGTCGCAACCGGAGATCAATTTATTTCCGATGCCCAGACGATTCATACGCTGCGGTCTGCGCTGCCGGGATTGCTGGGGGTGGAAATGGAAGGCGCCGCAGTAGCACAAGTCTGCTACGAATTCGGCGTCCCTTACCTGGTTATTCGTGTCGCCTCCGACAATGCCGATGACGCTGCTCCGGAGAAATTTCAGGCCTTTGTAACCCAACTGGCAGGTACGTATATCCGCGACATCATCACATCGCTATTGCATAATTTATAACTTCGGTAACAACCTGCGGGAATACAGGAATACAAGTCCAACTTATTCCGCGTGGGCATAGACGTACCTACTGACTTAAATTACCATTGCAGAGTATCGATAAACCGCTGCCGGATGTCCTGCCGTTTGATGCCTGTCTGCTGCCGCGTTCATTTCATGACTGGATTATGGATATGGGGGATATTTATTACACTTGAAGAATCGTTTGTCACGTCAAATCTTGTAGTGGCGCTTGCAGTAATCTTGTACATAATCTGTACCGCTGGAGACTTTTGCTGTCAATTGCTGTCATTTTGGGGAAATATCGGATGGCAGAAGTCTTGAAAAATAACGCCGTAAGTGTTTGAAAATGCTATAGATAGGCAACTGCTGGCAGGTGGTGTCAATTCCTGACACACAGCGGGCGATCGGAATCGAACCGACATGACCAGCTTGGAAGGCTGGTCATCCGAGTTCTGCCGTCAGTGGTCAGACGATGCATTTTTATCTTCGATTTAATGTTCCAAAAGAAATCGAAAACAAGCAGTTTTATTCGTATCCTGGCATGATAGCGCCTACTCTGGTTCCGTCATGCTGCAACGGTTATGTATATTTTGGTTAT
>CAYTHV010000091.1:0-12608 GCA_964437685.1 uncultured Pirellulales bacterium
TCGGGCTGGAATATCGACGATGTCGAACTCTGGGGAAAAAAGAAATAACATCGCCGATAGTTACCCTTGTAAGCCGGATTTTCTGAGAAGGAGAATCCGGCTTTTTTCATTTCTATCTTACCTTCATAAAAAAGGGCAGTACGGTATTGAATTTGTTTTATTGTAAAAGTATTATTTGCCGAACAGGGGTCTTTGCGGTATATAACACCTGACAAAGAACTAAAAATTAATGTATGGAGACTTAATTATGGCAGAATATCGCGTGGAATCGGTTACGGGCAGAAAAATCCGTCAGGCGGCATTTTCAGTGTTTTTCGTATTTGTCCTGATATTGGCGGCGGTGCTGGTCACTGTAACCAATATCGGCGGCAACGAGGTCGGCATTGTGGAAAAAATGTTTGGTGGCGGCAAGCTTGCCGAAGGGCGCATTATTTCCGTCAACGGTGAAAATGGCCTTCAGGCACAGACCCTTGCACCCGGTTGGCATTTTTTCTATTGGCCGTGGCAGTACAAGATCACCAAAATTCAGATCGTTGAAATCAAAGAAGGCTATGTTGGGCTGGTGCAGGCGGCGGATGGTCGAAGCCTACTGCCGGATACGGTGTATGCACCCGAATGGGAACAGCCGGATAAAATGGTCAATGCCGAGTATTTTCTTGGCGAAGGCAACGGCTACAAAGGGCCACAACTGACCGTGCTTAAGCCCGGTAAATACCGGCTTAATACCAAACTGTTCACCGTTACAAACGCCCCGGTCACCAATGTACTTGTGGGTACGGTGGCCGTAATCAAAAGCAATGTCGGGCAGCGTATTCAGACCAAAGACCGCCTTGTTGAAGTCGGCCAGCGCGGCATCTGGAAAGCCCCGCTCGGCGAGGGGCAGTATTATCTGCATACCCAGGCGTACGAAGTGACGATTATTGATACGCGGCAGGCGACGATAAGCTATACGCCAGAAAAGGATAAGCCGGCAACCGCTGAAGCGGTCAGCCCGATGACGGTTCGCAGCAGCGACGGCTTTACATTTCCAGTGGATATTCGGGTGACATATCAGATCGACTACGAAAATGCGCCGCGCGTGGTGGCCACGGTGGGCGATGATGCGATGGTGCTTTCAAAATTGGTCACGCCGTCGGTGCGGGCAATTTTCAGAAACAACGCTGAAAAGGTCAAGGCTCTTGATTATGTTCAGCAGCGGTCACAGCAGGAAACCCAGAGCAACACACTGCTTAAAGAAGAGCTTGCCAAATACGGCGTAACGCTGCTGGCGGTGCGCATCGGCGATGTAGGCAACGAACTGACGCTTGGGGCATTGCTCAAAACGCAGACCGATCGCGAAATCGCATTGCAGCAGCAAAAGACTTTTGAAGAACAGCAGCGCGCAGCCGAAAAAGAAAAAACGCTGACCAAGACGACACAGGAAACCGAAGAAGAAAAACGCCTGGCTACCGCGGCGTATGGCGTCAAAATTGCCGAAGAGGAAAAAAAGAAGGTGATCATCGGAGCACAGGCCGAGGCCGAGCAGGTTAAGCTGATCGCCGATGCCAAGGCGCAGGCGTACAAGCTGCTTTCGGAGAGTATTGGCCAGAATAACGCGGCGCTGATTGAGATTATGAAGCTGGTCGCCGAGAAGAATATTCGGATTACGCCGGAAGTGATGGTCGGCGGTTCGTCGAGTACCAGCGACGCCCTGATGGGAACGATGCTCAAGGGGATGCTGGACAAAGAAGCGGCGGAGGTCAAGAAATAGCTTTAGAGGTTCCTCTAAAGAAATTTAATACGCAAAAGAGTAAAAAGAAGTGACCCTGTTCCTGATATTTCAATATAGATAGGAGTCGTCGTCCGATGCGAAAATCAACCAGGTTTGAGTGTGTTGCATGGAGTATTTTTATGGTTGTCACGACAGCCGCGTGTGCTTTTGGCCAGGGTCAGCGATTTCAACAGGATCGATTCGCGATAGGCTTCTGGGTGGACCCGCCGGCTGACGAAAAGATGGACCAGCGTTACGAGGAGATCGCGCAGGCGAATTTTACTTTGGTCATAGGCGGTTTTGGGGCAAAAGGAAAGGAAGCAATTACCCAGCAAATTAAATTATGCGAAAAATATGATTTGCAATTGCTGATTAAGACAGCAATTGAGGCAAATGCACTACTCACATCTCCGGCGTGCTGGGGGTTCAGCGTATACGATGAACCGTCTGTGAAAGATTTCGAGCGGCTGCGATCTGTCGTTGATAACCTTCGCAAAACATCGCCCGGCAAACTGGCGTATATTAATCTGCTTCCCAATGGTGCAAGTAGCGGACAATGGGGGGTTGATGATTATGAGCACTATGTCAGCCGATTTGTCAATGAAGTCAATCCGGATGTCCTGAGCATGGATCATTACCCGATGATGAAGCCCGGCAATGACGGACGAAAGGGGTATTGCGATAATCTTGAAGTTATGCGAAAGTATTCTCTTGAAAAGCAAATACCGTTCTGGAATTTTTTCAATACGATGCCATTCGGACCTCACTTTGATCCAACCGAAGCTCAACTGCGATGGCAGATTTATACCTCGCTGGCGTATGGCGCCAAAGGAGTCCTTTACTTTTGTTATTATACTCCCGATGGCGATGAGTTTCCGAAAGGCGGGGCGATCATTACCAGAGATGGCCGAAAAACCCGGCATTATTATGAAGCACAGCGAATCAACCATGCGATAAAAAATCTCGGTCCGACGCTGATGAAACTGACAAGTACCGCGATTTATCGCATCCAGCCGGGCGACGATCCGGCCGCCGTTTTAAAAGGTACGCCGATTTGTCAGTTAACGCCGGGCGATTACCTGGTCGGAGTCTTTCAGCATGCTGATGGCCGCAAGGCAGTGCTGCTGAATAATTATGATTTTGCCTATTCGTCATGGCCCACCGTTACGTTTGACGCCCATGATAACGTGGTTGAAGTCGACCCGGAAACTTCCAAGGAACGCCCTGTGATGGATGACAGTCCTGCTATGGAAGGATTACAGCTTTCACTGGATGCGGGTGCAGGACGATTGTTTATGATAGAATTGAAGTGATTAGGAAATAAATGGGTGTTGTGTTCCTGATTTTCCTAAGCAGGACAGGATGTGATAAGAATAAATTCCTGCTTGTCGAAGACAAGCAGGGTACCCGTGCATAATTATTATAAATTTCCAGGAAAATTTAATGAATCCATTAGGACTTTTACTTGTTGCTGCTGGCCTATTTGGTGCAGCCGGTGGTATTTTTGACTGGGAATGGTTTATGAACAGTCACAAAGCCCGTTTCATGTCTACCATCCTCACTCGTACTGGTGCACGAATATTCTATGTTATACTTGGGCTCGGAATTGTTGTACTGGGTACTTTAATCACGATGGGAGTTATTCAGGAATCAGCATGATATTAGAGTATTTGCAATAGAAAGAAAGGTTGCGAAATGAAAATACCAAATCGGTATATCAACATGGCAATTGCTATGTTGATATGTGGTCTTGTCGGTTGTCAGCGGGAGGTTAACCAGAGAGAAGATAAAGCAGTAATCGAGCAAACCTCTACCGGTTTAGCTTCTGTTGATGCTGTAGAGGTGAATTCTCCTGCGAATAATCTTTCATTGCCCGGGCGGACGGTTGAACAATTGTCCGAAGCCAATCGTATTTTAATCAATGTGAAAAATTATGGCGCTCTTGGAAATGGCGTTGCTGACGATTCCTCTGCAATCACAGCGGCAATCGCTGCATTGCCATCATCGCACACCGTGTTATATTTTCCGGCCGGTGACTACCGATGCAGTACCATCCGAATCAGCGGGAAAACCGGACTCACAATCTGCGGGGATGGATGGAACTTATCCATGATCAAATCAAATGCCGTATTTGACGCCGGAGATGGTCACGGCGTAACCCCCGGCGCACAGGTCATCAACATTGATTCCACATGCCGCGATGTATTAATATTCGGGTTGACATTTGATGGAAGCTGCACACACCGTAAAGCAGGTCAGCAGGCTGTGATCATTGACGCGGACAATACGACTTTTCGTGACAACTATACCATCCATTCCGGCGAATTTGCCAACTGCTTTGGTCGAAACAACGCATCCGGAATGGACAATCTTATTATTACAGGTAATCGAGTCGGCTTGAATTGGGCAGACGGAATTAATCTCTGCAATGTTGATAATGCCCTGATCGCAAACAATATCGTTGACGGCGCCAACGATGATTTGATCGCCGTCAGTGAAAGTTCCAATGTGGTCATCAGTGGCAATCTGCTGCGCTCAAGGACCGATCTGGAGTCTAAGGTGGGCCGTGGAATCGCTATCCTTTGGGGAAGCGACAATGTACATGGGACTGGCAACCTAATTGAGCGGGTCAAACAATACGGCCTCTATATCGCATCCGAACAAAGCGGCGCTCGTCCGAATAATATCACCTTTTGCGACACCACGGTGCGCAATGCAGCGATCAATTCCGGAAGCGGAGTTTTTGTCGAACGGGCAGATAATGTTACACTTTTAAATACACGTGTTTATAATCCGGCAAATAACGCTTGTATTTACATTGCCGACTGGACTAATCTGACGATTGCAGGCGGCGAACTTACGCAAACATTAAATCAATATTGCAGAGGCGTCCACGCGGCGGAAAATAGCGGATATTCACCTGTTTGGTCCGGCCTTGTGATCAAAGATATTCAAGTCAATTTACTGGGATCATCAACAAACGAAGCTGTTTACTTACGTCCTCATAGCTCGGTAGTGATGGATACAGTCCTGATTAGCGGCATTTCAGCCAGAACTGCCAGCCCGGGGGATTACATCTCAGTTGACGCCACTCAATGCGGAAAAGCCTTGAAAATCGTCAATAATACGTCGATGGAAAATCATACCATTTCGCCCTCGTCCGGCGGCGGCATTGTCACGGTGGCGAATAATAACTAACCATAGGGGAAATGGGAACCTTGGAATTGTTGAAATAGCCAACTTTATGGAATTAGGTGACAGCGTTTTTTATTAAATGACAAGGAAAGACATGAAAAATAATTTGTTGTTACTATTGGCAACACTTATTATGCTGTTTTTTTCCGCAGACAGTCATGCCGAACAAGCTAAAGCGACGTCAAAGCCTGTATACGAAACTCAAAACGATATTTTGTATTGCGACGCCAATGAAGCAAAATCAGATGCATATATGACGGATCTTTGTCGACTCGATGTTTATTATCCATCCAATAAGACGCACTTTACAACGGTTGTATGGTTTCACGGCGGCGGATTGCAGGGCGGAAACAAAAGCATTCCTGAGGAATTAAAAGAGCAGGGAATTGCCGTCATCGCGGTCAATTACCGTTTATATCCCAAAGTACTTTGTCCTGTGTATATTGATGATGCGGCGGCGGCCGTCGCCTGGGTATTTAATAATATTAAAACATACGGCGGCGATCCCAATCTGATTTTTATAGCAGGTCATTCCGCAGGCGGATATCTGGTCAGTATGATTGGCCTGAACAAGGCTTATCTTGCAAAATATAACATCGACGCAAACCGAATCGCCGGAATTATTCCCTTTAGCGGACAGACGATAACTCATTTTGTAATCCGTCAGGAAAGAAAAATTCCGGATACACAGCCGATCATTGATCAGTTTGCACCGATGTATCATGTTCGTGCGGATGCGCCGGCCTTGATCTTAATCACGGGCGACAGAAATCTTGAAATGCTCGGCAGATACGAGGAAAATGCTTATCTGATGCGGATGATGAATGTGGTTGGGCATAAAAAAACAGAATTGTATGAAATCCAGGGGCATAATCATGGCGAAATGGCCAAGCCCGCGTTTACCATTTTGTTAAATTATATCAAGAATCGCGGGATTTGAATAATATTCAGGAAAATGGAGAGCAGCGGGGCTGTTGAGAAAGTTCTCATTGTCCCCAACAATCTCTTTTATCTTGCCGGAACATCGCCACCGGGTCAAGTTGAAAGATTACAGTGTGACACGATTGAGCCATTCCATCGTCCATCATATTCACCACTGAAACAGTTTGCGGACAATCTTCGGCCCAAAATGTTAAATCCTCAAAATTAACGGTACTCCGGCCTCCATTACTTGTCCTACAGATAAATTATGTTTGAAATCGCTGCCCACAATTATTGTCTTCGCAGTATACCTGCGCCTGCCAGGAGAAGAAGCATTGTTATTGGTTCAGGAATTGCAGTTCCTGTGATCTGTAAATTATCAAATGCGAATTTGTCGTTGCCATATTCGTCAAGGTCGTTCATGCGTATCTGGACCGATACGGCATTGTTCAGCGCAGCGATACTCGACAATTCATAACTCCAACTGTGAAACGCACTATCGCCGACGATTGTCGCATCATCGAGGATGCTTACCCAATTGGCGCCATCCAGACTGTAGTCGAGGTCGAATGACGTTGTAGTTGCATCCCAGGCCTTGGAGGCTCAAAAACCAAACATGCCATTTAGAAGAACTTCAATGTGGTCCCTGTGGTGAAAAATCAAAAAAATTAGGGTTGAGGGTCTTGACATATGTTTCTTTTTACGATACACTGTTTCCTATGGACGAACAAGACATCAGTACCAACATCAGGCTGCTTCGTGAGGCGGCCGGGCTAACCCTGACGGCGGTTGCCCAGAAAGCCGACCTGACCAAAAGCACGCTGTCGAAAATAGAGACAGGTCAGATTTCGCCGCCAATAGCGACGCTGCTGCGAATTGCCAGGGCGATGGGCGTATCCTTAGTCGATTTTTTTCATGAAGAAAATCCAAGCCCCCCTTATATTCTGACACGCAAGGGGAAAGGGCAGGTTGTGTCGCGCAATGGTTCGCAATTCGGGTATTCATACGAGGCGTTGTGCCTGTCAAAACGCGATAATTATGCCGAGCCGTTTTTACTCACCATCAGGCCGGGGGATCCTCCGGGCACTTTTCACCACGAAGGACAGGAATTTATCTATGTTCTTTCCGGGCAAATGGAATGTACAATCGGCGGCGACCGCGTTGTGCTTGACAAGGGCGACTCCCTGTATTTTGACTCACACCATGTGCATAGCACGCAAGTAATCGGCACGCGTCCTGTTCAATTTTTATGTGTTTTTATTCCAACTTCAAATGTAAGAAAGGGGAAATGAGAATGATTTCTATCGATTTGTCAGGCAAAACGGCAATTGTTACGGGCGCAGGTCAGGGATTGGGGGCTGCGGTTGCGCAGACACTCCATCAGGCCGGCGCAAATGTTATTATTAATTATTTCAAAGATCCGCAGGGTATAAACGAACCCCGCGCTCAAGCCGTTGCGCAGCAGCTTGGCCGGTGTGCTCTGGCGGTTGAGGCGGACATCCGCAATCCGCAGTCGGTGGAAGCGATGTTTGTCAAGGCGGCGGAGGTATTTGGCCATGTTGATATTGTCATCAATAACGCGGGCATTATCCGCGACAAGACGATCAAAAAGATGACCTCCGAGGACTGGCAGAGTGTTATCGATACGAATCTGACAGGGACATTTAATGTGTGCCGCGCCGCGGCGGAGAAGCTATCCGACGGTGGGCGGATTGTTAATTTTGCCTCGATTTCCGGCGTTGTCGGTTTTTTCGGGCAGTCCAATTATTCGGCGGCCAAGGCGGGCGTTATCGCGCTGACCAAGGTGCTGAGTAAAGAGGTCGGCAAACGGAAGATTACGGTTAACGCGGTCGCGCCCGGCGTCGTTCTTACGGAAATGGGCAAAACGATCCCCGAGGAAGTCCGTGCTGAAATGCTCAAATCCGTTCCGCTTGGGCGATTCGGCGAGGCGTCCGAAATTGCATCCGTGGTACTCTTTCTATGCAGCGGCCTTGCATCGTATGTTACAGGGCAGACCGTTCATGTGAATGGAGGATGGATTGGGTGAGGAATTCAAGAGAAGAAAAGCTCTGCGATATTGAAGAAGCGATAGAGTTGATTAAGGATGGAGATGCCATTGCCTGTGGCGGTTTTGTCGGCGCAGCGCATCCGGAGGCGCTGACGGCTGCGCTGGAACGAAGATTTCTTGCTACCGGTACGCCGCGCAATCTCACCATTGCATATGCCGCCGGTCAGGGAGACGGCAAAAGCCGCGGACTCAATCATGTCGCCCATAAGGGGCTGGTTAGTCGTGTAATCGGCGGACACTGGGCGCTGGCGCCGGGTTTGGGAAAACTTGCCAGCGAAGGCCATATCGAAGCTCACAATTTTCCTCAGGGCGTGATGTGCCAGTTATTCAGAGATATCGCTGCCGGCCGTCCGGGATGTATAACTCATATTGGTCTGGATACATTTATTGATCCGGCATTGCAGGGCGGACGGCTTAACTCGATTACGCCGGGAGGGCTGGTTGAACGTGTTGAACTGGGCGGCAAAGTATGGCTGTGGTATAAATCGTTCCCCATTCATATCGGCCTGATCAGGGCGACGGCCGCCGATCCTTTTGGTAATCTTGTGATGACCAAAGAAGCTCTCATCGGTGACGTTTTGTCCATTGCACAGGCCGCTCATAATTGCGGCGGCACCGTCATCGCGCAAGTCGAGCATCTGCTGGATGAGCCATTGGAGCCGCAGCATGTTCGTGTGCCCGGCATCCTGGTCGATAAGATTGTGGTTGCCGATGTCCATGAACATCATCAGACTTATGGCGAAGTCTATAACCCCGGCTATTGCACGCCGCGTAAAGCGGACCAGATGGTTGGGGCGGATCTCGAACCGCTTCCCATGGATGAACGGCGCATTATCGCAGCGCGTTCCTGTGATGAAGTGCCGAAAAACGCGATTGCCAATCTTGGGATAGGAATGCCGGAAGGTATCGCGCGTATCGCAGCCGAGCGAGGGATCCTAAATCGCCTGATCTTGACTGTCGAAAGCGGTCCTATCGGGGGTATGCCCGCCGGCGGCCTGAGTTTCGGCGCATCGCTTCACCCCGATGCAATTATCGACCAGCCCGCACAATTCGATTTTTATGATGGCGGCGGACTGGATTTCGCGGCGCTGGGCGCTGCCCAGATTGACGCGGCGGGAAATGTCAATGTTTCAAAATTCGGACCGCGGCTTGCCGGTGTCGGCGGATTTGTGAATATCACGCAGACGGCCAAACATCTGGTTTTCTGCGGGACATTCACAGCGTCAGGTCTGGAAGTGGTGATAGATAGCGGCAGGTTAAGAATCATAAAAGAAGGCGCCGTACGCAAATTTCTTGCCGCGGTCGAACAGATTTCATTCAGTGCAAAACGTGCGCAGCGAGTCGGACAGCATGTGCTGTATGTAACCGAAAGGGCGGTGTTTCGGCTTACGGATCAGGGACTTGAACTTATTGAAGTTGCGCCGGGAATTGATATCAAAAGCCAAATTCTGGCGCTTATGGATTTTGAACCCATCATCAAGACACCGAAGCAGATGCCCGCACACTGCTTCAAATAAAACAAGGGGTAATGGCTATGTCACGTATCGCAATCACAGCGGCAAAACGTACGCCTCAAGGGCGATTTATGGGTGCACTGACAAAATATACTGCGGTTGATCTTGGCGTCGCTGCGGCAAAATCCGCATTAGCTTCGGTCGATGTGTCAAAAATCGACCAGGTCATCGTTGGCAATATCCTTAGCGCCGGCCAGGGAATGAATATTGCCAGGCAGATATCCGTTGGTGTCGGTATACCACTCGACAGGATCGCCTATACGGTCAATATGATGTGCGCATCGGGGATGCAGTCGATCATTTTGGCCGCTCAGACCATTCTCGCAGGTCAGGCCAAGGCGATCCTCTGCGGCGGCGCCGAATCAATGTCGAACGCCCCTTATCTTCTCGACCGGGCACGCGGCGGCTACAAACTGGGCGATGGGACACTGATTGACTCGATCCTCCGCGATGGTCTGACAGACACTTTCAGCAAGACGCACATGGGATTGACTGCGGAACGTCTGGCGGAACAATACGGCATCACTCGTGCCGAGCAGGATGTGTTTGCGCTGGAAAGTCAGAGCAAATACGGACGTGCTCACACGGCGGGACGATTTGCCGATGAACTTGCGGCGCTGAAAGAACTGGATAAGGATGAACATCCACGCCCCGAAACCACGATAGAGCAGTTATCGCAGCTTCGGCCGGCATTCAAAAAGGAAGGGACTGTAACCGCGGGCAATTCTTCGGGGATCAATGACGGGGCTGCAATGCTGATTGTGTGCGATGAAGTTACCGCGTCAAAGAACGGCTGGCAGCCGCTCGCGTGGATAGACGGCTGGGCGGCGGTGGGTTGTGATCCGCAGTTGATGGGGCTTGGGCCGGTTTATGCCGTGCGAAAACTATGCGAGCAAGTGTCGATGCAGGTTAGTGATTTTGATGTCGTTGAACTGAATGAGGCGTTTGCCGCGCAATCGCTGGCCGGGATTCGCGAACTGGGTTTTTCGCGAGAACAGGTCAATCCCGACGGCGGCGCCATTGCGTTGGGTCATCCTATTGGGGCATCCGGGGCAAGAATTGTAACGCACCTGGCACACCGAATCGCACAAGGCACATTCAAAAAGGGTCTGGCCACGCTCTGTGTCGGCGGCGGTATGGGAGTGGCTGTGGCGTTAAGCCAAGCGTAATGAGGCACAGACCCGAATCTGAAGTTAAAAAGCCTGTTATTGAAAACGGACGGTTTCTGTGGCAAATCGCCGGATGCAACATCTTGAACGGCGTCTGGGTATGAATCCGCAGAATTCGTCCAGGCCGCCATCGTCCGATCCCCCCGGCATGGGGTGGCCCTCGCCGAAATGACGGCGTAAAAAACGCGGGGCCAGGAAATGGCCATTCGCTGGCCAGGAAACTGCCGGGTGATTTTGTGTAGGTATTTCATTGTGACCGATGTAGTGGTTATAACTGCTTTGCAGGGCTGCGGCAGTTGTGCTGGGTGCATCTGAAATGCGACTTTAAGGCGTTGTCCGAAGTACGAGGGAATATGGGACTTACCAAAAATATTGTTTTTGAATGGGTTATAAAAATTAAAAAATATTTTGTTTGTTGTTGCGGAACTTGGGTTAGCGGATGGGAACAATGAAAAGGGCAGACACATAGGTCTGCCCCTACGAGTTATCTGAATAATTTCAGCGTCAGTTCGGCGACTCGTTTGCCGCGGCGCTGGCACTGGCTGATGACGCGTTCGTCGGGTTTGCCGATGGAGACGGGGCCGTAATGGTCGCCTTGCGGGTCGCCCTGGACGGTCATGCCGTGAATGAGCATGGTATTGATCAGTTCGAGGATGGTTGTTTCGTTGCCGCCGCCGATGTTGGCCGAGCTGGAAAACGCCGCACCGATTTTGCCATCCAGTTTGCCATGTTTGCTGACGGTTTCATCGAAAAACGCCGCGATTTGTGCCGCAGGACGGCCGTAATAGGTCGGCGAGCCAACGACAATCGCATCCGCGGCAAGCACATCGGCGACTTTGCAGTCGGTAACGCTTTTGTACGTTGTGGGCAATCCGGCCTGATTCATCGCGTCGGCAATCGTCTGGGCCATCGTTTTGGTATTGCCGCTGCGGGTATAGTAGATTACAAGTCCTGTGGCCATTCTGAATCCTTTCCAGTTTCTTCATTTTGTTCGAGTGTTTTTACACTTTTACTGAAATCGCCCGGTGCGTCGAGCGCGAATGTTTTTTCCGGCAGCGATGTATTCAATTCAGGTTTCGTAAGACGCAGATCGTAAATATCGCCCTGTGTGGACAGGGAAACCATGCGTACAGGTAAATTGAGTTTACTGTCAATCCACAGGTCGATTTGCGAGTAATCATCCTTATAGACGGAATTGGGTTTGACTTTCAGCAAGAGATGTTCCTGTCCTTTTTCATCGTCTTTGGGCGGGACAAGGCTGACAACAAACTGCTTTTGCAGTGTGTCCGTTCCGGTAAAGCCGACAATCGGGAAATTATGGCTGATATACTCAAAGACATCCGCCGGCTTATCCGCGGGCGATTGCTGGTACTGGTCAATTTGCCGCAGGGTATAATCGATTTTTGTCAGCCAGACGCCGTCAAAAAGATAGTGCTCTTTCTTGACCTGTGATTCTCCATCATCCTGTTTGGTCGTATCGAAATTCAGCCGCAAAACGGAGCCTTTATTATTTTTTTGATAGTACAGAGTGCCCTGGCGGAGCGTGCGGCTATCCAGCAATTCCGGCTCCTGAATGAAAAGATAATCGACAACCGCCTGGCAGCTTTTTAGATTTTTGGCGGCGATGTTGATTTTTGCCAGCAACAGCCCAAGCGGACTATTCGGGTCGATTACGTTTGGATCTGCGGCGTTAGGGTCGATGACTTCTGTTGCGGCCGCCGTCGCAGGTTGTGGAGCGTTACAGTCTTGTTTATTCGGTTCAGCGATGGCGCACGACCCTAACAGGCCTATGCCTATTGCTGGTATGACGATCCATTTTTTCAACATATAAAATCCTTTAACTATTTTCCGCTCTGTAAAAGTATTTAATTTTTGTGTCGCCCCGCTGGGGCTCAAAAAGCATAGTTGTCCTTTTTCCGGGGGTTTACACCCCCGGCTATTCTATTACGACCCCTCCGGGGTCTTTAGATGCAGTTTTTCTACAAAACATT
>CAYTHV010000092.1:0-9473 GCA_964437685.1 uncultured Pirellulales bacterium
CTCATTTTTACACTCATTTTACCCGCAAAACGTTGCATTTTGCGGCACATTTTCGCACAGTGGAAAACTGAGAAATGAGAATTTAAAAATCCGTAAGTCTCTTATTTCAAGAGACTTAACGGAGAGGGTGGGATTCGAACCCACGCAACGGGTTTACCCCGTTGGACGGTTTAGCAAACCGTTGCCTTCAGCCGCTCGGCCACCTCTCCATCAAAGGTCAAAAAAAAATTCAGACCGGTAATTTAACTGCCATCGCCTCGATTTGCAAGAAACTTTACGGCGAAATCATAAACTTTTTGGGCAAAAGGCTTTTCAAATCCGGACGATAATGTCTATTATAGGATATATATTACCTGTTATAAATAAAATTAATCAGCCCAAATTTGCCTGCACATAATTGACCGCGTTGTTAAAAATCGTCATCCCATCCGGCGTACCCTCTTTGGATTTCAGCCGTGTCCACCGCGGATGCTGCGTCCAGCGAACAAACCGCTCCGGATGCGGCATCATCCCCATCACACGCCCCGTTGAATCCGTCAGCGCCGCGATATCATCCGTCGAACCATTCGGGTTAATCGGAAAGCCCCCTGAATTGCCGTTTTCATCCACATAGCGGAATGCGACATGCCCGTTGGCCTTGATGCGTTCCAGTGTTTCGGCGTCTTTGGTGACAATCTTGCCTTCGCCGTGAGCGACCGGCACATACAGTCTGCGATTCGGGTCTACAAAAACGCAGCGACTGGTTCCCGGCTGCAAATGCACCCACCGGTCTTCATATTTGCCGCTGTCGTTATCCGTCAGCGTCGCCGGCATATCGGTTAAGTTCGGGTGAGCCTTGCCATCCAGATCCGGCAGCAGGCCGGTTTTAATCAAAACCTGAAAACCATTGCAGATACCCAGAATCAGTTTGCCCTGCTCAACAAACCGGTGCAGCGGCTCAGTCAGATGATGCACGACCTGGTTGGCCAGAATCTCGCCCGCCGCCACATCGTCGCCATAACTGAACCCGCCGGGAAAAACCAGCATCTGGAATTGTTCCAGCAAGGATGGGTTTTCGATGATCCGATTAATATGAAATCGCTCTGCGACGGCTCCGGCCTGTTCAAACGCATACTGCGTCTCAAGATCACAATTTACACCTGCCGCCCGCAACACTAATACTTTAGCCTGTCCCATACTTTAAATTTCTCCAGCCCGCCGGGCTGTCCTTATATTTTATTTTTTATCTTTGATTTTTTAATTTTATTTTACCATGCCAGCGGCTTTTGCCATGCGGCTTTCATCGTCTGAATATCGCAATCCACAACGACATTCTGTTTCCGATCACAGATAATTAATTTGCCGCTATCGGTGACTTCGCCGATTTTACCAAATGGTAAATTGGTCATTAGCAGTGCAAATTCGTTAAAGTGATCCGGCGTAACTTCCACGATATACCGGCTGTTGGACTCACTGAAAAGCTGTGAATCCGGCCGCGCACAATCGCCGGAAACCGGCAAGCCGCGTAAGTCCGCATCGATACCCAGTCCGCCCGCAAACGCCATTTCGGCCAGAGCCACCGCCAGACCGCCTTCCGAGCAGTCGTGACAGCTTCGCACCAGACCTTTGGCAATCGCTTCGCTGATTTTGGCGGCTGTTTTCGCCGCCCGTTTGATGTCAACTTTGGGCACATGGGCGCCCAGTTCTTTTTGATTGCGGTAATAATGCGAGCCGCCCAGTTCATTGGCCGTAAGCCCGACCACAAACAGCAGGTTGCCCACTTCCTTAGCGTCCATGGTTACGCATTTATTCACATCATCAACAATCCCCATCGCGCTAATCAGCAGCGTCGCAGGAATTGAAATCACTTTGCCATCCTCGCAGACAAATTCATTATTCAGCGAATCTTTGCCGGAGATGAACGGCGCCCCAAATCCCATCGCGCCATCGTAGCAGGCCTGAGCCGCACGCACCAGCGAACCGAATGTTGACGGTCGGCTGCAATTGCCCCAGCAGAAATTATCCAGCAGTGCAATCCGGTCAAACCGAGCGCCGACACAAACCAGATTGCGAATCGCTTCGTCAATTCCGGCCAGAGCCATCCAGTACGGATCAATTTCGCCATAGCACGGATTCATCCCGCAGGCCACGGCAATTCCCTTGTCCGTATGGTACAGAGGACGAATCACGGACGCATCAGATGGGCCATCGTTGGCAATGCCGGTCAGCGGCTTAACAACACTGCCGCCCTGCACTTCGTGGTCATATTGACGAATGACCCATTCTTTGCTCGCAACATTATAGTTCGACAAAATCGCCAGCAGGTCGTTGTTGTAATTTTTCTTTTCAGGAATCACCGGCTCGGACAGTTTCGGCGTCTGCCAAACCGCCTTGCGCGAGTATTTGCTTATACCCTCATGCAGGAATTCCATTTCCAGCCGGCCGACTTCAATGCCGTTGTAGCGTAATACAAGCTGATGGTCATCGGTAAATCGCCCAATGACCGTCGCGTCGACATCTTCGGAGGCAAACAGAGCCAGCGTTTTTTCCAGCTTGTCCGGGTGAACGGCAATCACCATTCGCTCCTGGGCTTCGCTGATCCAGATTTCGGTATAGCTCAGGCCGGCATATTTCAGCGGTACTTTTTCCAAATCCACCACGGCGCCGAGTTTTTCACCCATTTCGCCGACGGCGCTGGAAAGTCCGCCCGCGCCGCAGTCGGTAATGGAATCATATAATCCCTGATCCCGTGCGACCATCAGCACATCCAGAGCTTTCTTTTCGGTAATGGCGTTACCAATCTGCACGGCGTGCGAGAAAATCGTTTCGTGTTCGTGCGTCATTTCGCCGCTGGAAAATGTTGCGCCGTGGATGCCATCGCGCCCGGTGCGGCCGCCAACAACGACAATATAATCGCCGGTTTTTTGGTATTTGAAACACTTGTCGCGGGGAATCAGGCCGATGTCGCCGCAAAAGACCAGCGGATTGGCAACGTAGCGGTCATCAAAATAAATCGCGCCGTTGATGGTCGGTATCCCCATCCGGTTGCCGTAGTCGCGCACGCCGGAAACAACGCCTTTCATAATTCGCCGGGGATGCAGCACACCCTTGGGCACATCTGTCGGCTTCATGTCCGGGCGGGCAAAACAGAACACATCTGTATTGGCCACAGGTTTTGCGCCAAGCCCTGTACCCATCGGGTCGCGTATCACACCACCGATGCCGGTAGCCGATCCGCCGTAAGGATCCAGGGCGGATGGGTGGTTATGGGTTTCCACTTTAAAGCACACCGCCATATCATTTTCGAATTCGATCACGCCGGCGTTATCGGAAAAGACCGAAAGACACCAGTCTTTGTTGAGTTCTTTGGTCGCCCGAAAAACTGTTTCTTTCAGCAGATTATCAAACTTGACTGTCTTGCCGTCAAAGTCCATCTCCACTGCGCTCTTAAATGTTTTATGCCCACAGTGCTCGCTCCAGGTCTGCGCCAATGATTCAAGTTCAATATCTGTCGGCTCGCGCCCGATGCGTTTGAAATAATCCTGAATCGTCCGCATTTCCGTCAGCGTCAGGAATAAATCTTTTTCCTTGCTCAGCCGTGTCAGCCCATCCTCATCAAGGTTGAGAATCGGAATATGTGTTAATTGCATCTGGTATGGCTGGATATGCGGACTTGGCGGCTCAGCATCGCTGCCGCAAATCGCTTCTTCGATGCAGTCATTGGCCAATGCCCGACGGCAGATGGCCTGAACATCTTCGGAAGTGACCGGTCCAAGCAGGATATATTTTCGCGCGGTGCGAACACTGGTAACCGCATTGGCACCCATGTCCTTAAGCCCTGCCATTACCGATTCTGCGGTTGGGTCGGTTACGCCGCTTTTCAGGTGGACTTCCACAATTGTCGCCTGAGTTGGGCCGACCGGCGCCGGAGAGCGGCCGATGTAATAATCTTGACAAACCGGGTCGGCAAGTAGTTCCCGCCCTACCCGTTCGGCAAACGCCTCATCAAAATCCGCTTCAATTAAATAGACGCGTGCAAAATACACCTCTTCCACGGAATGGATTGCCAATTCCCGGATACTGCCGAGAGTCGCTTTCCCGTGGACATCCGCATAGCCTTGTCGGCTGGTAATCTCAAATCGCCACTGTCTCACAAGTTATCCTTAAAATTACACTATTATCTGGTCATGCCGGCTGTTAGACCTTGCATAACATCCTGATTTCGCCCTGCATGGAATATCCCCGCATGGACAATCGGGGTATCTTATACAGAAATGCCGAAAAAGTGAAATGTTTTTAGTCAAATAGTTCGCAGTTCGTAAAGATAGCATCGTTGTTTTTTTGCCACAGAGGGCACAGAGAAACACAGAGGGGTAAAATGGGTTCGTTTTGACAAAAAGGCAAAAGGTAAAGGGCAAAAGGTAAAATTAAAGAATACCGACAAGCGGCATGGAGATTTATCTGAAGCAGGGATACTTCGGCTCTGAAAATGGGTTCGTTTTGTATTTTTGTATTCCCTCATTCCTGCATTCCTCCTTTTTATGTCCTTTATTCCTTCTTTATTTCCTTTATTCACTTTTATGTGCTGATTGTTCAGCGGAGGGATAAATATGTCCCTCTATATAATAGGGGTGAAATTGCGACTTATGAAAAATTTTTTTGGTCTTTTTGTGGGGCTGGATTTTGTAAGTTCTTGAAAAATAAGGATAAAAAATTTATCAAACTTTTTCGATTTTTTTGTAAGTGCAAAAAAGTTGTATGGTATTGTGGGTCTTTAATTACTGAATATGTTGAGAGAAGAGATTATTTTTGACGGTCTTTCCATGAAAAGACGTCAGGAGTCAGAAGTCGAAATTCAGAATGCGAACAGACAGGTTCGCCCCTACAAAGTTTATGATGCTGTTGCGGCGGGTTGGGCGAATTCTTTGAGCTGAGCTTCGGCGGACAGGTGATCCGGGATGTGCGGGTGCACGGATTTGTGAGCTGGCAACTCCACACAATTTTGTCCAAATGAACGAATCTTCTGATAGCGTTTGTCCAGCAGAACATCGAGTTTCATCCGCTTGAGTTCCGCAAGCGACTTAATGATAAACTGCTCAACATTATATACGGTATCGTGAATATTGCGATGCGCCCCACCGAGCGGTTCGGGGATTACGGCATCAATTAAATTCATCGACTTGAGGTCTTTGGCGGTGAGCTTCAAGGCCTGGGCAGCCTGCGGAGCCTTTGAGCCATCGTGCCATAAGATTGCCGCACAGCCTTCCGGCGAAATCACGGAATAATACGCATATTGCAGCATCGCGATACGGTCGCCGACGCCGATACCCAGTGCGCCGCCGGAACCACCTTCACCAATGACGATACAGACAATCGGAGTCTTTAAACGCGACATCTCCATCAAGTTCACTGCAATCGCCTGCGACTGGCCGCGTTCTTCGGCGCCAATGCCGGGGTATGCGCCGGGCGTGTCAATCAATGTAACAATAGGCAATCCAAACTTTTCGGCCAGCTTCATCTTGGCCAGCGCCTTGCGATAGCCTTCGGGATTTGCACAGCCAAAATTGCAGGCGATCTTTTCCTTGATATCACGGCCCTTATTTTGGCCGATGATCATCACTTTTTCGCGTCCAATCTGCCCTAACGCCGTAACAATGGCCTTATCGTCACCAAAACAGCGGTCGCCATGCAAAATGCGGACATCTTTAAACATCAAACTCATATAATCGGTCAGCAAAGGCCGCTGGGGATGGCGAGAAACCTGCACCGTCTGCCAAGGCGTCAGATTGGAATACAACTCCTGCAATAGTTTAGTCTGCTCTTTTTGGAGCTGGCGAATTTGCGGGCCATTCGGTCCCTGCAGAGAATTATCCTGATTACGCAAGTCCTCAATCTGCCGGTCGAGTTTGGCAACCTGATCCTCAAACGACAAATAGATCGCAACCGCTTGTTTTGTTTCTACTTTTGTTTCTACAGCAGGCATAACCTGATTAAATCCTTAACATTAGGTATAAAAAAATCTGATCACCTCACCGATGAACAGAATAATTGACGACGTAATAACTCTAAAAACATAACAACTAAGGTTTATACTATACCATTTTTCGAACCCAAAGGGAAGAAAAAAATTGACTTACGGCTCATTTAGCGGTAGCTTTGGGACTTTGAGTGTATTTTACAGGATACAATGTAAGATGTTAAAATGCAATGACTTAAAAAAAATAAGTGTGATCGGCATGGGGCTGCTTGGCGCCAGTGTAACAATGGCTTGCATGCGGGCATTTCCGAAAGTTTTGACCGTTGGCTACAGTCATCGCGAATCGACCCGCCGAAAATCCCGGAAACTCAATGTCGCCGGCAGTATCGCTGAGACCCTTGAAGAAGCCGTTAGCAATGCTGATATTGTAATCCTTGCCACGCCAATCCTGACATTTGAGAGCTATTTTAAAGACATTCGTCCATTCCTTAAACCCGGATGCATCGTAACCGATGTCGGCTCGACCAAGCTGCTCGTCCATCGCTGGGCGGATAAATATCTTCCCAAATCGGTCTTTTTTGTCGGTTCCCATCCCATCGCCGGTTCGGAAAAAAGAGGCGTTGAATTTGCCCGTGACGACCTGCTGGCCTCAGCCCGCTGCATTGTGACACAAACCGCAAAAACTAACAGAAATGCGGTGGGTTTGTTGGCAAAATTCTGGACTACTTTGGGCTGTAATGTTATTTCTCTAAATCCGACACACCATGACCGGATATTGGGACTTGTTAGTCATTTGCCGCATGTTGCCGCCGCAGCGTTAGTCAATGCCAGCGATCCCGAAGACATGAAGTTCGCAGGGAAAGGATTCGTTGACACATCGCGTATCGCATCCGGGCCGGCAGATGTCTGGATGGATATTCTACTGACCAACAACAAGACAATTGCACAGGGCATTGATCGGCTGATACAGCAGCTTAACGCAATGAAAAAAGCCATTGCCGCTCAAGATGCCAAAACCATTCAAAACCTTCTTGAAAAAGCCCGTACCAAACGCGAAGCGATGATTGAATACAAGCTCAAACGTCGCGAATTAATGTGATTCAATCCATACTAAGACTTACACAATCTCATATAAAATCACAGAAAAATGAATTATTTTCACAATTAGGTGTTTATACCTATATTAAGCCGTTCCGTTTATTTGTATAATGAGTACCCTACGGAGAATCTCTGAAATGCGTAGGGAGAAAACAAATGGATTTGATAACTACATTCGCATTGTCGAACAGAGAGTTTCCCACCTTGCATCTCACAAAATAGTTCCTTTACATATAAAAGACACCACAACTGTCTGACACTGTTTATTTTTTCACAAAAAAATTAGATATAGAAAATATCTTGATTTTTGAAAGGACAAAAAATGAACAAGTCGATACAAATCATAGTTATGCGCGTATGCGCGATGTCTGTAATGGCAATTTTGTGGACGCCGCAAATCTGGGCGGATACGCTGTCGGTAACGCCGAGCAACAATATGACTCCCGTCAGCGGCGGCACCAAAAAGAGCATCACGGATTCATTGACACTGTATTCATCGGATTCAACTTTTTTGCGTAATGGAATCGACCACGCTTCTCTTACTTACCACTATCACGGACAGGCCTCGGCCGAAGGCGTCAACACTGGGGCAGGAGCTACCGGTTATTTAAACTTCAGTTTTTCACTGATTCCGGCGGTTTGGAGAATTACTACTGGAATACTTTACGCAGGCGCAGTGGCTGTCAGCAATGGGTATGGCAACGCTACATCATCTGACCTGGTATTAAGTTCCGGCGGTTCGGCGTCAGGGCTATCCAAGACTCTAACCGGAGCAACCCGAACCACCACAGGTGGAACAACTTTCAATCAAACCAGTGGGGTCAAGCCACCGGCTATAACAACCACATCAATCGGTTCCGGATATGTGCGGCTGGATTTTGAATATGGCGTTCAAAACGACGGTTCCGCAGAATCCTATGTCTGTCTGGGGCAGGCATCGCCGCTTTCTACATTTGCTCTGGATGATACTTGGTATGACGCAAATGATGGGGTATATCTTACCCTTACATTTACTCCGACGCTGACCTTTACCGGACAAACGGCGAACTGGGATTTAGCGATGGTCAGCGGAGAAACACTTGGCGGCTACGGCACCATTAATGGCGATGTGACCTGTACCTCGGGCGGAATCATTCATCCAACCGGTACAGGATTAGTCATCGGCGACTCAGCCAGTTCAACCGGATTTAACTTCGGCGGGACGGTCGAAGTTACCGAAGGCGATTTGGAAATTCGCGACTTAAATGCGGCAGTACTGCTGGCCGGCAGCACAATAACCCTCGACAACGACCATATCTTAAAGGTCAACAGTTTCCAAACCTCTAATACTGTAACCATCCATTCCGGAACGCTGATGACCGCCAACAAAAGCGGCAGCGGCGTTATCAACAATCTCGGCGGCACATTGGCTACCCATACTTCGCCGCAGGCAGTTTCCATAAACAGCAGCTATCTTCAGGAGCCGAACGGCATTCTTTTAGTAAAAATTGCCAGTTCGACATCCTATGATAGTTTTTATTTTGGGATCAGCGCCTCGTTAAAAGGTACTTTAAAAGTAGAATCACTTCCTGGATTTACACCGGCAGTCGGGCAGATATTTACAGTCCTGGCTTTTGGAAGCGGCCACAGCGAGCGATTTACAAACTATGATTTGCCGCTGCTGCCGGCGGGCATGTTTTGGGATGTCTCGCGGATTAAAAACTTTGGAGAACTCCGAATTGTGGCGGATAACGGACGCTTCAATTTCGACGATACTACACTGGACTGCCAGGGCTGGTGGCTCGATGGAGCTTACAGCGAAGACCCCTATGATCCCGGACCATTTGATCATTATTTTTCTATCGGCAAAAACTCTGGAACGCTTCGATTGTACGACGGCAGTATCACAGGTAATACCAACAACTGGTGGATTATGAGGCTGCATTCGCCGGACTTAACCAATTCATCGGTCTGGCAGAATGCGATAGGATTTAGCGGCACATTACAAAACGAGATGGGGCATTGCGATACGGGCGGCTGGCCTTGTGCGCGGCTGTTCGCAAATTATTATGTTAAAGTTTTTGACATTGACCAGCAGATAAACCGCTATTTTTACAGTGGAACAGCAGAAGAAGTATTTCATGGGAGTTCCGCGGAAAAATGGACTTTCCTTTGGGAATTATTACCTGATTTTCCTGCCAACTGTGTGATTAAGGATGTCGAAGTCTATATCTGGGGCGAAATGTATGCAATGTATTTGCTGGATGGTTATGTCGCGTTAGACAGTGTTGAACCAATTGACTGCTATCCTGCGGATTTGACTGGAGATTGCTATGTAACAATGGCCGATCTGGCAGAACTGAGCAGGCAGTGGAACCAGAGTTCTTTCACAAATCCTTGTCCATTGACGGCGGATATTACCGGCGATTGTTCGGTCAAT
>CAYTHV010000092.1:9483-12596 GCA_964437685.1 uncultured Pirellulales bacterium
TGGCAGAACAGTGGTGCCGCTAATCCAGTTAAGGGACAAAACGGCTCAAAAAAGCCCGCACCCAATCCGAGACGATGTTTGAATATATACTCAAACATCGCGAAAGGATGTAATTGAATCCGATTTGTACGCCGCTGATACGATGTACAGAATTAGTTTTAAACCCGCACCTTTAACACCATCTTGCGAACGGGTTTGGAACTATCAATCATACGGCAGGGTCTGTGAATATCGCCGGGATAGAAAATTGCGAAACGCCCCGGAGTAAGCAATACGGAAGTAAAAAACTTCGGTGACTTATACAGAGCCGCATCATTTTCCTCAGAAAAAGGTGTGTCGACCTCAAGCTTTTCATTGAGACAGACATCCGCAAATTCCTGCCCGTCCAGCAGCAATTGGATATCGATATACTTTTTGTGGGCTTCAAACCTGGCTTCTTCGGCAGACCTGGTCTGATAGCTCATAACCAACGCATAGAGATTGCTTCCGTCAATTTCATATTTGCCATCCGGCTTTGACCGGTCGAAATTCATCGCAAAATCCAATGCCTTACCAAAAGCGTCTTTTTTGCCGAAATACAGATTACCGTTTGCAAACACATCGTAAATCATATTATATATCCTTGTTTAAACTTCAGATTAGATTTTCCATGTAATAACTTTGGAATAAAATACCCGAAGTCCGTTGAAATTGGAAGTGTAATATTTGCCTACACAGCAGCTTAATTGCCGGGCGGCAAAAGCCTTATTGATGCAAATCAAACAGCGATTGTGTTTTGATAATCGTTACCTGATCCGGAAAAGCATGGAACGCATGGATATGCAATTCATACCGGCGCGCCTCAAAATCAATATAGCTGAATGGCTCAAGGCCGCCTGAAATATATTCAGGAAACGTAATAAACATCCCGCGATTACGGGCGAAACGCTGCAAATCCAGATGACTCTGGCGATAGAGGTTGGCACTCATTTTTTCGACCTGAAAATCGGTCATATAGCTTAGTCCGCGACTGAGGGTGCACTTGTGGGTGCGCTGTCCGCGGAATTGGAATCGTTCAATAAGCCCTCGTTTAGGCAGCAACTCACTGTTAGGACTGATCAATTCGGTCAGGCAAACATCGCCGGCAAAAACACTCACAACATGGGAGCAACCTGTTGCCCAAACAACCACTTCGTACTGTTCAGTCTTCAGATGTCTGCGTCCATAAATGTTAAACAATTCAGGATGCAACGCCCGCTGAAACAGCGAAAAGGTCAGTTCACCGACTGCAACATTGGTTTTTGGCGATTCCATAAATCTCCACTCAGTTTGCCTGTTATCGAGTTCCTGTTACACTACCTATTATACCCAGAACCACTATTCAAAATCAAGGCTTGTACCACTACAGAAATCATGCCCTGCCGCCCTTATCGGACGAAGATTACACAAGTGCTACGAAATAAAAGAGTAACAAGATGGAAAAAACTTTAATTTTTTTTGTGTTTTTTTCAGAAGGGCTTAAATTATAACTTTTACGCAGATAATCGTTTATGTTCAAACTGAATAGACCGTCAGAAGAGGTCCTATATTCTCGCAGCAAAGAATACTGCATTAAGGATTGCGGCCAGAATATCATAAAAAGCGTGCGTGCCGGCGACGATACCAAATCCTCTTACGGCAAAAATAACCGCAAAATAAACCCCTGCCAGCATGCGGAAAATAAATGTCAGCCAGATAAATGGCTCGCCCTGCTTAAAGCTGCCGTTGACAAAGAAGAAATGGTGATGAACGCTGAATAATAACGCGGAAACCAATACAGAAATAACTACCGCAGTATCTTTCTTTAGTCCAATGACGTCCTGAAAAATGAGCATCATCAGGCAGATTAAAAACAACCTAAAGACCAACTCTTCATAAATCCCCGCACCAATGCCGGTCACCATATCCGCCCAGAGGCTTCCGCTGCCGCCGTGCCCAACAGAACAAGGCAAAATAGACTTCAATAAGGCCGCCGTTTGCTGTGGATGCGATGCCGGACGATTGATCGCCAGACTCAATACAATCAGCGGTATCGACAACAGGATACATTCTATCGTCATCGGCAGAAAATCACTAACGCGAACCTGCCATTTGGTTCCGCTGGTTAACTGTAAGGCAAACAGAATCACAACGACCACAAAGGGCGTGGCAATCCAAGTCATTCGTTCCGTAAAGCCGATATATTCCAACAGATTCTGTACCCAGACAAAAGCCACCACACGCAATTGGGGCTGGGACAGGCTTTGCGTCAGGACATCGGGGTGGATGTAAAATGTACCGATTTCGTACAACAACAAAAAGACCAGCAGATACATCAGCGCATAAATCGGGCGGCTGGTTCGATCCAAATAAGAATTCGGCAGGAACGAAACCAGTTGACTTGTCGCGTTTTTCGATTTATGCTTGCGGACGGTCATTGGCAAAACCCTTGTTTTCAAGACGTTGCAAAACAATAGTCGTTTTGTCCAGAAAAGTAAAGTTTTTTCTATGAAATATGGCGGTGTCCGATGAGCAGACAGCTATTACAAGACATCTATGAACGATTATTCCGGCGTTTTGGGCCGCAGCATTGGTGGCCGGGACAAACGCAATTCGAAATTATTATTGGGGCGATTTTAACCCAAAATACCAACTGGGGCAATGTGGAAAAAGCTATCGCCAATCTCAAAAGGCAAGACGTTCTGTCGCCGGAAAAGCTCAACCAACTGGACGGGGATGTGCTAGCTGAACTTATTCGCCCGGCGGGGTATTACAATATCAAAGCCGGACGGCTGAAACACTTCCTAAACCGCCTGTTTGAGAAATTCGACGGCAATCTGGAGCGGATGGGACAGCTTCCGACTGACCGGCTGCGGGAAGAATTGCTGTCGATCAAAGGGATTGGCCCGGAAACGGCGGATTCGATTACGCTGTATGCCTTTGGTAAGCCGGTTTTTGTGGTGGATGCCTATACCGGGCGGATTTTGGGGCGGCATCGGATGCTCGAACCGGGAGCGGGATACGAAGAGGTGCGGATGCTGTTTGAGTCGTCACTGCCCCGAGAAGTCCAGCTTTATAATGAGTACCACGCCCTGCTGGTACGTCTGGGCAAAGAC
>CAYTHV010000093.1:0-959 GCA_964437685.1 uncultured Pirellulales bacterium
TTATCAAAATCGACCCGGTAACACGCATTGAAGGTCATCTCAAAATCGAAGTCACTGTTGAAACCGTCAACAATGTCCTGCAGGTCATCGACGCTAAAAGTTCCGGGACGATGTTTCGCGGATTCGAGAGGATTCTGCTAAATCACGACCCCCTTGACGCACCGCATATTACCCAGCGTATCTGCGGAGTCTGTCCTATTTCTCATGGCATGGCAAGCTGCAAGACACTTGAGAACGCCTTTGGGGCGGTTCCGCCCGCCAACGGCAGAATCATGCGAAATCTGGTACTCGGGTCGAACTTTATTCAATCTCATATTCTGCATTTTTACCATTTGGCGGCGCTGGATTATATCAACACCCGAGGCATCCTCGATATGGCGCCGTGGTCTTCCCGATATGAAACTCCCGATATGGTCGGCGGAGAACTGGCCGGTGTGCTGGTCGGACATTATGTCAAAGCATTGGAAATGCGGCGTAAAGCCCATCAGATGGGCGCAATTTTCGGCGCCAAGCTGCCCTGTGCCCCGACATTTGTACCGGGAGGCTGTACCGAGGCGGTAACGTCAGCCAAGATATCCGACTTCCGAAAACTGCTCAATGACGCAGAACAACTTCGCAGCTTCATTGATACCGTGTATATTCCCGATGTTCAGGCCGTAGCTTCGCTCTTTCCACAATATCTGCAGATCGGCCGGGGATGCGGCAATCTTCTGGCCTATGGCGTGTTTGATCTGGACACCAACGATACGAATAAGCTGCTTGCCCGGGGGCGCTATACGGATAACGTACTTCAACCCGTCAATATCGCTGATATTTCCGAAGACGTTTTGCATTCATGGTACAGTTCGCCGAGCGGCCTGAATCCCGCCGGCGGCCAAACTGAACCAAATCATCTCAAGCCCGGCGCCTATAGCTGGATTAAAGCTCCACGGTACAACGGCAAAGCCCACGAAGTCGGC
>CAYTHV010000093.1:969-12320 GCA_964437685.1 uncultured Pirellulales bacterium
GTCGGCCCGCTGGCCCGTATGTGGGTCAACGGCGATTATCGCAACGGCATCTCCGTCATCGACCGGCTGGCAGCGCGTGCATTTGAAGCCAAAAAAGTGGCTGACGCCATGGTCGGCTGGCTCAACGAACTGATCGTCGGCGGCTCAACATACAGCTATAAACAAACACCATTATCTGCAACAGGATTCAGTCTGACCGAAGCGCCGCGCGGCGCTCTGGGACACTGGGCGGATATTACCAATGGTCGCCTCAGCCGATACCAGGTCATTACCCCAACGGCATGGAATTGCTCGCCAATGGATGATTTAGGCCAGTATGGACCGGTTGAGCAGGCGCTCATCGGCACGCCGGTTGCAGACCTCCAGCAGCCGATTGAACTATTGCGGGTCATTCATTCTTTCGACCCATGTTTGGCCTGTTCGGTTCATCTATTGCGTCCGGATCAGAAAAAAGGCGTAATACTTCAGACGCCCGTTCTTGTCGGATAAAAGAGGTCTTGGTTGGTCTTGCAAAAGGCGGACATTCTGATTCTCGGCATCGGCAACATCCTGCTTCAGGATGAGGGCGTGGGGGTACGCGTCATCGAATACCTCCAAACCCAGCCCACTCACCCCGGCGTAGAATTGCTCGACGGAGGAACGGCGGGCTTTGACCTGCTGGACATCATCTCCGACCGTCATGCAATTATCCTCATCGACGCTATCGACGCAGGACATCCTCCGGGAACCGTTGTCCGTTTCGCACCGGAAGACCTTTTGCCCTCCGAGTCGCCGCAGATGTCCGTCCACAATATCGATTTTGCACAAGCCCTGAAAATGGCCGCCCTGCTCAAATGCGCCCCGCAGGAAGTCGTCATCTTCGGCATCCAGCCGGCATCTATAGAGCCCGGCCTGGAACTGACTCCCACAATTGCCCCGTTGGTGCCCAAAATCGCCTCGCTGGTTCTCGACGAACTAACCCGTCTAATGCGCAAATAAAAAGACCCGCTTTTGAGGGCGGGTCTGGATAAGTTAAATCTGTGTAATCTGCGATTGCTTACTTCGGCTCGAATTCCGCGTCGATGACATCGTCGCCGCCTTTGCGCCGAACTTCGCCTTCTTCAGGGGCGCCTTCTGGATTGCCTTGCGGGGCATCGCCTGCGGGCTTGGCCTGCGCCTGTTTCTTGGCCGCTTCTTCATAAAGAACCTTGCCAAGTTCCTGGGCGACGGTATTGAGCTTCTCCATCGACTTCTTGATCGCATCCCCATCTTCGCCCTTGGCGGCTTCCTTAAGGTTATTGACCGCGCTTTCGATATCGCCGCGGACTTTCGTATCCACCTTATCGCCGTATTCCTTGAGCGTCTTTTCAGTCGAGTACACAAGCTGATCGGCCTGGTTCTTCAAATCCACCACTTCGCGACGTTTCTTGTCTTCTTCCGCGTGGGCATCGGCATCGCGCGTCATCTTTTCAACTTCTTCCTTGCTTAAGCCGGACGAGGATTGAATCTTGATCGACTGCTCTTTGCCGGTTCCCAGGTCTTTCGCGGAAACGTCCAAAATGCCATTCGCGTCAATATTGAAAGTAACCTCAACCTGCGGCATTCCGCGCGGCGCCGGAGCAATCCCGGCCAACTGGAATCTGCCCAGTGTGCGGTTATCGCGGGCAAACTGCCGTTCGCCCTGAAGAACGTGAATTTCCACACTTGGCTGATTATCCGCCGCCGTCGAGAACACTTCTTTCTTGCTCGTCGGGATGGTCGTATTTTTCTCAATCAGCTTGGTCATCACGCCGCCAAGGGTTTCAACACCCAGTGACAACGGCGTCACATCCAGCAGCAGAATATCTTTCACGCCCGCATCGCCGGCCAGAATGGCACCCTGAATCGCTGCGCCAATGGCGACCACTTCATCGGGGTTTAAGCTCTTATTGGGCGATTTGGCGAAAATATCCTGAGCGATTTGCAGCACTTTCGGAATGCGAGTCGAGCCGCCGACCATCAGCACTTCATTGACATCTTTGGCTGACAGCTTCGCATCTTTCAGAGCCTGCACGCACGGATTTTTCAGCCGCTCGAATACCGGTTCTGCCAGTGCCTCAAACTTGCTGCGAGTTATCGTAATATTCAAATGTTTCGGCCCGGATGCATCCGCCGTGATAAACGGCAGATTGACCGTAGACTCAACCTGCTGGCTCAATTCGCATTTACATTTTTCCGCCGCTTCTTTAAGCCGCTGCAAAGCCATCGGGTCATTGCGCAGATCGATGCCTTCTTTCTTCTTGAATTCATCGGCCAGGAAGTGAATCAAAACCTCATCGAGGTCGTCGCCGCCCAGATGCGTATCGCCGTTGGTGCTGAGCACTTCAAAGACATTATCGCCGATATCCAAAATCGAAATATCGAATGTACCACCGCCGAAGTCAAAGACGGCAACTTTTTCATTTTTCTTCTTTTCCGTACCGTAGGCCAACGCCGCCGCGGTCGGCTCATTGATAATACGCACCACATCCAGACCCGCAATCGTACCGGCGTCTTTAGTTGCCTGACGCTGAGCATCATTGAAGTAAGCCGGAACGGTAATGACCGCTTTTTCAACCTTTTCGCCAAGATAGTCCTCGGCGGTCTTTTTCAGGTCTTGCAGAATCATTGCCGATATTTCCGGGGGAGTATATTCTTTACCGCGAATATTCACCTTGACCAGTTCTTCCTGTCCGCCGGTAATGGCGTATGGAACCATCTTTTCTTCGCTGGCCACCTCGCGATGCCGCCGACCCATAAATCGCTTGATTGAAAACACGGTGTTGGTCGGGTTGGTCACCTGCTGGTGCTTGGCAGTCTGTCCCACCATACGCTCGCCTTTGTCGGTAAAACCGACAACCGACGCCGTCAATCGCGACCCGCTGGCGTTAATCAGCACTTTGGGTGCCGAACCTTCCATTACCGATACTACCGAGTTGGTCGTACCTAAGTCTATGCCTATGATTTTTGCCATTGTTTGCTCCTATATCTAAAGGGCTACAAGTTGTAATTTGTACTTTTTCGGCCCGGCACAAACCCCCGCGCCAAACCTTAAATATCGTATGTGCAATCCCCGTGCCAACATCTAAAAACAATTACAACTATATATGCAAAAAAGACTTAAGGTTTCCCCTTTACCCCTGATTATGCCATTATGGCAGAAAACCAACCCCAATTTGGCAAAAAACAGGCTCTATAAATCCGTAAAAAATCGCCTTAAATAATCCGCTGTTCCAGCTCCAGATCGATATTCATTCAATCACCTTACCCGCGGATAGGTCTTTCGTGGCGTGTTTAGCCCCGACAGGTTTTTGGAGTTCCTGTTTTGATTTATAAATACCAATTTGCCGCAAGTAGGCAGGGTCTGTATCCGCCGCAAAATAAATCTTTAACACATGACTTTGCCAAAATCATAGGCGTCAAACAATCATTATTAAATAAACCTCGGACAAAAGAATGAGCCATGTGATGATAACTTAAACTTTCACTATGTTGTATTGTCACAATTTGGCCATACTATTAGAATCAAGTAACTGTTTGATGGTTGAATAAATAGGCATATACCGCATCTGGTGACAAACCATGAAAATATCCTCGAATGATTTTGCCAAGTCTGTAATTTTAAGCACTTCTTTAGGTGTGCAACCGAGCGGCTTTTCTGTAAGAACATTATATTTAAAATTGACAGCACGTTCTAAAATTGCCAGTCTTTCATTTTCCACAGTAGCAAGAATTAATCCATCGCAGCATTTGCCTTTGGCTTGGAAAAAGCTCTTGTCGTTTGAAAACATCATATCTTCTGATATTTTATGGTCTTTTGCAAAAGCATCGCGTTTTTCTTCGTTCGGTTCCACGACGGCAACAAATTTCAGTTTATGGGGCATTTCCAGGGCATACTGCCCGAAGACCCCGCGGCCACGATTACCAGCTCCAATAAGAACTACTTTGACAGGCTCAGTCATCTTAAATCTCTCTTTTTGACAATTGTTTAATATCTGCCCGATCTTTAAGAATAAAATCATACATTGCTAATATATTGTCTAATGGAATATCTGTATCCAGAAGCTGAGATGGGGCAATTATATAGGCATTGTTTCTACCGAGAGTTCTCCGAAGATGATCAATTTCGAACTGGATTTCCCGGACTGTGCCATTCGGTAAAATATGCTGTGTATCAATACCACCAAAGAACATCAGTTTATCACCAAACTCTTGTGCCAGTTCCTCAGGGTTCATGCCCTGTGCGGCAGTTTGAATGGGGTGCAATACTTTTATACCAATGTTAATCAGTTCAGGTATAATCTGACGTACCGATCCACAGGAGTGAATCATGACGGGCAAATTGTATTTGGCAGCAAGCGTTACGAGTCGCTTGTATTGAGGGGCTAAAAATGTTTTCCATGTTTCGGGCGACACTAATAAACTTAACTGAGTTCCCAGGTCATCACCAAACCAGTAAAAGTCCGAATCTTTACTTCCATGAATCAGCATATCCTCGCTCATTCCATACGCAAAATCGCAGATTTTCTCGAACAATTTATGCGTAAATGCCGGTTTATCAAACATCAGCGGAATCAGATATTCCCAGCCAAACCATACATTGGTCATTGTGAGCAATGATCCCAGCGCCTCATCGCCAAGTGCAATAGCCATTGAATCTGCTTTGGCTTTTTTTATTTTTGGAATTACTGTCTTTCCATCATACCAATTGCTCTGAGGAAAACAATAATCTTTCAGGGCGCCATCATCTCCATTTCGCAACGCCTGCAATAACTCAGGAGAATTCGTATTCGTCCACGCCGGATTATCTCTGGGTCCAACATAATCAGGTACGATATTAACCAAATCGGAACCAAAATAAATTCTAAGACGATCTACAGATTCAATACCCAATCGCTTCATTAACCTATCATCAACTTCTTTTTGGGCCGCATAAAAAGTTGGTAACCGGTCAACTTTTTCACGGTGAAATGCTGCCAATACTCTTTGATGTGAATTCATAAATCCTCTCTATAATTTTTCATTTGCATTTGATTAAATAATATTCATTGGCCCGTGTCTCAAATGAAATCACACCTTTTTTATATACAGTGTTACACTTATGTTTTGAGACAACACGAGAAACGTTTCCTCTATAAGGATCAAGTACTCTGCACAATCCACCCATTATACTCTTTATTTGCACAAACGCCGTTCTGCCTTTTTTTCTTTGAGCCCAGACCTCAAAGGCACCCTCAGCAAGTAATGACTCAAATGATATAGTAAGCCATGAATCCGGAATGGCTGGAAATATTTGAATAATACCGCCATGGCTTTGGAGCAGCATCTCAAGAACAGCGGCTGAATACATTGTATTGCCTTCAAGCGTAAAATTCTTTCTTCCGCCGGCAGTTTTACCTGAGCCGGTAAAATCATCATTCAGATGCAAGCCTCCTCTATGAAGACATCCGACCCCGATAAATACTTTTAAATAATCTGCAGCCAATTGCCCAAGACCAAGCCTGGAAGCGACCAGTGCGATCCAGGGATATGTGTAACCTTCCCAGAGCCAGCAACCTCTTGATATAAAGTTTTCAAGGGATGCCCTGGCGATCTTTTTAAGCGATGGGGAACTCAGGCTGGTCATTTCACTACATGGATAAATGGGTACAAGTACTGATCCATGTCGATGACTATCTTTAAATTCATGGTTCTGCAATTCTATGAGATGGCCATTGGCCATCGGATACTCCGGCATACGATGGAGAAGATCCTGCCAATCACGTTTCAACTCCAAATCGCATTGAAGTATATTGCAGGATTCAACGAGACCCAAGAGCAATTCTTTTATAAGAGCAATATCCATCACAGGATTGATGCCCCAGGCTTCATATGAGCCTTCACCTTGTTCAGGGCTAGTACTAGCAACAATAACTCCTTTTCCGGATTTTTTATCAATTTTAATTCTGTCCAGATAAAACAGGCCGCATTCTTTCATTACCGGGTAAGCAATGTTTTTAAGAAAATCCTTATCACGACTGTAACGATACCCCCACCAATAATTCTGAGCAATAAAAGCGCTCTGACCAGCAAAATGGTAATGAGTAACATATCCCGGCGCAGCTTCGCCAGCGGGTGATGAACATAGCGGATAAGCCGCACCTCGCATTTTATAATATTTTTTAGTATCACTACAGACTTGCGGCAGCATCTGTTTGAATGTGTGAAAATAAGAGTTAAGCAAATTCAGCTTATTCGCTTTGAATGCGGGCCAGAAATAAGCCTGACTATTGAAATCATTGGTGTAATCATTCCAACCACTCCCATTGGGATTGGTCGCCCAGAGCCCCTGCAGGCCCGGCGCCTGGCAATTCGGACTTGAGCAGCTTCCCAGAAGATAGAGGCCCAAATTATGCTGACGCTGAATTTGCGCGTCAGGAATGTCAACGCTGCCGCTTTTCCAGAATGTTCGCCATTTCTGAACATGTTTTTTGTAAATCTTCTTAAAACCATCTGCCACTGCTTTTTCCAGTCTTCCTTTCATAAGTTCAAGCGGCTGCTTATCATCGAGTTTGCTGGCGATTGTTAATAACGCAACCACCTTATTTTGTGATTTTTGAGAACTTACCGATATCCTATCTTTTTCGATTCCGACCCTGATTCCATCATTTAATATCCTTAAGCCAATATAGTAATCGAGGTTGTCGTACCCTTGCACGCGGCAGTAAATGGAGTTTTGATCAGATTTATATGAAAACTTATAATCTTCGGGTCTTCCATTTGGCCCGATCCGCAGATCAACGATATACGGTAATTGCTTTGTCCGGCATGAGATTTCAATGGCTAAAACATTATAATCACTGCTGACTAAAGAAGTATACCGAGCATTCCTCTGAGCCGTTTTATAATCAAGGTGTACCAGACCATTCTGCATATCTAGTATTTGACGCCAAAAGGCCAGCTCAATTTCCGCTTCTTTGGGCAGAATTTGAAGCATACCCGCAGGAATAAGTGTCCATCTTGACTGGTTTTGGGCACATTGTTTATAAAATAATTCATAAATTTTGTCGAATTTTCCTTCAGCAACAAGTTTTTCAATGGTTTGAAAATTTGGAGCAGGAAAGAAAGACCTCTGTTTAGCAGTACCTTTTAGTCTCGTGTCCCAAAGATTACTTTTGCATAATGAGAAATTGAGACGTTGCTGTGTAGGCCAAAACATCACCCCCAGATCGCCATTGCCCAAAGGTGAGCCATCAATTGGATCTGGGATATGCGAATTACAGACTATCTGCCATGGATTTATTTTCATATACTACCTCGCAATACTATATTGTAACCTCTATAGAATAGGTTGCCCCTTTTTGGATGTTCTTGATTGGCAATGAGGACGGTTCGCCATTTACAATTACACTTTTTTTACCTGTTTGATTGATTTCAATATTAAACCATGCATTTCTAAAATATCTTTTTAAGTTGATCTGGGACCAGGCTTTGGGCAAACAGGGTTTGATATCCAGACCTGTATAAGTCGGCTGTATACCACAGATACGAGCCAAACCATTTTTGAACATCCAACCGCCACTGGCAGTGAGCCAGCCATAAAGCGTCCTGCCCGGGCAAACCGTCTGCGGTCCCATATAAAAATTAGCTAATGCATATGGTTCAGACCAAGATGTATCCGATGGATTTGAAGGATTTGTCGGTATAATTCGATTAAAAATATCAAAGGCTTTGTCTCCCTCGCCAATTTCACATAGACCTGCAATAAGAAACGCCGCCGCATGAATATAAACCGCACCAGCCTCAGAGAAACCTGGCCGGTAAGCAATCTTGCCGATGCCTTCCTGATATTTGGTATAGGTCGGTGAAATTTTGATTGGACCGTAATCTGTCATCATCATATCTTCAATCGCTTTTATCATCCGCTCATTCTGATTATGATCAGATACGCCTGCCAGCATTGCCCATGCCTGCGGCAACAGGAATATCTTGCCTTCTTGCGCTTTGTTGGTACCAAGCACAATACCATCATCATTGATGGCACGAATATACCAATTACCATCCCATGTAATTCTGTTGATTATATTTTTTAGTTCCTGTGCCCTAATGCTATAGTTCTGAGCTACAACAGAATCGCCTATAAAATCAGCCAGCGATGAGACCTCATTTAAACCTCGTACCAAAGCAATTGAGAGCCAGACACTTTCACCTTTATCTTTGAGACCAACTTCATCAAGACCATCATTCCAGTCACCACAGCCAATACGTGAAAGTCCATGCTCACCACGATCATTCCAGAGGCAATCAACCGCCTGACAGATATGCTCATAAACACTTGTTTCGAGACCGTCAAGATAAGGCACTTTGATATTCAGAAAATCTGAGTCTCCAGTTTCCTTTACATACTCACAGACACTATAAGCAAGCCACACCGGACTATCACGGTAATCGCGAGTATCCAGAGGTCCGCCTGGAGTTTGAGACCACTGTCTAACCGCTTTGCCGGATTTGTACTGGTGACGCATGGCTTCCAGAAGCAAGTCTTTGGTTCGATTGCTATCAAAAGGAAGAATGTTTTCAGCATCCTGGCAAATATCTCTAAAACCTTTATCACCACCAGGCCGAACCCAGAAGCTGGTAGTATGAACCTGATATTTTAGCCAGGTATTGATCAGTTGGTTAAACTCCAATGATGGAGTCTGGACCTGTGCGGTTGCCAGCCTGTTTTTCCAGTACACAGTTAAATCTGAAAAGGATTGTTTGATTATATTTGGATCAAGATATCTAGTTTTTAAACGAACAGCTTCATTCTTATCTTGCACTGAGCCAATTACAACGGTAAATGCCAATTCCTGATCTGGTTTTAAAACAAAAGATTTTTGGAGTACGCCGACCATCGGCTCATAATCAACAGTTTTACCATTACATCTGCCTTTTACAACGGTAACAGGCATCTGATAGGTTCCATATAACCCCAAAAATTCACGACGACTCAGTTCATAACCATCTGGGATAAAATCGGAAGCCATAAAGGCAGAATAATACTGCTGGGGTAATTGCTTTTTCTGATTCCAATAATAAATAAAATTGTGCTGGGGGTCAAATTGAGCATGATTTGTGCCAAAGAAGCCACATTTACAGATATCATCTGTCACAAACCATTCGACAAACGGAAACGCAGTGATTCGAGCATCCGTGCTGCGACAGTTTTTCAAAATTACAGTCCATATTTCGATGCAATCATCAAGTGGAACAAATAATCGAAGACTTGATTCGATGTCATTGTTTCTAGAATTAATAATTGAATAGCCTGGTGCATGAATGCAGGAGTACGCCTGAGGCTTTTGCATTACAGGCTGCCAATTGAGTGACCATATCCGGCCATCCTGCTCATCCCTAAGGTAAACCCATCTGCCAGGACGGTCATCATAAAATTCGGGTGTGTCATCATAGTGAGCAAAGGTGATATTGTTCACACGTGGAAACTTATGGAAACTGTCACCGCCGCCAGTTTGACTAAATCGAACACAATATTCAGAATTGCCAATATAATTCATCCATGGCCGCGGCGTATCGGGCCGGGTAATTCTAAACTGCCCTTTTTCGAAAACTCCATATTTGCGATAATCTGAATACATTTTTGGCATATTTATACCCATCATTTAATCACAGTTGTTTCGTCTAATATCCATTTTAACTATTCCAAATTCTGTTCTGCCCTGAATACCTTTAATGCATTATCGAAAAAAATGGTCAGAATAACATAATTATCGGCCAAATAGCCTTCATAGCCTTTGGCTTTGCCACTCCAGTCCACATGCTCCATGCCCTTTCCACCAGTATTCACAATACCATTTTGAAATTTACCTGCGACAGCATTTTCGATAATAGCCGACTTAAATTTTCTTAATGACTCATCAAGTCCCGCCACCTGCAAACCCAGCAGAAAATCCAGTGAAAGCGTCGGTGACACTATGCCATTATAACCCTGCGTACCTTGACCTTTGCATGGAAATGTCATCGTTCCATCCATATCTGAAATCGAACCCAATTTACCCGTAAGCACATCAAAGCTCGGTCGTATCATATCCTCTCCTCGCACTGGTAGCAGATTGATTGGCACTCCCCAGCCATAAGCTTCATAGTTCAGATGATCGAGTTTCGCAATATGTGCCTGCATAACTTTTTTTGTCGTTTCAGTCGCGAGCAGTCCGACTGCCGCTGCCCGTCCGGCCACAAAGGTGAACATATAATCATGCTTTTTGCCATCCTGGCTTATCCAGCCGACAATAGAATTATTTTCGGAATTGTAGAATACGCGTTCATAAATAGCATTGATACGATCAGCACGCTTTGCATAAAAATCAGCTGCTTCGATATAGCCACATCTTTTCAGCATCAGCGACATTGCCTTGAATGCCTGGTAGCACAAAACGTTAGTATAGGCGTTCTTATGCCCAAAGTTGACAAATTCGAGATAAAAATCAGCACGTTCCGGATCGATAAGCGTATTGGCATTTCCTGAACCAATTGATTCGATCAGCCCATCATCATCGATATCTCTTCGCACCAGAAAATTGGAAATCTGTTCAATCTTTTTGATATTGCTTCTAAGCCATGCATAATCTTTCGACGCCAGCACATAATAATAGCAAGCCATAGTGAAATTCGCGTTAGTCAGAAGATATAAGTCGTGCTTGCCAAAGGCTGCCATATTGCCCATACCCATTGCATGGTGTTCCAGCCAGTAGTCCAAACTGCGTTTAATCAGCATATCCGGCGTGAAACCGGTTACAGGTTCATGAACAAAAACAAATGGAAATGTATAAAAGTTGTAACTACACCCCGCCGGATCACTTAAAGAATTATTAGCCAGCAATCCGGGCATTGTCACTACGTTATCTCCCGTCCAATATGCCGAAGCCTGTATAACGCCGAGCAGCGGCCTTCTGATTACTTTCCAATATTCAGATGCAATGCCATGCGCGTTGGAAAATTCAGGTACTGAAAATTTAATTGCCACTTCATCGTTAACGGGTACAGGCTCGGTGAATGCTATTTCAAAATCTACACGCCCCTTATAATTTGCCCAGTCGCGATCTCCGGTGAATCGAATAACGGCTTTCTGATTTGTCAAAAGTTCAATTCGGCAGTGTCCAAAATCGGGGGCAATGAGCAGTACCGGCAGCTGAAGATCTTTACCGGCTATGATATTATCTGTAATTATCGTCGGAGAAGTCTTAAATTTATCCAATGGAAATTTAAGGGATAAATTGCGCAATGTCTGATGAGCCTGTATAATTATTTCAGCGGTAGTTGCGTTAACATGGTGTACGTTCAGGGAAGCACCACCTGCAATTGTATTGAAATCTGCA
>CAYTHV010000094.1:0-1815 GCA_964437685.1 uncultured Pirellulales bacterium
TGAAAAGCGGGAGAGCTATAAAAAGGTTATAGTTGATAGTTTTAAGTTGATAGTTGCGGAATGCCTGCGGCATGGAGAGTAAACAAGCTGGAGCTTGAATTCCCAACGGCACAGAGAAGGGGATTCTGCGGGGGAAAAATGTCTTGTAAGAAACAGGGGATGGGGGTAAAGTATGTCTGAAAACGGAGACGTTAGATTGCGATGAAAGCGACATCCTCTTAAGTGATGCGAATGAGTATGGGTGTACTTGCCGAAAAAAATCGATCCTTAATCCATTGTTATGATAAGGAGTATCAAAATGAAAGTGATCAAAGAGGGCGGGCATCGTCTGTTTGAGAACGATCCTGAGACCAGCAAAATCGTATCGGAAATGCTGCTTGATCTTGAAAAGAACGGGATGGATGCGGTTCGAAAATACAGCAAGAAATTTGATGACTGGAATCCTGACAGTTTTGAGCTGACTCCAAAGCAAATCAACGAAGCCATATCCAAATTAGACAAGCAGGTTCTGATAGACACGGAGTACTGCCAGCAAAACGTTCGCAAGTTCGCCCAGATGCAGTTGAAGACGATGCTGCCGCTGGAAACCGAAATCATGCCCGGTGTGATACTTGGGCATAAGCATATTCCCGTCAATACCGTTGGAAGTTATATTCCGGGCGGGCGATATCCCATGTTCGGGTCTGCGCAGATGAGCATTATTCCGGCAAAAGTCGCCGGCGTGAAAACGGTTGCAGCCTGTACCCCTCCTGTGAAGGGACAGGGCTATTATCCGGCGACCATTAACGCGATGAAAAAGGCCGGCGCTGACCGCGTGCTGGTGGTAGGCGGAGTTCCCGCGTTTGCGATGATGGCATTTGGTCTTGGCGGCGTGGAACCGGCGGATATCCTTTGCGGGGCAGGCAATAAGTTCGTCGCCGAAGCGAAAAGGCAGTTATTCGGCAGGTGCGGTATTGACCTGCTGGCCGGCCCAACCGAGATCCTTATTATCGCCGACAATCAAGCGGATCCGGCACTGGTCGCCTGCGACCTGCTTGGACAGGCGGAACACGACCCCAACAGCGGGATTTGCCTGATCTGCCTGAGCGAGGATTTTGCACGCAAAACAATCGGAGAAGTCGAAAAGCAGCTTAAAGTCCTGCCCACCCGTGAAATCGCCGAAGTTTCCTGGGCACATAACGGCATTGTCTATGTCGCGGATAATGATGATGAAGCGATCAAGCTGAGCGATCAGTATGCCCCGGAACATCTGGAAATTCATACGCAGAACCTTGCGTATTATACGGATAAGCTGACTAACTACGGGTCCCTTTTTATCGGCGAAGAAACGACCGTCGCCTATGGCGATAAATCCATCGGCACCAATCATATTCTGCCTACCAGCCGCGCAGCCCGCTATACCGGGGGTGTGTGGGTGGGTAAATTTCTTAAAACCTGTACCTATCAGCGTATGACCCAAGCCGCAAGTTATGAACATGGACAAATCTGCGAACGCCAGTGCAACGTGGAACATATGCTTGCACATGCGATCACCGCGGGCAACCGTGTTAAACGTTATGCAGATCAAAAAAAATAATCAAAAGTGTCAAGTTCTATTGTGAGGTTGCGGCTGTTTCGATAGCTCAATGTATCCTTTTTTGAGGTGTATAAAAATGCGATGGTTTGTTAAAATATTAGCGGTTGTTTTACTCAGCCTGGCAGGGTGCAGTCAAAACCAAAATCCTTGTTCGGAAAGCTATGCCGACGGGTATCAGTTTGTTGTCGCGTCGGATCCTCAGTTATTCTGGGGGACGGCTGAAAACTGGCAGCAGACCA
>CAYTHV010000094.1:1825-12098 GCA_964437685.1 uncultured Pirellulales bacterium
TTTTAAATTATATCCTCCAGCAAATATCATAGGTGGCAGCAGACCATAGAAGAAGTGAATAAAATAAGACCCGATTTTATGATCGTTTGCGGCGATATGATTCATCAGGCCGGTGATAAAAAAGCAATTGAGGCCTATTTGGAACAGGCAAAGAAACTGGATGCGGCTATCAAGCTTTACCATGTCGCCGGAAATCATGATGTCGGCGCTGAATTTACTGCGGAATCCATAAAATTATATGAAAACTATTTTGGCAGGCTTTACTATTCATTCGAGCACGAAAACAGCCTGTTTATCGTTTTAGAGTCAACCTCGTTGAAAGACGCCGGGGATAAACTCGCTGCCTGGAGTATTGAGCAGACAGAGTGGCTCAAGCGGACCTTGTCGGATTCAGATCAGAAAAATTATGTTCATAAATTTGTGTTTTTACATCACCCGCTTGTCCTGAATGATATGAATGAGGCAGAAGAATATTTTAATTTTCCGTTTTCTATGCGTAATGAATTGATCGAGCTTTTCAAGGCTCATCATGTTGACATAGTTTTTTCAGGCCACCTGCATCAAAACAAGATTGTAAAGCTGGAGAACATAGAGCTGGTTGTCACCGGTTCGTGCGGTAAAGCATTGGGTGACAGTTCATTGGGGTATTGTGTGGTGAATGTCTCGGGAGATCGCATTCAGCATTCCTATCATGAATTGCCAGATCAGAGCATGAAATAAACGGTTTAATTAGCCAGGAGTTCTGAGTACCGTCCAAGTGTCTATTTCGACTACTCTGCAATACCTGATGCACAATCTGAATTTTCAACATCCAATTGGAAAAACAAACCCAATTTTGATTTTCCATTTCAGGCAAAAAAATGTCTTGTTCGGTTGGGGAGGTGGGTGTAAAATTGTCTCTCATTAGGATTTTCGGGTTCCTCGAAAGATTCATCCTGGCGGACACTGTAATCACGGTATTATTTTTCCGCTCCAATGTAATTCTGGAATCTCCTGAAAAAGAGTTCTCTGGTCGGGTGCGTAAGCCGATAGAATAAACGTATTTATAGCTAATTTTTATATTGATATGGTGGTTTAAATGAGTACTGGCAAAAAACGTGTGCATTTAATATGTAACGCTCACCTTGATCCTGTGTGGCTTTGGGAATGGCAGGAGGGCGCCGCGGAGGCGATATCAACATTCCGAACGGCGGTCGAGTTATGCGAAGCAAACAAGGCCTTTGTGTTTAATCATAATGAAGCGGTCCTTTACAAGTGGGTCGAGGAATATGAGCCGGAATTGTTCAAGCGGATTCAAACGCAGGTCAAGGCGGGTAAGTGGAATATCATGGGCGGGTGGTATCTTCAGCCGGACTGCAATATGCCCAGCGGCGAATCGTTTGTTCGCCAGATTCTGGCCGGCAAGATGTATTTTAAGAACAAATTCGGCGTTAAAGTCAACACCGCCATCAATTTTGACCCCTTCGGGCATACCCGCGGGCTGGTGCAGATCATGGCCAAAAGCGGGTTCGATTCGTACCTGTTCGGCAGGCCGCAAGTGGAAGTAAAACTGCCCGACCACCAATTCGTGTGGGTCGGCTATGATGGCTCTGAAGTGCTGGCGACCCGTTTTCTGGGCTGGTATAATACGCCTTTCGGCAAGGCGCGGCCGGTTTTGGAACAACGTATCGCCGAAGCTCCCGATAAGGATGTCTTTTGCCTGCTGTGGGGCGTCGGTAATCATGGCGGCGGACCGTCCCGGTATGACCTGAAAGAAGTCGACAAGATGATCAAGGAGCGTAAGGATGTGGACATTCTGCATTCGACGCCGCAACGGTATTTCAGTGAATTAACCAAACATAAAAAACAGCTTCCCCGCTGGCAGGCGGATTTAAATCCGTGGGGCGTGGGCTGCTATACGTCGATGATCCGGGTTAAGCAGACGCACCGCCTGCTTGAAAATGAACTTTACATGGTCGAAAAAATGGCCGCCGCCGCCGTTTTGAGCGGAGGTATGGACTACCCCGGCGAGGAATTGAATCAGGCGTCTGAGGATTTGATGTTCGGTCAGTTTCATGATATTTTGCCGGGCTCGTCTATTCAGTCTGTCGAAGAAGCGTCCCTGCGAAAGATGTTCCGAGGGCTTGAAAATGTAGGTAATGTCAAAGCGCGGGCATTTTTTGCTTTGTCGCGCGGACAGCGTAAGGTTGCGGAAGGCCAGATTCCAATTTTGGTTTATAATCCGCACCCTTATAAGGTTAAAACGATTGTCGAGTGCGAATTTAACCTGGCTGATTTCAACAATACCGGGACGTGGAATAATGTACAGGTGTATCAGGACGGTGTTGCGATTCCGACGCAGGTCGAGCGTGAACTGAGTAATCTGCCGATCGATTGGCGTAAACGAGTTATATTTGCGGCCGAACTGGAAGCGTCACAGATGAACCGTTTTGACTGCACGATCACGGAGATTGCTAAAAAACCGGCGGCGGCGTTGAAGGTCAAGAATGGTAAAGTGCATTTCAAGACCAAAGAGCTTGATTTTGTGATTAATGCCAAAACAGGGCTTGTGGATCGTTACCGCGTCAATGGCGTCGATTTTGTTGCGCCTGCCGCGTTTTGTCCGATTGTCATGCAGGATAATGAGGATCCGTGGGGAATGACCGTAACGAGTTTCCCAAAACAGGTCGGCAAATTCAAATTGCTCAGCCGAGAGGCGGGAAGCAAATTTTCGGGACTCAAGCATAAAATTGATTCTGTGCGGGTTATCGAGGATGGCCCGGTACGCAGCGTGGTTGAAGTGGTGATGGGTTTTGAGGAATCGTTTATTTGCCAGCGATATAAGCTGCCCAGGATTGGAACGGAAGTTGAAGTCGAGGTACGCGTATTGTGGAATCAAAAGGATCGGATGCTCAAATTTTCGATACCGGTTTCGTATTCCCAGCCGAAATATCTGGGGCAGGTTGCTTTCGGTGTATCCGAATTGCCCTGTGACGGGCAGGAAGCGGTGTCGCAAAAATGGGCGTCCGTGGTCAGCAGGAAAGATAACAAGGCATTGACGTGCATTAATGACGGCATCTACGGTTCGGACTTTTCAGACAAGGGGCTAAGGCTGACCTTGCTTCGTTCGCCGGTTTATTCCGGTCATCCTATCGAGAAAAAAGAAGTGCTGAATACAACATGCTACAGCCCGCGTATTGATCAGGGCGAAAGGGTCTTTCGATTCTGGTTCAATGCAGGGACTGTCGGCGGCAGGCTGGAAAAGATCGACCGGGAGGCTCTGGCGAAAAATGAAAAGCCATTCGCGTTGTCCTTTTATCCATCGGGCCTCGGCAAAAAGGCAAAGTCTTTAGCGATCCTTGAAGACAGCGTCGTTCAGATCTCGGCGATCAAATCTTCTGCGGATGGACGAAGTACAATCATTCGTCTTTTTGAGCCGACGGGCAAACCTCGCAAGACGGTTTTACGTCTTCCGGTCCTGAATAAAAAAGTTAAGGTTGAGCTGGGAGCGTTCGAGATAAAAACGCTGAAGATCGATTCCAGGCGAAAGACTCTTAAATGGGTCAACCTGGTGGAAGAATAAAAGTAAGCCGCGGCCTTGAAAGACTGCGGCTTTTTTTATGCGGTCAAGCAGGCATCCAAGATGGCTGCGGCGCCGCCCTGGGCGCCGATGTGTGATGCAAGCGAACTGATACGTATTTCGAGCTGTCGCTGATGCGAGGCCAGGATAGTTTTTTGCAGCGACCGCATCAAGACGGCTTGACTGATAACGCTATCGAAGAGAACCATTTTGGGGCTTAAGATATTGACTAAGCCTGCCACGGCGGCGCCAAGCCGTTCAAACGCCTCATCCACGATGCGTGATGCGAGTTTGTCGTGCTGTGCGGCAGCTCTCAGGACATCCATTCCGGATAAATCCTTTTTTTGCATAAGGCTGCTGTTGCTGCTTTCGATGGCTGTTGCGGCTGTTTTTGCCAGCGCTGTCAGACTTGCTACCGCTTCAAGGCAGCCTACGCCGCCGCAGCGGCAGACGGCTTGTGAATCGCTGAGGGGTAAGTGCCCCAATTCTCCGGCCAGATGTCCCTGACCGGAGATGTAGGTGTTGTTGAGTTTCATGCCGCAGGCGATGCCTTTGCCGTATTCGATATAAAGCAGGTTGGCAATACTGTTATTGAGTTCGAGACGATCCACCGCAAGAATTTTCGCGGTGCTGGTGCCCAGCAGCAATACAGGCAGCCTGAGCTGTTCTTCAATGGTACTTACGACAGGTACATTGTTCCAGCGTTCCATGGTTGTCGCCAGAACGCTTACGCCTGTATCGTCGTCTATGAGGCCGGGATCGACGGCTGCGATTCCGAAGCACTGCGAGAGGGGAATTTTAACTTCTTTTTGCAGATTTTTAATCGCGGAACAGATTAGCTCAAGTATCTCTTTTTGGTCGTGATTGGCAAGGTCAATGTTTTGGGACGATTTAGCGATGGGGTGATATGCCGTATTCATCGCAACGGCTTCGAAGCCATCCGGCCCGTATTCAATACCGATGACATATCCGTAATCAGGATTGAGCCGTAATCCGCGTTTTCGGCGGGGGCCGCTGGTGTCTGTGCCGCCGTCTTCGATGAGGATGTTTTTGGACAATAGGGCGGCGGTTGAACGGGAAATGGCGGCGTGAGTCTGGCCGGTAAGGGCGGCAATGCCTGAACGGGATACAGGGAAATTGTCTCTAACTGCTTTTAAGAGCGTACTTTGAGTACCATTTTGAACGATTTTTTTTATTTTTAATTTATCCATTGACAAATTAATAGCCTTTTTATTACAATTAAAAACGTGTTATTTTGATAAAATACAATTTATGTTCTGAAAAGTCAAGCTGTTTGTCTTTTTTTAAGGAGTTTATTATGGCAAAAACAAGTTTATCCGATTTTAGGTACAATACCGGTCCATCGAAAATTGCATGGAATGCAGTGGGTGAGAGACTGGGCAATCAGGAAATTTTTGAGATGGTGAGATTTCTATGCCCGCCTAAAGCCGGCAAGTCGGCACCGTATCAAAAACAGCTTGCCGCGATCAAAAAAGATTTGGCCGGTTTATGCAGCCTGTCTGCGGGGGCGACCAAACTTTCGCTTGGCGGCAATGTCAAAGAAGTTGAGTCCAAAGCGTGTCAGATTCTTAAGGCAAAATACGCATCTTTTCTGACCAACGCGACCGCTGGTTTTGAGATAGCCAATCGGTTTGCAGGGCTTGGCCCCGGCGATGAAATCATTATCCCCGCGATCACATTTATTGCCACCATGCTGTACCCGCTGAGTATCGGGGCGAAAGTGGTATTGGCGGATGTTGATAAAAGGACGGTCAATCTCGACCCCAAAGACGTTGAGCGCAAGATCACCAAAAGGACAAAAGTGATCATGCCGGTGCATATCGGCGGCTATCCGGTGGATATGGCGCCCATTATGAAAATGGCGAAAAAACATAATATTACTGTGATTGAAGACGCTGCCCATGCATTCGGCGGTCAATACAATGGCAAAATGCTCGGAACAATCGGCGACTTCGGAGCCTTTAGTTTTCATGAGGTCAAAAACATCACATCGTTCGGCGAAGGCGGTCTTCTTGTGAGCAATTCGCAATACGGCGAACAATTTAATATGGCGCGATTTGCCGGTCTTGACCTGTCCAAAAAAATTCAGAACTGGCTTTATGATGTAACGGCGCTTAAGGGTAAAGACGGTTATTTTGCGACTGGAAATTATTCGTCAACAGAAATCCAGGCGCTGTGCCTCTTGCAGCAATTTAAAAAGAACACCAAAATCATCGCGAAACGTAAGCGGGCGGCGGAATATCTGACTAAACGGTTTAGCTCGATTCCGGAAATTGTTCCGCAATTGCTGGATACGGCAAAGATCAAGGCGACTTATCACCTTTATCTTTTGCAGGTCGAGCCGGATAAACTGGGAGCCGATATTCAGGATTTAAAGAAGAAGCTTTCCGAACGAGGCATTACTCAAATTCCGCATTTTGCGCCCTTGTATAAATTCAGTATTATGAAGCAGCTTGGATACGATACCGAAGCGATTGAAAAATCCTGTCCTGTTGCGGAAGAGGCGTTCCAGCATCGTTTCACACATTTGCCGTTGTATGATTTCAGCAAAGAACAACTGAAATATATGGCCGATGCAGTTATCGAATCGGTTGGTGAACTCAAAAGAGGTCTGTAATTATTTACCGAATAAAACTGACAAGAACATAAAAACGACGAGGTGAAAACATGGACAAAGTGAAATGGGGTGTCTTAGGTTCCGGCGGTATTGCGCGACGGCGGACGATACCCGAAGGTATTATGGCGGCGGGTAACGCGGAATTGGCAGCCGTTTATGATATTAATGCGGTAGCGAATGCCGAGGTTGCCCGGCAATTCGGCGCAACTGCGGCTGCCAGCATTGATGAATTGCTCGCATCCGATATTCAGGCGGTATACATTGCCACGCCGGCGAATATGCATTGCGAACAGGTCATGGCCTGTGCCGCGGCGAAAAAGCATGTACTGTGCGAAAAACCGCTGGGGATGAAAGTTAAAGAAACGCAAAAGATGATCGATGCCTGCAAAAAGGCGAGGGTCTATCTGGGTACGGCTTTTATGATGCGTTTTCTTGCTCAGCACAAAGCGGCGCTGCAATTGATTCAGGATGGCAAACTTGGAAAACCTGTTTATGGACGCGCTCAGCTTTCCTGCTGGTATCCGCCGATAAAAGGGGCCTGGCGGCAGGATCCGGCACAGGGCGGCGGGGGTTCGCTGATGGATATGGGCGGACATTGCATTGATTTGCTGGAAATGTTCTTTGGACCGGTTAAGAGTGTTGCGTGTATGGTCCGCAATCGCGTTCATAAGTATAAATCGGAAGATAGCGCAGTTGCGATGCTGGAGTTTAAGAATGGTGCTGTGGGTACGGTGGATACGTTCTTCTGCATTCCCGACAACAGCAGCAAGAATATCCTTGAGCTTTATGGTTCCCAAGGCAGCATTCTGGCCAAAGGGACAATCGGTCAGGGCGTAGCCGGTGAAATGACGGCATATCTCGAAGGCGGTTCCAGTGGTTATGATGCCCAGCAGGCACGGTCGAATAGTGAATCGCTCGTGATTGCGCCGACACCGGTGAATACGTATAAAGCAGAGATCGAGGAATTCAGTGCTGCGATTCTTGAAAAACGCCAGCCGTCGAATAATGCAAAAATCGGTGTGCAGAGTCAGAAAGTCCTGGAAGCCTGCTATAAGTCAGCAAAGACCGGTCGAAAGATAGTTTTGTAAGAAATTAAAGATTTAATAAGGGCGGGTTTGACCCCGCCCATTTTTTTTGAACTCAATAGAGAATTTCTATGCTGGGCGAACGGGAACGCCTTTGGCAGCGAGGAAATCTTTGGTCTGCTTGACGGTATAAGTGCCGTAGTGAAAGATAGATGCAGCAAGGACGGCGGATGCTTTGCCGCGATCCAATACGTCGTGGAGCGATTCGAGTGTGCCTGCGCCGCCGGAGGCGATGACGGGAATATTGACCGCTTCGGCGACTGCACGGGTTAGCGGGATGTCATAGCCGGCCTGTGTGCCGTCGGCATCCATACTGGTTAGAAGGATTTCACCGGCGCCGAGTTTTTCTGCTCGCATTGCCCATTCGACCGCGTCGATTTCCGTTCGTTCGGTTCCCGCCTTGACGCAGACGACCCATTTATCTTTTCTGCTCAGGTCTTTACGGGCGTCGATGGCCAATACCACGCATTGGGCGCCGAACCTCTCGGCGGATTCACGCAGCACATCCGGATTTTTCACCGCGGCGGTATTGATCGAGCATTTATCCGCGCCGCTGCGCAGGAGCAGTCCGATTTCGTCAGCGGTACTGATGCCGCCGCCAACGGTAAAGGGGATAAAGACATTGGCCGCGACTTTTTCAACCAGTTCGACAATGGTTTTCTTCGAGCGGATGGTGGCTGTGATATCCAGAAACACCAGTTCGTCTGCGCCTTCGGCGCTGTAGCGGGCGCCCAGTTCGACCGGATCGCCGGCGTCCCGCAGATTGATGAAATTAACACCCTTGACGACGCGGTTATCTTTCACATCCAGACACGGTATGATGCGTTTTGTTAACATAGAAAGTTCTTAGTTCTTAGTAAAAAGTTTATAGTCAATAGTTTATAGTTGATAGAAATCGCCACGGCCTGACGGCGTCAGACTGAGCCGCAAATTTTAATAAAGTTGCGTAATACGTTCAGGCCGTCGCCGCCGCTTTTTTCGGGGTGGAACTGTACGCCGAAGATATTGTCTTTTTCGACAGCCGCGGTCAGATTGACGCCTTCGTATTCGGTGATTGCAACTTTTGCTTTGTCATCCCGCACATCGGCATAAAATGAGTGGGCGAATGCGAAGTGTTTGCCTTTTTCCATGCCGCTGAACAGCCGCATTCCCGCCGCCGGTTCAACAAAATTCCAGCCCATGTGCGGGATGGTTCGCCCCGGCGGGACCGGTACAACCGAGCCGCCAATCAGACCGAGGCATTGATACCGTCCCATTTCCAGACTTTCATCAAAGAGAATTTGATAGCCCAGACAGATTCCCAGCAGTGGTTTTCCTGCTTTTGCCTGTTCGCAAATCAGGTCTGCAATCGGAGCGATTTTTTCCATCGCATAGCCGCTGGCTCCGACGCCGGGCAAGATCAGCCCTTTTGCGTTGCGGATGTCGTCAGATTTACAGCTGACGCTGATATCCGCCCCGATGTGCCGAAACGCATTAGTTACGCTCCGCACATTGCCTACGCCATAATCGATAATTACCAACATATTATATCCTGTTGCCGCCTCATTGTCGAAAAGTTCAGTTTCAGAGGCTTATTTTGACTGAACCGGCCATATTTTATCCGCAAACGCCATATCCTGCAACTCTAAAGCGGATTGTCTACACTCTGTTTTTGGGTTGCTTATGGGGTTACTCTTGATAAAATAGGGCGAAAATTTGGAAGAAGGAGCGGTGTAAATGGAAAAAATGCTCAATATTTATGAGCGGGCCTTTGAAGCGTGGCTGAGAGAGCGGCGGATTCCGTATCGGGCGGTGGATCAGAGCCGACGGCGGGAGTTTAAATGCCGCCGGGTGAAAAGTTTTGATTTTGCGATTAGTACGCCCGCAGGACTTTTGCTGGCGGATGTGAAAGGGCGGCTTTTTCGCGGAGCCAGCCTGGTGGGTTTAAAGGGGGTGCAAACCTGGGTGACGGAGGATGATGTTCGAGGACTGGAGGCCTGGCGAAAAGCGATGGCCGACCGGGAATGGACGCAGGCAGGATTTATCTTTGCCTATCAGTTGACACAGGTGGATGTGGAAACCGATGGAGTTGAGGTGATGGTGTTTGAGGGGCGGCGTTTTGTTTTTCTGCTGGTTTTGCTGGATGACTACCAGAAGGCGATGAGGCGGAGAAGTCCGCGGTGGCGGACAGTGTATTTGTCGGCGGATGTATTTCGCAGCGTTGCGCAGCCGCTGGCCGAATGGATTGAACAAAAGACAGAAACCATAGTGAGTGAATCTTAAGATATGATGAATAAGACGATTGAAAAGAGTGCGGCGAAAGTTTTGGACGGCGGTTTTATCGAGCGGCCGGAGATTGAGACATTGTGCAAGGAAAGCTGCCAGTGTCCGGACGATCTACTGTACTGGGCCAACGCGATACGCAAGAGGTACTTCGGCGAGAAGATTCAGATATGTTCGATTGTGCCGGGCCGACTCGGCGGGTGTGATCAGGATTGCGCGTTTTGTGCCCAGTCTGTGCGATACAATACATACATTGATAAGAAGCCTAAAGTGCTTAGCGATGAGGAAATTCTGGCCGGAGCGCGCGAGGCAAAGCAAAAGGGCGTGCCGCATTTCGGAATTGTCTATAGCGGCAGGGCGGTCAGCGAAAAAGAACTGGCTCGCTTAGAGCGGCTGATCGAGCAGATTACCCGCGAAATCGGCATTCACGTTTGCGGCGGGTTTGGGATTTTAAATGAAGCCCAGCTTATGCGGTTGGCCAAAGCCGGGATGAAACGCTATAACCATAATTTAGAAACGTCGCGCAATCACTTTGGAAAAATTGTCAGCACGCACACTTACGACGACCGGATCAACACGATCAAGGCTTCTGTCAATGCCGGGTTGGGCGTTTGTGCCGGCGGGCTTTTCGGCATCGGCGAAACCGAGCAGGATCGAATCGATATGGCGATGCAAATTCGAGAATTGAACGTGGATATGGCGCCGCTGAATTTCCTGCATCCGATACCG
>CAYTHV010000095.1:0-12094 GCA_964437685.1 uncultured Pirellulales bacterium
GATCAGCGATGATCAGGGAAAAACCTGGCGTCACACCTCTGCCATCCGCGTAAAAGAAGACAATGCCTATATTGCTGAGGCTTGGGTGATTCCATTGTCGGACGGCAACCTGCTGGCAACGACTTGGCATCTTCACCGCGGCGAGGGCAATGATTACCCCAATGCCTATGCCATCTCTGCAGACGAAGGTCAGACTTGGGAACCCACCCGCTCGACGTTCATCCTGGGGCAATCGGCGGCCGTGGCGGCCCTGCCGAACGGCAAGGTACTGTTTGTATACAATCAGCGACGTCATGGCGAACCGGGTGTTTGGCTGGCTGTGGCAAATGATATTGTATGGTATGCGGCTATTGCGACCCAGCACGGCGCCTCCGGAAAAAGCACGAACTGGACCGATTTTGCCTTTGGCGAACCGTCAGTTACTGTTTTGCCTGACAATACTGTGCTGGTGGCATTCTGGTGTATCCAACCCAACGGCAGCGGCATTGGGTATGTTAAACTTAAGATTTCCTGATCCGCATCATGCATTCGATTTAATAGAGGATGAAAATGAAAATTACGGACATTAAAACTGTTTTGTTGACCGGCCCATTGACTGGGGACCCTTCATTATTAGTGTTTCGCAAACTTCGATCCGCTGCGTTTATCGAAATTCATACGGATACGGAATTGGTGGGGATAGGAGAGACCTATACCGGTTACCATGCTCCGGAAATTGTTCCGGAGATCGTTGAATTCTTCAAGCCTATTCTGATGGGTTTACAGGATGACGATATTCAGCCGCGTCGGCTGTGGGACCGAATGTACCATTGTGCCAATTTCTGGGCGCGATCCGGAATAGGTGTGAATGTGCTGGCGGGAATCGAAGGGGCCTTGTGGGATCTTCGGGGAAAGATGGATAAACAGCCGGTTTATCAGCTTCTGGGCGGCCGACGACACGATAAACTTTTAAGTTATGCGACAGGTTCGATCAGCAATTATCCCTGGTCGGGCTTAATTCAGAAAATCGAAAGGTATCAGAAGGCCGGTTTTCGAGCCGCCAAATTTGCTGCAGGCTGGTACAACGCTGACGACAGGACGGTCTTCACCGGTCGAACTCCTCAGGCGTGGGTGGAGATGGAATGTGACAAGCTTGAAACCATTCGTCAGCAGATCGGAAAGGATTTTATTATCTGTATGGATGGCCATATGGGCAATGTGCATGATGAACGCATTACGGGCTGGGATGTCGGGATTGCCAAAGCCGTTCTGCGGGCTTTGGAACCCTACGATATTTTCTTTTTTGAAGAACCGCTGAATTACAACAATGTGGATGGGTATGCCGAACTGTGCCGCAGTACTGCAATCCCTGTTGCGGGCGGGGAAAATCTGGCGACCCGTGAGGAATTCTGGCAATTCGCCAAAGCCAACGCCTTTGATATCGCTCAACCTGACGCCTCGTATATTGGCATCGGTCCCTTTGTGGACATAGCCCATATGTTCGCTCAGCAGAACAAACGTGTCGCAACTCACTCGTGGAGTTCCGGGGCTGGTACGATGGAAAATATCCATGCTGCCTTTGCCACGCCAAATGTTGCTATTCTGGAGCTGGCGCCTCTGGCCGGTCCACTGCATACGGAAATTTATGCTGATGGTTATCGGTTCAAAGATGGGTACATTCTGCCGCCAGACGTTCCGGGGCTGGGTGTTCGGCTGACCGATGAGATCAAGAAAAAATATCCCTTTGTCCGCGGTTCAGGTGAATGGAACGCCGTGCCCGGAAAAGCTACATTTATGTAAGGAAATAGACTATGACAAACACCCCAACAATTCTGATTTGTAATAAAATAGATGATACTGTTTTGGCCAGGGTCAGGCAGGCATATCCCGATAGTGAAATTCGGGTTGGACCGGATATTGACAATTATAAACATACGGTAGACCCCAGGCTGATGAAAGGTGTCGATGTTTTGCTCTGTGGGATACCTCCTGTTAATTTTAATGATTTTGATTGTTTAAAATTTATTCAATTAAGTTCTCATGGCTATTCGCAGGTGGTTGGCCTTCCATTGATCGAGCGTGGTATTTGTGTCTGCAATGGTCTTGGTACCTTTGATGTACCGATTGCCGAATGGAATATCGCTATGATGGTAAACCTCTGCCGCGACTTGCGAGGCATGATACGTAATCAAGAAGCAGGCGTATGGGACCCGGCCGAAAGATTTCAGTATGAAATTTTCGGTTCAACGGTTGGCTTTTTTGGTTACGGCGGCTTAGCCAGAGCAACTGCACGTCTTGCAAAATATCTTGGTATGAAGATTTATGCCTTTGATGCCCAGCCAATTGGCCCACGAACAAATTACTACGTTGTAGCGGGTACCGGTGATCCAGAGGGTAAGCTGCCCGATAAAACTTTCCTGCCGGGGCAGGAAATGGAATTTTTGCGGGATTTGGATTTTTTGATAATGACTGTGCCTCTGACAAATAAAACAAGAGGGATTATCGGTGAGGAACACCTAAAAGCGTTGCCGCGTCACGCCTATTTACTCAATCCGGCGCGAGGCCCGTTGATTCAAGAAGAGGCTCTGCTTAAGGCCCTGCGAGAGCCTTGGATTGCCGGTGCCGCGTTGGATACGCATTACCACTATCCGATGCCTGCCGACCACCCGTTGTGGCGTTTCCCCAATGTGATTATGACACCGCATATATCCGGTTCGGGCGGCTGCCAGAGCTATATCCCGAGGGTCTATGACATCTTCGTACAAAATCTGCAGCGTTATTGTGACGGTAAACCATTGCTTAATGAACTAACAGAATCCCAGTTACGCGGGGAGTAATTTTATGCAGGATTTGGTAAAAGATATTCGGGCTATCGACTTCCATGCTCACTTCGGAACTGCCGTTCGCGACTCATTATTGAAAAGTGAATTCATGTCGGCGGCGCCGGATCTTGTACTTGAGCGAGCACGAAAAGCCAATACAGAATTAACGGTCATTTCGCCTTTGGTCGGATTGATGCCCAGATGCGGTGCGGATCCGGTCAAAGGAAATGAAGATACGGCGAAACTGGTAAATGAAAAAAAAGAGTTTATGCAATGGGTGCTTGTAGACCCTCTTAAATCTCAGACTTATGATCAAGCTGCTCAAATGCTCTTGTGTCCCAGATGTGCGGGTATAAAGATTCATCCGGAAGAACATGGCTATCCGATTGACCAATTCGGCGAAGCTATTTTCAGTTTTGCTGCGGGGTTTAAGGCGATTGTCTTAACACACAGTGGCGATAAGAACAGTCTGCCTGAGGATTTTGTGAAATATGCCGATGCTTTTCCTGAGGTTACACTCATTGTTGCTCATCACGGTTTCTGCTGGGATGGCGACCCGACGCATCAGGTTCGTGCGATCCAGAAGTCAAAGCATGGAAATATGTTTACTGATACTTCCAGCGCTTCGAATATCATGCCAATGCAAATTGAATGGGGCGTAAAAGAAATCGGCGCCGAAAAAATTCTCTATGGTACAGACACACCGCTGTATTTTGCACCGATGCAACGCGCACGGATTGATAATGCCGAGATAAGTGATGAAGAAAAAAAATTAATATTACGCGATAATGCGTTAAAACTTCTTAAATGCTGGAATAGTAATGAGGATAGAATAAAGGCAAATAGATGAATAAAACAGCACTATCTTTCTTATGTCATCCGGATGATTGTGAATTTATGTGTGCCGGTACACTGGTTCTGTTGAAAAATGCCGGCTGGGATGTACATATTGCAACAATGACGCCGGGGGATTGTGGTTCGATAACACATTCCAGAGATGAAATCAGCAAAATTCGTAAAAGTGAAGCGTCTGACTCAGCAAAATTCCTTGGCGGCAGCTATTATTGTACAGAGCTTGAAGATGTATTTGTTATGTATGATAAGCCCTCATTGCTGAAAACCATTGAAATTATTCGTAAAGTCCGACCGACAATTGTATTTGCTCCCAGTCCCCAGGACTATTATGTTGACCACGAGAATACATCGCAATTGGTACGTACGGCCTGTTTCGCCTGTGGGATACCGAATGTTGAAACTCCCGGGACCTTACCTCATAATTTTATACCTTACCTTTATTATGTCGATCCTGTTGAAGGAAAGGATATATACGGAAACCGGATTGATCCTGAAATGTATATAAATATTACATCTGTAATTAATTTGAAAGAGAAAATGCTTTGTTGCCATAAGAGCCAAAGAGATTGGTTGAAGGCTTATCACGGAATGGATGAATACGTAGAATTTATGAAAAGACATTCAAAAATGAGAGGGAGTCAGGCTGACTGTGAGTATGCTGAAAGTTTCAGGCAGCACCTGGGAAGCAGCTATCCACAGGATAATATATTGAAAAATGAATTGTTGTCTTTTGTCGTGTAATATTTATATTCATGTTTTTGTAAACAGAAAGGTAACTATATCTTATGTCATATGCAGATGGCTGGTCGGCGATAAATTTGCAAATGCCTCCACGGGTACCCCGTACGGAATATTCTGCCGAGATGCACTGGGATCTCGTAAAGGCCGTTTCCGGCATGACGGTTGGACCAGACAGCACGGAGCAAGTCAAATTCAAGTCACAGCAGGCTTTTCGTCGGGCTTGGAATTATGATCTTGTTTGGGATGTGCTGATGTTTGGCGATGAATTTGGAAATATTCGCACCAAGATGGGCCACGCGGAATATGCGGCCGTCGAGGGGTCAGACTATAATAATGTGATTAGCTGTCCGTTTAAAACTCCCGAAGAAGTGCTTGCTTTTGATCCAGTAGAAACCTATGGCCTAAAGGATAAAAAAGAGCTTATTCGCCGTTTTGAAGCACATTACCAGAATGCCTGTCAGCGAGACGCTGATGCAGTGAATATGACAGGGACTTATATTACGTGTATTTCCGGCCTGATTGAAATATTCGGCTGGGATATGATGCTGATGGCGATGGGAACGGATCCTGAGAAATTTGGTCAACTCACCAATCGATATGCCCAGTGGATTCAACAGTATTATGATGCATTGGCCCAGTCTGATGTGCCGGTTGTTATGGTGCATGATGATATTACATGGTCATCCGGGCCGTTTGCTCATCCAGACTGGTATCGCCAATATGTTTTTCCCAATTATAAAAAATTTATCGATCCTCTGCTGGACAGCGGTAAAAAGGTTTTATTTACCTCGGATGGCGATTATACTCTGTTTATTGATGATATCGCAAAGACAGGAGTTCACGGTTTTGCTATGGAACCGGGTACGGATATGGCGTATATTGCACAAAAATACGGAAAAACACATGTCTTTATCGGTAATGTGGATACCCGAGTTCTTTTTTATGGTACTAAAGAGCAAATCAGAGCAGAGGTTGAGCGTTGTATGGCGATAGGCAAGCATTGTCCCGGTTATTTTATGGCAGTGGGTAACCATATTCCTCCAAACACCCCTGTCGAAAACGCCATCTACTATAATGAAGTTTACAACGAGCTTGGTCAGCGTTAAAATTTTAAATCTATAGCGTTAGGATTCCTTCAATGTATAAGTTGAAATTTCGTCAGGTTCATTTGGATTTTCATACTTCGCCGGCGATTGATAATATCGGGGAACACTTTGACAAAAGACAGTGGCAGGAAACTCTTAAAATTGGACACATTAACTCGATTACTTGTTTCGCGAAATGCCACCATGGCTGGAGTTATTATGATACCAAAGTCGGTAAACAACATCCCTATCTTAAGTTTGATCTGCTTCGAGCTCAATACGATGCTGCAAAAGAAATGGACATCAATGTACCGGTATATTTATCCGCCGGCCTGGATAATGCGGCTTTTCAGGAACATACGGAGTGGCGAGAGATAGGAATAAATGGTCAGTATATCGGCTGGACCCCGAATGCTGCCGAAGCTGGGTTTCATAAGCTGTGTTTTAACAGCCCCTATCTTGACTATCTTTGCCGGCAGATTCAGGAAGTGACTGAGCTGTTTCCCGATGCGGACGGCATATTTCTGGATATTATTTCACAGGGCCAGTGCTGTTGTAAATGGTGTCGGGAATGGATGGATGAAAAGGGTCTAAATATAGCCATCGAGTCGGATCGCCTGAAATGCGCTAAAATGGCATTGGAAAGATACTATAGCAAAACAACCGCCGCATGTAAAAATCGGCATGAAAATATGCCGGTTTTTCATAACAGCGGGCATATTCGGCGAGGCGATAGAGATGTTTTAAAATACTTTAGTCACCTGGAACTGGAATCATTGCCGACGGGGGGGTGGGGCTACGATCATTTCCCCATGTCAGCAAAATATGTTATCAACCTGCCATACGATTTTCTGGGCATGACAGGTAAATTCCATACCTGTTGGGGCGAGTTTGGCGGGTATAAACATCCGAATGCTCTAAAATATGAATGTTCGGCGATGCTTGCATTTGGCGCTAAATGCAGTATAGGAGATCAACTTCACCCCTCTGGAATGATGGACTTAAGCTCCTATAAGCTGATAGGTTCTGCTTATGAGGGTGTTAAAACCAAAGAACCTTGGTGTGACAATGTGGAAAACGTGGCTGATATTGGACTCCTGTCTTGTGAGGCAGCAAACTTGATGGATACGGTAGCGATGGAAGACGTCTCTCCGGATACCGGGGCCGCGCGAGTTCTGCTTGAAAGCCATTTTCTTTTTGATGTCATTGATTGTGAAATGGACTTTTCAAAATATAAAGTTCTCGTTCTGCCTGATGAGGTTCGCATAAATGAAGCATTAAAAACAAAACTTAATGACTATTTGAAAAATGGCGGAAAACTATTTCTATCTGGCCGGAGCGGCTTGTCTGGCGATAAAAAAGGATTCATTTTTGATATAGGAGCAAATTGGCAGGGGGCAAGTGAATACGAGCTGGACTATGTGCTTCCATGTCAGGAATATCGCTCCTCTTTTGTTGATTCACCGTTGGTAATGTATATACCCAGCCAGCGAATCAAAGTTACTACAGGCCGGTCGCTCGGGCATGTATATGACCCGTATTTCAACAGGACTGGCGAGCATTTTTGCAGCCATCAGCATGCTCCGGCAAGACCGGAGCCGTCAGGTTTTGATTGTGGTGTACGCAAAGGCAATATTCTGTACTTAGCTCATCCGGTTTTTTCGATATATCGTTATTTGGGCGCAGTGGCATATAAAGAATACATCGTAAAGGCGTTAGGGTCGTTACTGGGGGATCGAACCATAGAGGTTAATTTACCCTCCACCGGCCGAGTTTCTCTGATGAATCAGAAAAGGCACGATCGTTACATTTTGCATCTGCTTTATGCCAACACGATCAGCCGCGGCGGCGCTATGGAATCATTATCCACAAATGTTTTAAAGGGAATCCGAAATGTGGAAATAATTGAAGAATTTATGTCATTGTATGGTATAAAGGTGGTGTTGAAAATTCCTAAAAAAATCAAAAGTGTAACCTGTGTTCCCAAGGGTAATAAATTGGACTTTTCAACAAAAAGTGGCAAGGTTGAATTTGTGTTGCCGGAGTTTCAGTGCCATCAAATGATCGAACTCAAATAATAGTGTTAAGGATTTAAAACAGAAATATTATGTTGAAAAACATATAGGAAAATTAATCAGGAGAAGAACTATGGCCAGAAAGTATTCTGTAATTTTAGGAAATCTTGGTAACACGTGTGATCGATTTTGCGGCGGATACAAGGAAAATCCAACCTCGAAGGAGATGCTTAAGAACGCGGTCAAAATTCCTCATGTCACAGGTATAGAGCTTGTGGGTACCTGGGATGTGACACCCCAAAACGCATTGGAAATGAAAAAGGCGTTTGACGATAATCAGGTTCAATGCGTTTCGATTATTCCGGATTTATTTGCAAATAGAAAATTCTGGAAGGGCAGTTACAGTTCAAAAGATGCGGAGGTCCGCCAATATGCGTTAGATTATACCCGGCAGATGTGTGAAGTTGCAGAAACGATGGGATGCGACTTGCTTAATATCTGGCCGGGCCAGGACGGTTATGATTACCTGCTTACTGCGGATTATGAAAAGGAGCGTCAGTGGTTTTGTGAGGCCATTGCTGTCCTTGCCGGCGAATTTAAGGACATTCGTTTTGCCCTTGAATATAAGCCCAAAGAGCCGCGTACGCACAGTTATCTTGCGCGAATGGCTGATAGTCTATTGCTTGCTCAGGAAACGGGATGTGACAATGTCGGTGTTACGATAGACACTGGCCATGCTTTTAATGCAGGCGAAGTTGTGGCTGAAGCGGTTGTATTGGCTAAGCGTGCGGGTGATAGACTGATGCACATGCACTTTAATGATAACTACGCGGCCTGGGATGACGACATGATCGTCGGCAGTGTTCATTCTGTTTGTTATATTGAGATGCTTTATTGGCTTGATCGGTGCGGATATGAGGGCTGGCTTAGTATGGATCAGTACCCGTATCGCGAAGACGCTGCCGGGGCAATCGGCGAAAGTATAGAATGGCTTGTGAAGTTTGATGCGATTGTCCAGGCCAATAGACAGAAAATCCATGAATTGGTTAATCTGGGTGATGCGGTTGAAACATCCAGATTTCTGCGAACGGTAATTGGTTAATCTTTTTGAAATAAAAACAAGGATGTACAATTCAGTCATTCTTTGCTGCTCGAAAGAGAAAGAGTAATCGAAAAAATGGAACAGGTTAAGATAATTGATTCTCATACCCATATGCCCAGCATTGGCTGGGAGAAGCATAATGATTTCTTCTCGTCTGTCCAGGAAGCAGTAAACTATCTGCGCAGCTCTGGAATTGAAAAAGCTATTTTTAATACATGGCGCGGAGTACTGAGTGAAACCCGGGAGGACCTGGAAAAAGGTAATGCCGAAGCTCTTGAAATGACTGCATTGACCAAGGGTTTTTTGTATCCAGGGGTGGCAATGAATCCGGATTTTCCGGAAGAATCCCTAAAGTGGTTAAGCAAATTCTACGAACTTGGTTATCGATGGGCCGGTGAGTTGCTAACCTACAAAATGGATACTTTAAAAAACTCCTGTAAATACACTGATCCACGTTTTATAAAACTTATTGAACGATGTGTGGAGTTGAAATTTATCGTTCAAATACATAGCGAGCCTGAAATTGTTGATTTGGCTGAGATGTTTCCCGAACTTAGGGTTGTTTGTTCACATATCGGTGAAGATGAGTTTTTAAAGAGAGTTGCGAAATGCGGTAATATGTTTTTGGATATCTCCGGAATGGCAGGGGGTCTGATCATCGGGCGTCTGGAAAAAGCCGTGGAGATATTAGGGACGGATCGCTTGCTTTTTGGAAGTGATTTTACCGGCTATGACCCGCAGGCATTTATCGCCAGAGTTAAAAAAACTATTCCTGATATCCAGGGACAAAAAAAGATATTTCATGACAATGTATTAGGCCTTTTGGAATCAGTCGGCTCAAAAATATAGGGAAGAATAATGAATAGATGGAAATGCGTGTTAGAGCTTAATTCAAAACGTCAGATTGTCGCCGGTAGTGAAAAACAACTTCTAAAAACAATCGCAAATGGCGCCGACCTGCGTATTTATACTGAATTTCTCCATAATCAGCATATCGATGTTACCTCTGACAGCGACGAACGGATTCTCGAGGTTGCGGAGTTTGCCGTAACTTATGTTATTAATGACTGCTGGGCTTCCGGGATTATGAGTCTTCGTCAGCCTATCGAATTACCTGTTGGCTTTGGCCCACGCCCGTCGATGTCGTTTTTTCTCTACAATCAGGATGCAAGTCAGGCGATAGCGAGACTTTTTCTGGATGGACGGATTGTCGCAGGCAAACCAGGGGCATCGCCTCTTTCCCGGCCTGAAAATATGCCAAAGTATCATACGCTTGATAATTTTGATTCCGGTACCAATTCCCCAAGCCAAAACTTTATATATGATTTTGATATATTTCGTTACGATGTCGGCGATTGCTGGCGCGAAGTATTAGCCCACGATGAGCAGGGTAAAGTCAAATCCGGTTCGTTAAAAGATTTGATCGATTGTTTTTCTTCAGGTTGTGAAATAAAGGTCGGGATTAAGGGACTGTGCGATGAACTGAGAGCAAATAAAGATGAAGAAATTCTGTCCCATGAAGTTTTCGTGCAGGCCGGGCCGGGGTATTATTACACAGAACAGAAATTATTTATTGCAGGTTCTCACCCTGTGGTGAGGGTAAGCCCAAATATACCGATGCGATATAAAAGTAACAATTGGGACTTCGGCTGGATAATGGCACGCACTGATGGGCGGATTGTTTATCGCAGGTGTGATCCATATACGTTGAAATTTAACGATATTACCCTTAATAAAGCTGTTCGGTGGTTTGTCAGATAGATTTTGAATATCAAGAAATTAACTTTAAAGGTTTCATTTTATGAGATATGAAAAAAATAACGTAAATATACTAAAACGCGCCCTTGAAATTGAGGCTTGGGCGGAAAAATATTTCATAGACCCTAATGGCGTTGTTTACAGTTTGCTTGACAAACAGACCGCTGGTCCGATAACGGAATCGTTTTTCCTCCCAGAAGATAAGCCTTTCACGGTTCCGGGTTTTACTCCTGCTGAGTTTGCCAATTATGAAAATTGCGGAATGACAACAGGCGCATATTTGCAGGGACAACTGTATCATTATGCTGTCGAAAAGAACCCACAAAATCTTAAAAATGCCCAACGGTGTTTTAATGCCCTGCAGTATATTTATAATATTGGAAAGCAGCTTGAGGAAGGTTTTTTTCCAAAAATATATGGTAATAAATTTACTCGACAGACCAGTACAGATCAGGTGCTTTATGCGGTTATGTCGATGGATCATTATTATCAATATGCCGAAAAGGAGGAAAAGGCCGAGATCGACCGGATGATAACGTCCATAGTTCGTTTTTGGGTTAAGCGGGATTATAGATTTAATTACTACACGATTGAAAATATGCAGTGGCCGCTCGGACGATTTACATCATTATTACTGCTGGCATATAAACACTCGGGGGATTGCAAGTTTAAGGATGAGTACAATAGGTTGCTTTCGATGGGAGTAAATAAATTTCCATCCGAGGAGCAATTAAGGCCAAAGATAGAAAAACAAGTACCGGCAATTCCTTACGAAACGAAAATGAATGCCTGGTTGATTGCACATATGGCTGATGCATTGACCATGTCTGTCATGCAGTGTGATTATTTACTATTGAATGATAGACACAACCCCTGGTCAGAAAATTGGAAACGATCTGTTAAGCAAATGTGGCATGAAGGCAAATTACCTTTATCGCCAGATGGAAAGATGTATGTACAAGTGCTGGTCGATATGGATACGCAGGCTGTTCGGCGGCCTGACCCTACGATCTTTACAGAAGAAATCGGGATTTTGGATTGGATTGGGTTCCGGCATATCTCCGGCGCAAGAACAGGGTGGAGTACGATGGTGGCACGCGCCGGAGTTCAGGCGTATCGCCATCTTCAGGATGAGGCCATGATACCTGTCATTCTCAATATTTTAAGTTCTGTCGACTTAGATGGGCTAACCTATTGTGACGATCCGGAGCGTTTTTTGCCTGAACTCAGGCATAAAACACGATATTATAGCGGCGATGCCATGGGGAACTGGCTTTGGGCTTACTGGCAAGGGCGTTATGATGGTATTCTTGATCCATCATCATAGTTATTTAGAGGATTACAGGTGTATTTTTAAAATAGTGCATCTGAAAATACAGGAGTCTAATGTGATATCGATTGAGAGAATAAGCCAGTGCGTGCTCTACGAAAACCCTGAACCGAATCTGGTTAGTCGTCATGGTTATTTTCCGGGAGTCGTGAAATTAAACTCAGAAAAACTGCTGGGTTTGTTTGTTATGGGAGAGGCATTTGAATCGGTTGATCAAACAACATGGATTGCAAAGTCGGAGGATCAAGGGGAAACCTGGAAGCTTCAGGGACGTCTTTATGATAAATCTGTTCTCGGCATTCCGACTTCGGATTGCCTGAAACCTTTACTCATGCAGGATGGCAGGATAATAGCGATTGGCTATCGCTTTGACCGAAGTAATTTTGATTATAAGTTGGTCAACCCCG
>CAYTHV010000096.1:0-11921 GCA_964437685.1 uncultured Pirellulales bacterium
AAAAAACCGTTACCGGCGTGGACGACTACGCATCCCTGCAGGAAATTGTCGGCAGGCGATACAAACGTGCTGCGACAGGCGAGGAACTCTGGCCGGATTTGGTACTAATCGACGGCGGACTGGGGCAACTAAACGCCATACGGGAAATCTTCGCGCAGATGAATGTGCCGACGCCAAATCTATTGTCACTTGCAAAGAAAGAAGAGATTGTTTTTATCGCCGGGCGGGATAGACCGCTGAAACTGCCTGCAACGTCAGCAGTGCTGAAACTCCTGCAATACATCCGGGATGAAGCTCACCGCTTCGCTCAGCATTACCACCACTTGCTGCGAAGCAAAAAACTATTAGAGGAAACGTAAGACAAACCGCGTGGGCATAGCCCACCCTACCATAATCATTTTGTCGGCTCTATCTTTACCGCCGGGTTGCCGCGGGGGAGGGTTTTGCTTTTTTGCCAGTTGTCCAGCCCCATTTCACGGCTGCGGGCAAAGCCGTATTCGCACTCGCCGTTGGTTTTAACGACCGTGTGTCCTTTTTCATCCCAGCGGCGGTAGTCGCCGGTAATGGTCGCCAGATACCAGCGGTACGGAAACTCATGCTCGGCCACCAGCGGGTCAATGGCGGTAATATCGACATTGTGCGCCCCGGCCAAATCCAATTGCGTCACGACATACGTGATATCCCGTGTGTAATAATGCTCCGCCCAGATGTCCGCGGGCTGATTCGGGTCGGATGTCGCCTTGCCAAGCTCATTGGGATCCCAATCCTGCGGCACATACGCATCCAGAAACGTCAGATGCAGGCTCGTCCCGGGGCAGTCTTTGGCGATGCGCCGGGCCGCCGATTCAATCGTCCAACTGCCCGCCGAGTGACCGATTAAATGGATATGCCGGATCGAGGTCGGCAGTTTCAAAATTGCCGCCGCCAGCCGCGGGCCTGCGATGTCGCGGGCATAGCGTGCCGCGTGGATGGAGGTAATCACCGCCGACCCGCCCGACCAGCCGAAGCAGCCGCAAACCCATTCATTCGGGTCGGTCTTTTGCCGGATTGCCTCGGCCATCGTCTGCGGCCAATCCCGCTGCGCCTTGTCAATCCAGCCGTGCGTAACAATTACCGCCTTATCGACGGTCACAGGAATTTTCACACTCGCATCGATCACCACATTCGGCTCGGCTGCAACCTGGGGCGTTTCGAGATTGTATTGAACGATATAAACGCCCTCATCGGTGGCGGCCAGAACGCCGGACTCCGTCATCGTAACCTTAACCGGGACATTGAGCCAGTTGCCCAGCCCGGCCTTCTGCGTCCACTCCAGCGCCGTCTGGCGCATCGTATTTTCAGCCTGCGCCAGCCCCGCCGCCGCCGTACAAATTATTGCTATCACAAATCGCATTATTGTTTTAACTTCCATTTAATTGCGCCAACTCAAAAAGCTCTGTTTGGAATACATTTACACGAATAGTCTTGTAGATAGGCTTTGAACATCCTACCCACTGGAAAGTTGCCATCTGTGTTCATCAGTGTCGTGTATATATCACCTTTATATATACTAATACACTATTCATATCGGATGTATCAATATAAATTGTTTCGACAAATCCTCCCTCGCCACCGTCTATTTCATCAATGATGATTCCCTTATTGATGGGTTCCAGAAACCAGGATGGTTGTTTTTTTACAGTAGGTCCCCGGTTATCATCTTCAAGTTTATAATCTTTTTGGCAGATTGTCTGACGGAATGTCGATGGCAAAGACTTTATAAATTCAGGAAGCTGAGATGATTTCATAGAAAACCGTAATATCGAATCTCGCTCATAGCCGTCCCAACTATCTCTGAAGTTTTTTGCCGCAAGAATATTGTTTACATCCCAAGGTATTAAGAGGCCACATTTGATTTCAATTTCATGTATTATTTCTTCAGGAGGACATTCTTTATACACCATCGGTTCTATATATACTTTATACATTTCCCTGGAACTTATTTTGAACATAGTGTATATGCCGGCGGCTATACACAGAAAAACTACTATATATGTTCGAATTCGGCCCCAACCGACATATAAACCACTGCGTTGTTTTATTTGCATTTATCAAGTCCTCTGTCAAAAAATTTGCCGATTATTTCTTTTCAATTCCGCGTGGGCAACAGCCCGCCTGCCGAAAATGTTACCCGACCTACCCGACTGGCTGCTCCTTTTATTCAGTCGAATTTATTCCCATCGAAGTTTATAAAAATCGCTTTTTTTAATAAATTCAACATGCAAATCGTTAAATAATACGTTACACCCTCGGTTGCTATGATTTTCAGGCATAAGCAACTCTACTTCGCCAGATTGGTTCCACCCTGATTTGGATTCGAACAGCAAAACTACTTCTGGAGGAGAGTTCGGCTCTACATTAGGATTCATCGCATAACTACATGTTCTATTACGAAAATCAAAATCCCCTTCAGCATTTGGGCAAAGATAAATTATACCAGACTTTGGGTTTTTCGTTACATAACGCCTCACTGCCTCTGTATAGGATGAGAGCAAGTCGTTCCATTGTATCGAGAAAGGATATTCGTGATGGTCAAATTCGTAAGACCTTATAGCTCCACCCAACATTTTCAGATTGCAGTCACACAGTGTTTCACTGCTATAAGGTACAAATGCCAAGCCGGTTATGGATATCGCAATGATTCCGAGACATAAATTTATACGAGAAAGAATTTTCTCTTTGCGATTTAGTTTTGAGAATCTGAAGATCATTCCTACCCAAACGCATACGCTTAAACTCAATAGCATGTTCAGGAGAGCTGGTGGAAAATATGTCGCATTCCCAAAGTCCCCCCAAACACCATCAAACCTCCGATATAATATGAGTCCGCCTAAAATAAACACAATAACAGCCGCCCAGCATAAAACAATAAAAGATAGACGGATATCTGATGGCTTGGCCTCCCACCTTCCACGACTGATTTTAGAACGCAATAGACGATATACCGCTGGAATGAAAAGACCAAGGATAAATCCTATGAACACAAATATACCAATCCAAACCAACGACCTATGCAGCATGTCATCATATACTGTAAAACGATAATCACATAGGTATTGGAAAATTACACCATACAACTCCAAAAAAGGATTATTTACGACACCCCAAATGCGAACAATTATAGAACTCTCATTAAGATATCTTGCTTCAATACTAACAACTGCCCACAAACCTGCCGCAATTGCTCCTATAAGACCATTTTTCCAATTGGAGTTACTCATTTTCAATTTTTCCGTGAATTATTAATTGGCGTTAAAATATTTTTTGCATTCACATCCACCATTCACTCTCACATATTCCTTGAAATCATCCTTGTTTTTAATAAAAGTTAAAGATATTCGCATTACACATGCTGCTCCTGCTTATTTTCCATCGCCTCAAAGAAGCCCTGTTTTTTTAGGAATTGGTACCAGTACGATACGCCCACCAGCGTCAGGCCTGTTGCCATAAACGCCAGAATGCGGTAGATGCTTTTGACCGTTGCCATATCCACGATAAAGATTTTCAGCAGGAGCAGACCGAAAAGCCCCAGCGCCAAAAACCGCATCACCGTCAGCCACTTCCAGAAACCAACAATCAACATTGCCGAGGCATACGCCGCCCACAGCAGCGACAGGCTCAGATTGGCTTTAAATTTCCAGTTGAGAACACCAAGGCCGTATTCATTCTGGCAATACCAATAGGTATAAAGCTGTTCACTGAGAACTGCCCACAGCACGACCACGCCAATCAGCGCCATTGACTGATACCACTTCGGACTAAGATCATCGGCGTGCGTCTTTCGGCGATACAGCATCGCCGCGATGAAGATCGCCGCAACCGCCGCAAACTGGGCGGCAAAGCCGGCATTGAATACCATCCAAAATGCCGAAGGATAGAGCAATTCAATCGAAAAAACCGCAAGCAAACTGACAATCACGGCGGCCGCTGCCGAAGCGACCCGACAGAACGGACCATCCGGGCTAAATGGCCTCAGCAAGACCAGCACAACCACTATGCTTAGAGCATATAGAACACCCTGCACCGTTTTAGCATCCGCCAGAGTATCGCTAATCGAGGTGTTGTAGTTCCAGTGGCAATGCCATTCGAGGATGCCCGCCCCCGCCGCAACGCCCGCCGCGGCGATAAACATCAGTTCGCTCAACGACCGGCACAGTTCGGGATTTTGTTCTTTTTTGAATCGATAGAACCAGTGACAGACGAAAAGCCCGGCCGCCGCAAATATCCACGACCCAAACGGCCCATTGAAAATCGGGCGAAAGCCGCCCTCATGCAGCGGCAGTAACGTAAGCAGCCGAATCACCGCAAGTCCGAACGCGATAAAGCCCGCCCCCTGCGTCAGGACGCTGGCAAACCACAGCCCCGCCGTCGTGAGCACCAGACCTTCGATCACAAACGACATCGGCAGTGCGTAGGCCTTGAAATACAGCCCCATCGCACCGGTAATAAAGGATAAGCCGATAACCAGCAGTACCGCCCGCATCTTGTTGTCGGTTGAATTCCGGAAATACGCTATCGCCATCACAGCAAGATACGCTGCGCCAAGAACTGCCGTTTCCGCCGCCAGCCAGTTGCGATACCCCTGAAACAGCATCGTCCACAGATAATAAAACGTCGCGATGCCGTTGGTCAGTGTCAGCAGGATATCTTCTTCCTGCGACTGCACCTTACGCACCAGGCTATGCAGGACGGGCATAATCAGGTACAAAGCGAAGAATACCCACAGCCACAGCTCCGCAACAAAAAATCGGGTCGGGTGCGCATCCGCATAGGGCATAATCGGCCGGATAAAATTCTCGAACCACATCGTATAAAGCAAAAAGGTACCGATAAATGACAGAATATTGATCGCCCGCCACCGCCGAAATGCCGCGCAAATCATCGCGCCGGACCCCAGGATCAGCAGGTAACCAAACAATATATTGGGCGTATTCTTCCCGGTTGTAACCAATATCGGCGTTAAGTAGCCGCCCAGCAGCGACAGAAACGCGATGAGTATTTCATTGAGTCCGACCGCATACGCCATCGCCCCGGCGGTAATCGCTATCGCCAATCCAAACGCCGTCTCTGGCTCAATCAGGCCGTGCAGTTTATACGCCGAAAACACCGCCGCATAGAGAATCCCAAACCCCAGCGCCGTAACACCCTTGGCGACGATGTCATAGCCGCGCCGCCGGGTGAACTCCCCGACAATTAAGGCGATAATGCCGCCCACCACCGCAAGAATAACCCTTGCCCGCGGCTCAAGCCAGTGATTGTCAAAGGCATACTTCAAAAAGAAAATCACCGCGATAATCACCGTGATGATTCCCGCCGTCAGCAGCCACCGTGTCCCGATACGCGACTCCAGCCCTTCATGCGATGCGGTCTGCCGAGGGATAAATTGTTCAGTCGGCAAAGTAAAAGGTTTCGGCTTAATGGGAATCTCTGCGGGCGTCGGAACTGAGACGGCCGGCTCCTGAATCTCCGGCTGCTGCGCGGGGAGGGGCTTATCCAACTCAACAGGTTCCGCAAACCGCAATTCATCCGGCGGAGACGCCTTGACCGGCTCCGGAATTTTCACTTCCGCAGGTTTTTCCGGCGGTACATAATCCGTACGATACCGCTGCCGAGTCAATTCAAACTGGAGCCGTTCCAATTCCGCCTTAAGCTGGTTGGACTTCGTCAAACTGATCAACGCCATAATAAACGCCGCCGGCCCGCTGATCGCCAGCCCCACTCCCAATAAAATCAAAATCCCTTCAAACTCACTCATATGCACCCTTTCTGCAATATGCTGTTGCTTTTGCTATTCACAGTCGCTTCTCTCGATATTCAAATCCCATCGCAGCCAATATCAAAAATAAAATATAAAAAAGTAAAAATAAAAATTAAAAATCAAATAGAATCCATCCGTTAATAATTCGCAACCATCGGTCTTTGCCATTTTAAAAATTTTTCAGCTATCTTACGATAGTACACTCATTTTAAATTTTTGATTTATATTTTTGATTTTTAACTTTTAATCTTTAATTTTCTTCTCCATCGCTATCGCTTTCAATTTCCGCAAATCCATCTTGCCCGAACCAAGCAGCGGGATATCATCAACGGCGATAAAGTTTTCCCGTCTGGGCTTGGCAAGGTTCGGCAATTCGCTTTGGCTGACAATCTCAAACAGCTTATCGCCCTGCACCACGGACTGCGCATATAGCACCACAATCTGTTCGCCTTTTTTCTCATCCGGAATACTCGTTACCGCGACAACCTGATCCTGCATCTCCAGCCCCTTCAAACAGACTTCCTCGATGGTCGTATGCGAAATCATCTCGCCGGCAATCTTGCTGAACCGTCCCAGCCGGTCGGTAATGGTAATAAATCCATCGTCATCCACCGTAACCACATCGCCGGTATTGTACCAGCCATCCGCAATCACCTCGGCGGTCTTTTGCGGCTGATTGAGATATCCTTTCATCACGTTGGGGCCTTTGATCCATAGCACCCCCTGCTGTCCCGGCTCAAGCATCCGGCCTGTCTCGGCATCGACAACTCGGGTCGCAACCCCCGGAATCGGACGCCCCACCGAACCGGCCTTTGTCCCCTGCATCTTCCCGTCATCGATCTCCACATCCGGCACATTGAACGCCGCCAATGGCGACAGCTCCGTCGAGCCATAGCCTTCCAGCGGACGAATTCCAAAATACGCGGCAAAGCTGTCGGCCAGTTGCTGTTTTAACCGTTCCGCGCCGACGACGACATACTGCAAACTTCGAAATTCCTCTTTTTCACACCGCCTTAGATACATCAGCAAAAACGTCGGCGTGGCAAACAGTATCGAGCATTGATGCTGGCTGACCGTTTGCCCGACTAATCGTCCATCAAGCGGGTTGGCCACATAATACGCCGACACGCCCGACAAAATCGGCAGCCACAAAGTACACGTCAGGCCGAACGAATGAAAAAACGGCAGCACGCCGCACAGCCGTACATTTTTATCAAACTTAAAAATCATGCGTGCCGCTTCCAGATTCGACAGGATGTTATGATGACTGAGCATCACACCCTTCGGCCGCGTCGAACTGCCGGACGAATACAAAATCGTTGCCGTATCATCGGCGTCAGTCCTTCGCAGGCCGCCTATCCATCGCGCAGGCATCAATCGTGCCTTAACCCACGCCCGCTTTTTATCCTGTTCGGTAATCGACCCGACCAAATCCTCCAGAAATAGATACCGCGAATCCTCCGCAGGCAATCCCAGCTTTTCCAAAAATGCCCGCGAAGTGACAATCGTCTGGATTCCGCATTCGGCGACAGCGACTTCCCGGTCGGCCTGCGACACCGTATAATTCAAATTCACCACGATCTTTCGCAACAGGCCGATGGCAATATTCGCAACCGCCGCCCCCACGCTTGGCGGCAGCATGAGGCCGATATACTGCTGACCGTGCAGTGGAGTTTGATATTTTTTCGCAAACGCAATCGACGCGATCAGTGTCTGGCCGTAGGTCAGTTTCTTACCCGTCGTATCCACAATGCACGGCCGCTTCCAATTTCCACGGGCAACCTTGACAAACGTCTGCGCCAGGGATAGCCGCTGCGGTTTGCGTGAATCAAGCCAATCACAGGATAGTTCCAGCACCTCCTGCCGAATCTGCCGTGCCGTCGAGTCGGCGGACATGGGCTTGCCGAAATGCACCGACACCGGATACGGCAGCGGCCTTGGGAACCGGCTAAACAGCTTGCCGTAGCGGTAGCTGGCGATGCTGTCCCACAACCCGCCCAGATACACCGGAATAATCGGGCAATCCGTCGCCTTGACGATCCTTTCAAGCCCGCCGCGAAACGGCCCCAGATGCCCCGTCCGTGTCAGCGTCCCTTCGGCGAAAATGCAGACCAGATAGCCATCCTCAATCGCCTGCCGCGCCTGCTGAAGCGATGCGACCAACTGCCGCGGGCCGTCCGTCGTACAAATCGGAATCGCCTTGATAAATCGGAAAAACCAGTTCAGCCGTTTGTTCTCATAAATCGGGCGATCCACCATAAACCGTATCCGCCGATGCTGAACGGCGCTTAAGATCAGCCCATCGACCCACGAAACATGATTGGCAACCAGCAGCGCACCGCTGTCAATCGGCAAATGTTCATCGCCGAACACCCGCAGCCGATAAATCAGCCGAATCGGTACAGACATCACAAACCGGAACACATATTCCCGCAGGTAATACAACGCAATGGCAAAAATAACGAGTGCAAGCCCCCCCAGCGCCGCAAACAGCGTCGCAGGCGTTAGTCCCATCCACGTTCCCACCCAGACAATCCCCGCCGCCAGCGCAACGCCGATAAAGCCCAGACTATTCGACGCGGCGATAATCCGACCCAGCATTTCACGATTCGCCCGAAGCTGAATAAACGTCTGCACCGGCACAATATACAGCCCCGCCCCGGCGCCGACCAAAAATATCTCGATGAAAACCAAAATCTTCGCCTTGCTCAACGCCAGGCCAATCGACCCCGCACCAAACAGCAGCGCACCAAATGGAATAATCCCCGACTCCAGCGCCCGTCCCGAAAGCCTGCCCGCCCACAGCGAACCAGCGCCGATACCAATTGCGGCGATCACAAACAAATATCCGCTTTTAATCTCATCGTATCCGGCCAGAGTCTGGATGCCGTAGGGAATCAGGTTGATTTGCGCAAAACCCGCCATAAACATAAATCCTGCCGCCGCGACCACCGCCGCCACCAGGTTGCCATCCTCTCGAATCAGCCGCAGCGTCCGCCAGATATCCACCACAAACACCAGATGCGAATCGCTTTTCTGTCCGCCCGCCGGGGTCTTGCGGATAAACAGCGACGTCAGCGTCCCGGCCACGGCAACCCCGATACACCCAACACCCGCAAGTACATAGTTCTTGTCCGTTAACTGCGCCAGCGCCGGCGCCGCCGCCACGCCCAGCACAATCGCCAGGTACGTCATTCCCTCCAAAAGACTGTTCGCCCGTGAAAGCTCATGCTGCTCGACCAATTCCGGCACAATGCCGTACTTGCTCGGACCGAAAAACGCGCTCTGGGCACACATCAAAAACAAAACCCCATAGCAAAACACCGGATTGCCGACCCAGAATGACAATATCCCCAGCGTCATCAGCACAATTTCGGCGACTTTGACCCAGACAATAATCGTCCGCTTGCTGTACCGGTCGGCCAGCGTCCCGGCAAACGGCGTAAACAGCAAAAACGGCACAACAAACACCAGCCCGGCGATGGAACTGACCATCGAGGCCCTGTCCTGCCCCATCTTGCCGATCAGCAGAAAAATCAGCAGCCCCTTGAACAGGTTATCATTAGCCGCGCCAAAAAACTGCGTCGCATTCAGCCACGCGAACGAATTGCCAATTTTCATTTTTTTATTTTCCATTTGTTATTATTCTTTTCTTTTTTGTTATTTTGTAAAAAAAGTACAAAGAAGCAGTAAACCCAAAACACACAGCTATCGTTAAACTCGAATGAACAATATTAAATAAAACATTATCTTCATATATTATCTTTCCATCTGCAAACATTACATCAGGAGTTATAAATAAAAGACAATAATGTATCCAAAAATTAAAATATGAAGTTACCAGACAAATTAACATTGAAAATAAAACTTTGACTTGCTTAGAATCAAAAGATAGCCAGATAATAAAACCGTTAAATAATGGTATTAAAACCAATATAAAAAAATAGAAAGGTTCTAATATGCCTTCATAAAAACCAAAATACATATTTCTTTTTCCTCTTTACTGCTTATCTTTTCATTCCTGCACAGACAAGATTTTACTCTCGCAAATCTTGATAATTCATTACAGTCTATTCTCTTTTATTTTTACTCTGTATTTTTGCTTTTTACTTTTGATTTTTACTTTTTGATTTTTAATTTTACCTTTTGCCCTTTGCCTTTTCACTTTTCTTATCTGGTTTCTTCTTTCTTTGTCAATTATCAATTGTCAATTATCAATTCCTCAACAATTCGCCCAATCACCTTAGCCCGCAACTCCGCCGCCTCATTGAGCAATTCATGCCGTGCTCCCGGTATCATCTCCACATTCGCCGCCGGGAACTTGTCCCGCAGCAGCCGCACATTATAACGCCAGTCCACCGTCGTGTCTCTATCTCCCTGCAAAATAGTCACCGTTTTTTCGCACGGCCGCGCCCGCACAACCTTCTCATTCCACGCAAACATCGCCCGCACCCAACTGAGCGACACCGTCCGGCAGTGCAGAGTATCCTCGTACCTGTTAAAATGGAGAAATTCCGCATCCGACGAATTCCGCTGCGGCACCCGTTTTATCCGGTCCGTAAACGGCCGATACAGCGAATACGTGATTTTCGACGCCTGATACCCCTGCCACCGCACCAGCGGCGAGACCAGAACCACCCGCTCGAAAACATCCCTGCCATCGATCAGGCAATCGATTCCAACCGTGCAGCCCGTACTGAATCCCACAAAATGCGGGCGGCCAAACCCCATCGACTTTGCCGCCGACACAAAATCCAGCAGAGCTTTTGTATAATCCGAAAAATCTCCCACCGCCGCCTGCTTACCTTCGCTCAATCCATGCCCCGGCAGGTCAAATGCCCCCACCGCAAACCCCGCATCCAGCAGCCCCGCGATCAAATGCCGCATCTGCCCGGTATGATTCATATACCCATGCAAAACCACCACCAATGACTTCTCACCAGTTGTTTCTTCTTGTATTCTTGGGTTCTTATGTTCTTGGGTTCTTTGAATTTTACCTTTTTCCTTTTGCCCTTTGACTTGTTTCCACACCTGCCCCGCCAGCCTCATCCCCCCGCTTTCAAACCACCCAAACCGATGCTCCACATCCGGATAGTCCAACCCATAATGGGCAAAGTACCCCCGCACCGCCTCCGAATACTCCCCGCCGCCCTGTTCAGCCAGCCATCCCAGCCCAGCCTGAATGTCTTTTTTATCCTGCATATGTGTCAGCATATCATGTTCATCCTGATTGAGCAACGTTTCAGAGAGTAGCCGAAACATCTTGCTTCGAATGAAACTTCTATGCCTCCGGCATTCCTCTTTTCAATCTACAATTTTTCAGTCCCAGAGGGACGGCATAAAATAGCCGGCGGTGGAAACCGCCGGAAAGCAACTCTCACAAACCCCAAGCCCCAGCGGGGCGACACATCAATCTTTAATCTTCAAGACATCTTCTTCCGACATCGGTTTATGCTTTTTCAGCGCTTCAACCGTCTTCAGTGTCTTTTCGTTCGGCTGGTACAAGACTACAATCGCATCAGTAACATCCACTAACTCTGCATCTTTGACCTGATAATCAATCTGCCACTTGCTGACGATAATATCGACACCCGCCTGCTGGGCAACCTCGGGCAATTTATCTTTCACCGGCTCAAGAAATTGTTGTACCGGTGCTGTCCCGAAAGTTATCAAATGCGCCTTCTGCTGCCATTGCTGTCCCCACGCTTCCAATTCTTTAATCTTCTGCCCATCCCCCGCTGCTTTTGCCTTTTCCATTTCTTTCATTTTATCTCTAAGCGGCTTAGTGAACTGCTCTGTCGGCCCGCACGCCACCGCCACGCACCGCGAATCATACACGCCCACCCGCAGCGGCTTGACCGGCTTATCCGTCTCTGCCTTATCTGCCGAAGTCATCGAACACGCCGCCATAAACAATCCCGCCACCATCAAACTCACTAATGCTAACTTTTTCATTTTTCATTCTCCTTTTACTTTTTGATTTTCAATTTTCACTTTCTTTAGTCCTTTCGAAAGATATCCACCACATGCGCCACAACAAGCCCGACCAACGCCATAACTGGAAATACCATAAGAGTCATAATTCACCTCATTATCTGAACTTTTGTTTTTTTAAGACTACATA
>CAYTHV010000097.1:0-1229 GCA_964437685.1 uncultured Pirellulales bacterium
CCAAACAGGCCGGTAAAAAAGTCCTCGTCGATCCCCCGCTGCACGAAGATTATTCCAAGTTTGCTGGCGCAACCCTGATTACGCCCAATCGCAAGGAAACTTCCGTCGCTTCAGGGATTGCGGTCAACACCATCAATGCCGCAAAACAGGCAGCGGTTAAACTCTTCAACCAGTTGTCACTGGACGCTGCGGTAATTACCCTTGACAAAGAAGGCGCCTACCTGCATACCCGGGACTTGTCCGAACAGATTTCCACACAGCCCAGAACCGTGTATGATGTAACCGGCGCAGGTGATATGATGCTGGCAACCCTTGCCGTCGCGATGGCTGCCGGATGTGACTATAAAACTTCGGTTCAATTATCGAACATTGCCGCAGGGCTGGAAGTCGAAAAATTCGGCGTAGCAACCATTACCGTCGATGAAATCGTCAATGAGATTATCGCCTCACGCAAAGGCAAAGCCGGTAAAATCCGCGAAACATCCTCATTGGTTGAGGAATTGGATTACCATCGCCGGTGCGGACAGAAAATTGTCTTTACCAATGGGTGTTTCGATGTACTGCACATTGGGCATATTCAATATCTTAATTTTTGCAAGACCCACGGCGATATCGTAGTCGTCGGCCTCAACTCCGACAGCTCCGTCCGCCAGATAAAAGGTCCGACACGCCCGATCAATAACCAGCACGAACGGGCGGCGGTGCTGGCAGCTTTGGAATGTGTCGACTATGTCGCCATTTTTGAAAAACCGGACCCGCTGGATTTGATCATGCAAGTCCGGCCGGATGTCCTGATTAAAGGCTCCGACTGGGCGGTCAAAGGCGTCGTAGGAAGAGAATTCGTCGAATCCTACGGTGGAAATGTCGTTTTAGCGCCAATGGTCGAAGGCAAAAGTTCCACGGCAACCATTGAAAAAATGAAACAACAGTAATGCAGGGTTAGCGATGAGCTATAAAGCAGTATTTCTGGATCGGGATGACACGCTGATTGAGGATCCCGGATACATCAGCCATCCCAGTCAGGTCAAACTCCTGCCTGGAGCGGCGGCGGCCCTTGCGCAATTGCGAAAAATGGATTTTCGTCTGGTTGTCGTCAGCAATCAGTCCGGCGTCGCCCGCGGTATCATTACCGAAGAAACGCTCGCTCAAATTCATCATACCCTCGAAAAACTGCTGGCCGACGAGGGCGTCTATCTGGATGCGATTTTTTATTGTCCCTTCCATCCGGA
>CAYTHV010000097.1:1239-11894 GCA_964437685.1 uncultured Pirellulales bacterium
TATCGGATTGAAAGCGACCTCCGAAAACCCGCCCCCGGAATGCTGCTGAATGCGGCCAAAGAGCTGGGCATTGAGTTGTCCCGATCATGGATGATTGGCGATTCTTACCGGGATATCGAAGCAGGCAGACGCGCCGGCTGCAAAACAATCCTGATTAACAGTCCAGCTAAACCCGTGACAAAAAATCCGACCGATTCGGAGCCCGACCGTCAGGCTGTCAATATCCGCGAGGCCGTCAATATTATCCGAATGTTTGAACGGCAGCCGCAGCCAGAAACCGGAACAAGCAAGCCTGATGTGATACCGCCTGAGGTCAAAGCAATAGACAATGCCGCCACAGCAACAGCGCCTCAGCCGGAGCAATCCGCGATGGATATACACGAAACGGTTCCCCAGCCGATAGAGACCGAGGACATTGCACAGGAGCTTCCCGAAGTTGAATTGCCTGAAAAAATAGCTCCCGCGCAGGCTTCTGTCCCAATTGCACATAGCAACGAAGAAGATAAAAAGGGACAGCATTTCTCATCGCATACCGAAACGCTGCTCCTTGAAGTTTTGACTCATCTAAAAATGGCTTACAAACTCGGACGGGATGAGGATTTCTCCATCTGGATGATTATAGCCGGAGCGTGCCAGGTTCTGGCCGTGGGGTGTCTGGTTGTCGCGATGTGGTTCTTCCTCGACTCAACCCGCCCCGCTGATTCGACATTAGTCATGCTCGGCTTTGCGGGCGTTTTCCAGTTGATGACCTTGACGTTTTTTATGATGCGAAGTCGGAGTTAAATTAAAATACAATGGCTGAAATGGTCATGAAAAACATCCTGATATGGCTTCCATCCCCCCTGGGCGACGCGATTTTATCTACGCCGGCGCTGGCAGCTATCCGAAATCATTTTCCCAACGCACAAATTACATTTCTGGCAAATCCTGCCATCAGGGCCTTTTTGGAGCCGACGCCCTTCTGCAATGCCTGGATCGAAAACAAAGGTTCTTTTCTCGCACTGGTCAGCCAGTTACGAAATCAGCATTTCGACGCGGTATTTCTGCTAAAAAATTCCTTCAGCAGTGCACTGACGGCTTTTCTGGCCGGTATCAGCCAACGCATCGGCTACGCCAGAGACGCAAGACACATTTTCCTGACCCATCCCTTCAAACCGGAAAAAGAAAATGGCGATTTTAAGCCGATTTCCATTGTCGATTATTACCTGAATCTGGCGAAATCTGTTGGAGTACATAGTCAAAATAAAACGCTTTCCATCGGCCTGACCGAACGGGACCGGGAAATCTTTTCAATTACTTTTCCCGAAGCCCGAAAATCTTCCGGCCCGCTAATCGTTCTCGTTCCCGGCGGCGCTTTCGGCCCCAGTAAACTGTGGCCGCCGCAGCGGTTTGGCGAACTGGCGGATCAACTCTGTAAACAATACAAGGCTTGTGTGGTATTGTCGGTCGCCCCAACGCCGCAGGAAACCGCCATCTCCAATCAGATTCAGGAAAACGCAACCTATCCGCTGCTGAGCCTGGCGAATCGCCCTCTGAAACCCGGCCCGCTGAAAGCCCTGTTTGAACGAGCCGATCTGGTTATCGCCAACGACACCGGCCCGCGTCATATCGCCGCGGCATTCGGCAGAAAAATCATCACGCTGTTCGGGCCCAACAACCCGGCCTGGACGCGAACCGAATACCACAACGAAATCCAAATCATCGGACAAGGCGACTGTGTGCCGTGCGACAAACCCCGCTGCCGCCAAAAAGAACATCTCTGTATGCTCTCAATTTCCGTTAGCCAGATCCTAAACGCCGTCGAACAAATGCTGGGAACGACAAAATGATGGATAAAACGCTGATTCAGCTTGCTCCGGATTTTTTTATTCACCCGAATTTTGGCGAGCCGCTGAGAAAATATGGGATCAAAAATCTCGACTCCGTATTTGCTTTTCAGGGCGGAGCAGCCTTAGTCAAAAAAGAACTGACGCACTGGCGCAGCCGTATTGAACTGAAACTGCCCGACTTGAACGTCCGCTGTTTCCTCAAACGGTACAATCATCCTCCCGTCTCGGTTCAGATTCGCAACTGGCTCAGCCACGGCAGCCGGCAACTGACCGCAATGTACGATGTCCTGCCCTGCGCCGCACTCAATCGCGCGGGTATTGGAACCTATCAAGTTATCGCTTACGGCGGACGCTGGAACGGCATTTTCGAAGAAAAAAGTTTTGCCATCCTGCTGGAAATTCCCAATGCGCAATCGCTGGAAAAACAATTGCCGGATTGCTTTACCCAGCCCGACAGCCCCGCGGTTCGGCAATCCCGCATCGCTTTTATCAATCGTCTGGCGGATTTTGTCCGGCGTTTTCACGAGTGCGGCTTTTGCCACCGCGATTTGTACCTATGCCATATCTTCCGAAACGACAATGACGACCTGGCTTTGATTGATTTACAGCGGGCATTTCAGCCGCGCCTGTTTCGCAGCCGCTGGATTCGCAAAGACCTGACCCAGCTTTATTATTCTTCTCCGGGCGACATCATTAGCCAAACCGACCGCCTGCGATTCTATCTGCGCTACACACAGAAAAAGACGCTGACTAACATCGACCGCTCTTTTATTCGAAAACTGAAACGCAAAGTATGGCGGATGGCCGACCGCGAAATCCGACGGGGCAACCAAGTCCCCTTTGCAAAGTAAAACCAGCCGAGTATAATACGCCGTTATGATTTCAGTCGCAATTATCATTGAACGAACCGAGATACGCCTGGGCGGCGCCGAACGCTCCATCGCGGAGTTGACGGACGAATTAAATACGCAAGGCATCCGCGCCAAAATCCTGGCGGCGTCCGGCATGTCTACGGAAAATGTGACAGTGCTCTGCTCCAGCCAGCCGACTCAGCGCATCAGCTTACCCGCATTTGAAAAAGCCCTGATTAGTCACCTTGCCGAAAATCATTACGATATCGTTCACAGCGTATTGCCCTTTTCCTTCGCCGACATTTACCAGCCCCGCGGCGGCAGCTACAAAGAAGCCATGCTCCAGAACGCCGCAAGCTGCGCCAATCCGGTGATTGCCCGTTGGAAACTATGGACACATCTTTTTAACTTTCGCAGAACCGCTTACCTTCGCGCAGAGCAGGCTCTCTGCTCGCCGACACAGCATACCATCGTCGCCGCTCTTTCAGATTACGTTAAACAGCAGTTTATCCGGCATTGTCATCTGCCCGAACAGCGCATCGCGGTGATTCCCAATGGAATCAATCTTAATCGGCTGACTGCACATCCCAATGGCGACGCTTTTCGCCAATCGGTCTGTGCAAACACCGCCCTGAAAAAGATTCTCAACCCGGTTCTGTTTTTACTTGCGGCCAATAATTTCCGCCTCAAAGGCCTGCGCCAGGCGATTCAGAGCATCCAGATCGGATTGAAAGAAAATCCAAAATCGCCGGCCGTTCTCGTTGTCGCCGGCTCAGACAATCCAGCCCCATATCAGACATTGGCAAAAACACTCGGCATCGAAAACCGCATCCTCTTTCTCGGCTCACAAAGCAATCTTGCCGATGCTCTCGCCGGCTGCGATGCGGCAATCCTGCCGACATGGTATGATCCCTGCTCCCGGTTTATCCTCGAAGCCATCGCCGCCGACAAACCCATCATCACCACCCAATTCAACGGCGCCGCCGAACGGTATCAGGACGGCAAGCACGGCTTCATCGTTAAAAAACCGAGCTGCACCGCCAAATTAGCCGACGCGATAAATTCCCTTTGCAGCCCGGCGACACGGCAATCCTGTATCGACGCCATCCGCCGCGACAATCTCAAAGACCAAATTTCCATTACAAGACACGTTGGACAACTCCGGCAGGTGTATGATATAATCCTGACCCGAAAGAAAGGTTAATCGTCCTATGATAGGATACTTTATTATTTTAACAGTCGTCGCGTATCTGCTCGGAGCCATCCCCTTTGGCTTGCTGCTGGCACGTACTCAGGGTGTCGATCTCCGCAAAGTCGGCTCCGGCAACATCGGCGCCACCAACGTCATGCGAACCTTCGGCAAAAAACTCGGCTACACCTGTTTTGCCCTCGACGTCGCCAAAGGCCTGATTCCAATGCTGCTGGTTCCCGCTTTTGGCTTGGCAGACCCCAACCCCACCACCGGCCAGCTTTCGCTCTGGCTCGCTGTCGGCTGTGCGGCGGTTCTCGGCCACGTCTTCCCCATCTATCTGGGCTTTAAAGGCGGCAAAGGCGTCGCCACCAGTCTCGGCGTAGTCTTGGGCCTCTGGCCTTACTACACCCTCTGCGGTCTGATCACATTCGCAGTCTGGATTATCATTTTCCTGATTTCACGCTATGTCTCGCTGGCTTCTATCCTCGCGGCCATTGTATTTCCAATCGCCCTGACCGCACTGACCTTGCTCATACCGGACTGGCAATTTGCCCAATTGTGGCCATTGTATATCGTCGCTATCCTGATGCCACTGTTGGTCATCGCCCGCCACGCCGAAAACATCAAACGCCTGCTGGAAGGCTCGGAAAACAAAATCGCCAAAAATTAGCATTATTCGCCCCATTTTATCCTCTTTGTTTTTCTTGCTTTTTGGAGCCTTATAGACTACTATTTTCATAGATAAAACTTCAATTGCAGGAATAAACTATGGAATTTACCAAAATGCACGGCCTGGGCAATGACTATGTGTATGTCAATTGCTTCAGCCAGACAGTCGACAACCCGGCACAATTAGCCATCACCGTCAGCGACCGCCACTTCGGCATCGGCTCGGATGGCCTGATTCTTATCTGCCCATCCAGGATTGCCGACGCCCGAATGCGAATGTTCAACGCCGACGGCTCCGAATCGCAAATGTGCGGCAACGGCATCCGCTGCGTCGCCAAATATGTCTACGACCACAACCTGGCCCCAGCCAACACGGAATTTTCCGTCCCCGGCATGGCTACCATGCCCCGCTCGCTCCGCATCGAAACCGGACGCGGCATTTTAACGCTGGGCTTGGACGTCGGCCGCGACAACAAAGTCGTCCGCGTCTGCGTCAATATGGGCCAGCCGATTCTGGAAGCCCGAAAAATCCCCGTCGCCCTCGACACCAATCAGGTTATCGGCGTCCCGCTTCAAGTCGCCGGGCAGGAACTCCACATGACCTGTGTCTCCATGGGCAATCCTCACGCGGTCTTTTTCTGTGAAGACCTCGATGCGATTGACCTTTCCGTCGTTGGTCCCCTGATTGAACATCATCCGCTGTTTCCCGAGCGGGTTAATGTCCATGTTGTCAAAGCCGAAGGCCCGCAGGAATTTACCATGCGGACGTGGGAACGCGGCAGCGGCATCACGCTGGCCTGCGGCACCGGAGCCTGCGCCTGCGCGGTCGCGGGCGTCCTGACTGGCAAATGCGGCAAAGTCGTCACAGCCCACCTTCCCGGCGGCGATCTGGAACTGAACTGGTGCAATGTGGACAACTGCGTCTATATGACCGGCCCGGCCACAGAAGTCTTTTCAGGCGCCTGGCCGGAGTAAAATTAAAATTGAAAATCAAAAAGTTAAAACCGAATTGGAAATGAAAAAAGACTTACGAGAGAGAGCATATCGATTTGCTGTTCAGGCTGTTCGTTTCGTCGATTCATTACCGAATGATTTTTCGACTTCGATTATCGCTAAACAATTGATGCGGTCTTCAACATCCATCGGCGCAAACCTGGTAGAATCAAAAGGTGCAGCCTCAAAAAAAGATTTTGCCAATTTTATTGGATATTCCTTAAAATCTGCCAATGAAACATTATGCTGGCTTTGCTTGCTGCGGGATGCCAAAAGAATAAAAAATGAACAATTTGAACCGTTATACAATGAGGCTAAAGAACTTGCGAATATTCTCGGCGCCAGCGTGATTACCTTGAAACAAAAAATGCAGTAGCGTATTTAATTTTAACTTTTTGATTTTAAATTTTAAATTTCCTTATGTCCATTCTTGTTGGAATTGATGAAGCCGGTTACGGCCCCTTGCTGGGGCCGCTGGTCGTTTCCGGCACCGCTTTTTCCATCCCGCAAAATCTTCTCAAAGCCGACCTGTGGGATGTCCTGCACAAAGCCGTCACCAAAGACAAGAAAAAACAGGCCGGCCGCCTGCTCATCAACGACAGCAAAAAAGCCTACTCCGGCGACAAAGGCCTTGACCACCTCCTGCGAACCGTACTGGCAACGATGGATACCCTCTCCCGGCAGGACAACCCTCTGCAATCCTTCCGCCAGCCCCGGACGGCGATGGATTTATTCAGCCAGCTATGCCCCGCCTGTGTCGAATCGCTCAAAGACTACCCCTGGTACCAAAACATCGAAGCGACCGTACCGGCCTGGCCCAAAGACTGCGGCATCGCCGCCAACGCCCTGAGCCGAACGCTCGCTGAAAATCAGATGGGCCTGCTCTGGATGCAAAGCCGTTTCCTCGAAGTCGGCCAGTACAACGACCGCATCGACAAAATCAAAAATAAATCGCGCGTCCTCTTTACCGAAATCTGTTCGCTGATTGCTCACGTCCTCGACAATTACTCCGACGGCGGCGAGCCGGTACAATTCCTCATCGACCGTCAGGGCGGCCGCGAACATTACCATCAGGAACTCCTGCGGATGTTTCCGGGGATGGAACTAATGATTCTGACCGAAACCGAAACGCTCAGCAGCTATGAAATGACCGGCGGCGGCAAGCGAATGCGTCTGCACTTTACTGTCGAAGCCGACAGCAAATACCTGCCCGTTTCGCTCGCCTCGATGCTCAGCAAATTAGTCCGTGAACTGCTGATTGAAGAACTCAACCGGTATTTTACGGCCTTGATGCCCACGCTCAAACCCACCGCCGGCTACTGGCAGGACGGCCTGCGTTTCCTTGAAGACATCAAACCCCTCCACGCCCAACACCCCATCGACCACCGCCTCCTCGTCCGCCAAAAATAGCTTTTGACAGCCGCCCGAATACCTCTTATTATGTAAGCCAACAGTCAACGTTGATACTGTCCCGAATAAAAGATGGGCATACATTGTCAGAACAGGAAATAAATGAATGAAGAGAAAAAGTTTCTCCATAATTATAATGCTACTGTGCTTACTCTTAAGTTGTCGGAACAAAGACAATAGTATAGGAAGCAAACAAATTACTGAAGTAATAGATATTGTAAATGGAGTCTTTAAGACACAAATCCCTTATGATGTTAATGAAATAAGAGTTTATGTGGACAGTTGGCAGGGGCATGGCGTATATGTATTTTTTAAGATGCCATTGTTATATATCGATAAGGTAAAATGTAAGACTAATAATGAATGGAAAATGATTCCTGAAGAATATCGAGCTGTTCCAGTTCCTCCCGATCCGCTTTTTCTCAGTGATTTTGCGGATAAAGATGTGGAGTTGGCTCATTTAATTAATGATGCCAGAGCTTTGTTTTTATCAGTAAAAAATAGACAAGTATGCACTATTGATTCTGATACGATTCAATGGTACTATTCAAAAGAAGGTATTTCAGAGAAAGCACCCGAGCAACGTATATGTATGATGATAAGCGAAGCAAGGAATGGTGTCTGTAATTTTTATCTTACTGATAGTGATGTAAGAGGTTTTGGAGATAACGAAAAGTTATACCGCTTATTCAACTCTAATGAAACTATGGTCTTTAGGAAATAGCCCTGGTGGGCTATGCCCACGCAGAACCCTTTATTCCTGTATTCTTGAGTTCTTGAGTTCTTTTTACCCTTCTGGCTTCTGACTCCCGACTTCTGACTTCTATTTTCTTACACCACATACGGCACAGTCAACGGCCCTTCCGGCAGCACGCAGATTCTCGCCGAGCGGCCGTATTTTTCCAGCAGGGTCAGTACCGTTTGCCGGATATCCCTGCACGGGGTCAAAAACGATACCCTGATCTGCTCATCGGTCAGGTTGTCGCTGTAAAAATGACAATCCGCCTCGGCACATATTTTACAAAGGACATACGCCTGCCAGCTATCCTGAATATGCAATTGCCCCCGTGTAATTTTGTCGATCAACGCGTGAGGTGTTTTATGGTCCCTGAGAATTTGTCCGAAATTTCCATGCTGCGGGATTCCATCCCAGCAGTTGGCGGCAAGAATGATCGCCCCGCCTTTTTTGACGATCTGTGACGCCGCGGACATCCCCTTGACAGCCTGATACAGGTTCAAATCCAGCGGATAACCCGAATTGCTGCCGATTACGATATCGTATCGGCCCTCAACAGCCGCCATCGCATGACGCTTGACAAACGCGCAGCCCGCCTCATGTGCCGCATCCATATCGCCCGCAAACACCGCCGTAATTTCCTTATTTCGATTCATCGCGACATTCACGATAAAAGGCCGCCCCGCCAGCAGCGCCGCCTGCCGCAATTCTTCCCAAAGCGGATTGCCCTTTGTCTTTGCCCAGCAGGCGTTTGCCTGACTTAAGTTGCGGAAACTGTGGTTATTCATAATCGTTTCGATTCCCGCCATCCCCGGCACACAGGCTTTCGGCCCGCCGGAAAACCCGGCAAAAAAATGCGGCTCGATAAAGCCCGTTAGAATCTTCACATCGCACGCAAGATAGTCCTTGTGAATATAGACGTTATTGCCGCTGGCCGTCTGCCCAACCAGCGTATGGCTTGCCACATCCGTCGCGTCATTCTGGACGATTTTAAATCGCTTGAGTACCTCCGGCCCCAGCATGGCTTCAAGCTCTTTTTCGGTATTGGCCCGGTGCGTGCCGGCGGCGACAAAAAACGTAATCCGGCTGTCGGGAATCGCTGATAATTCATCCAGCAGCGGCGGCAGGATTTTCTGATACGGCGTCGCTCGTGTGATATCGTTCACGACAATCGCGATTTTTCTGCCCTGGCTGGCGTATTCGCGTAAGGGTTTGGCTCCCAGAGGCTTATCCAACGCAGCCGCGATACCCGCCCTTTCGTCCGGCAAACCGGCGACAGATTGGGGATGGATCACGTCGGCACAAATTCCGTCCGGCAGCGTAAAATCAAGGGATGTTTTCCCATAAGGCATCGTATAGTTCAATTTTGTACTCCTAAAAAATATAACAGATAATCCATAAAGTAGGCTATGCCGCCACAGAACCTATTTTTTCAACGCGTTCCACCAATGCGGAGCTTGGGCGTCCTTTTCGGCGCGTAACTGACGCATTTCGGCTAAGAACTGAATATCATTTTCATATTTGGGTAATCGGCTAAGCCCAAATTTGGTAATAAGTTCTATAGAATCTTCTTTATAGGTTGTGTCAACACCTTCAAAGCCAACACGCCCTCGCAGTTTGCATAATAACCGCCGCCATTCATCCTCATCAGATTGATAAGCCTCATCGTATTCAAGGTTGCGTGAACCATCCGGATTGATCCAGGTATCAATGAAGATTTTATTCTTTGAATGTACAGACCAAATCTCAATCTCCGTTTCCAGACGCCCGTAGAACTTGCCATTTTCCAGATTGATATACAGATATTTCTTCTGCTTTGCACCTCGCGGAAGCGTTAACTGAACCGATGACTGATACCCCGTTTGAGGCGCTTCATAGAGCAACTGGTCGGAAAGAAGAATCCCGCTGTCGGGAGTTAGCGGGCGAAACTCCAGCGTATACTGAGTTCCATCTTCAGACAAGGATCCCTGAACAAGCAGGTCTTTGTCGCCTCGCCTTCCGGGCTGCCAGAATTGCGGCTCTTCCCCTCCCGGCAGATAGCCCGGCAAGCCATCGGGATTAATATAGGGAGGTACCATGTAGAATGAGGCATTAATATTGGCTGTTGCATTCTCTAATATCTGTTTATCATCTCTGCCCATAGTCCCTCTCAAGTACGCAGGCATGCCTTTTTTTCGTAAGGTGATAATAAAGGGATTTCCCTGTTCGGCAACAAAATTGTCGGGTAATGCAGGAGCGGCATAACCAAAACCTAATTTAGGATTTGTCTCGTGAGAAAATTCATATCCGGGAACTTGTATGGGATACTGAATGTATAATTCAATTCCCTGTCCCTGAATCATAAAACAGCCCTGACTGTCTGTGGTGACCGTTGAACGGGTTTGTTCAGCAAGTAATCTCATATTGAACACCATCATGACATCAATGGTGTAGTCGATTTTGATGTTCGGAATGGGATTGCTGTTTTGATCCACCAATTTTCCATAGAACGTAAAACCGACATTCCCCACCAATTCAGGTTCTACAGCATGGCAGGTCAACGGGATCGCCAGCAGGCCCCCCAGCACAACGATAAACATGACTATGGTTTTCTTTGAAAAATTTTTCATACGAAATCTCCTTTAGTTCGTAGAAAATCTTTTATTCCTAATATTTTCACGTTCAAATCTTCTTGATTTCTTAAGTTCTTGGGTTCTTTTTACCTTCTGACTTCTATTATTACAATCCAAGGGTGGGCGATGCCCACGCAATTTTTATTCTTGTATTCCTGTATTCTTGTATTCTTGTATTCTTGATTTCTTGGGTTCTTAAGTTCTTGAGTTCTTTTTACCCTTCTGGCTTCTGACTTCTATTACTACAGCAACTTCTGTCCCCGCATCCACTCCACCGCGCGGCGCATCGTCATTTCAGGCGTGTACTTCGGCTGATAACCCAGCAGTTTCTTTGCCTTTGAGATATCCGGACACATGTGAGCT
>CAYTHV010000098.1:0-9791 GCA_964437685.1 uncultured Pirellulales bacterium
GGGTTGAGCATTTTGACGCCGCAGGACAAGATATAACTGGTCGCCAAGGTGCCGCTGGCTGCACAACGACGGCCGGTAATCAAGACCCCCCTGTCGGCTCCGCGGAAAAGTCCCTGCCGCAACACTTCTGCCGCGGCGGGCAAACCCATCGTCATCACGGTTACTGAACCGCCAAACTTGTCCTTGATCTGCAATGCCAGCTCAAGTGCGTTCAGGTCTTCCGGGTTAAAAATAGCCGGAAGCGCAGCACGGTTGACCGTGCCGTCCTCATTCATCGCCTGACCCGTAATCCGTTTGGTATCAGGCACTTGCTTGACCAATACTACGCAATTATATGCCACGTAAAACCTCCGTAGTTCTTATATTAGTTACCCGTTTCACAAAAATAAGACCGGTAGTCTATCGAAACAACGCCACTTGTCAAGAAAAAGATTGAATGACAAGAACAAAAAAAACAGGCCATATTGAATCGACTATGACTAAAATTATATGCTCTGATATAAAAAAGGAGCCGCATAAAGCGACTCCTTAAATGATGGTGATGTTTAAGCTATGGGCTTATTCGGCTCAGCAGGCTGATTGGGATCTGCCTTGGCCGGAGCCGGAACATCTTCAATCAAGTCATTTAGCGACTTGATTAAATCTTTTGCCTTGCTGTCGGGAATAATGTACAGCCAGTCGGCAGTCTTTTTGGCAAAGGCTTCCGCCGCATCACGAGCCAGCAATTTGGCTTCTTTCTCTTTAAGCTGTTCCTGTGACTCAACTTCCTTTTCTTTCATCACGGCAGTTTTATCGGTAAATTCAGCCGTAATATCCAGATACGTCTTGCTTTCTTTCTTGGCCAGTTTGAGGGTATAAACCGTCGAATCATTCAGCTTGCAGACGTAGCTGTGATCAAACTTGAGAACTTCAACCTTCTCTTTGGATGCGACATCCTCAAAAGTCAGTCCGCTCAGTGCATTAAAGACAGTGCGGTAGTCGGTCGCCTTAAACTGTTTGCCCGCGGGCATGTCGGCCAAAGTAATCACTTCGCCGTCTTTATCGCCCTTGAGCGTATAAATGGTGTTGTTCGGATCGGTTACAGTGACCTCGATAATCTTTTTGGTATCTGCTTGAACAAGCTGGGTATCAAGATAATTGGTCAACTGGCTATTGATCCAGGGTGCCTGTAAAATCAGATAGGTCTTATCGTCTGAAATCAGGCGGGCAAAAGCATCCTGAGATTCCGGACGGTTTTCAGAGATAACTACCCCCGTTAACGGCTTATCCGCTGCATCATAGAAAGTAACAATTGTCTTGGCAGTATCTTCAGTAACACCCAAGTCGGCATGGTTGTCCTTATCGGCGGTACGCAGTTCCGCGGTACGAATATCAAGACAAGAATTAACCAGTTCATTGACTTTCCTGAGACTGGCCGGATAGTTATCCTTTTCGACAATAACAAACCGGTTGTCTTTTTTGACGAGGGTAACTTTCTGTTTTCCCTTGTCGGCGCTGAGAGTAATTTTGCTGACCACATCAACATCAAGACCGCCAATAAGAGGCCCGACCACCAGGTTGGTTTGCTGACTATGGCCGCCGAGACGATTCACCACCATCGCCGCCGCCACCGCAAGTACCGCTATAATACCTAATACCACAAGTTTTTTATCGCTCATTGTGTTTCTCCTGTTTCCATACAAGGCAGATTTTTGTTAAGCATCGCTGGCATGACTGACATAATGACGACGCATAAAACTGCGACGCAGACCAAGAACTATCGCAATTACCAAAATAATTGCCGGACCGGGCAAGGTGCAGTAATTCTTGAGCTTGTTGCCCAGAGCTTCAATGTTTTTGACTTTCTGCATTTTAACATCGCGCAGTTCTTTTTCTTTTTCACGAAGTTTTAATTCAATCGTCCGCTTTTCATCCAGAATGGTCTTGCTGATTAATTCATCTTCTTTTTTATCCAGCGCGGCCAGTTTCTGATTAAGCTCCTGTTCAAAGCCTTTAATCTGGGCCATGATCTCGGTTTCTTTATCCGCGGTTTTCGCTTCAGCGTCGGCTTCGATTTGATCAACCATGCTGAACGGACGACTGTACTGGCCGCGAGAACGCACCGCCATCAGCGCCGTCGAGCCGGACATTTCGTCAATCATATTCAGCAGCAGATTGCAGTTATCGGCAACCGCCGCCATACCGAACATCGTCTGCTGGAATGCCGCGAAATCGCTGATCATATCGACATCCGCAAAGACCGCCACGGCACAATCATTTTGGGCTTCGGTCAGCCCCGTCAGCATCCTGGGAACCGTAGTTTCAATCTTTTCGCCGGGCTTATTCGGATCGGGCACTTCGGTCTTTTCCTCATACTGAACACCGTTGGGGAATGCCGATTTGAATTTACCGGTAATCTTGTACCCCATCACCACAGGCGAAGACCCATCGCGGAAGTTCCGCAGGAATGCCGCGTAATCCGGATTCATCAGTTCATAGATATTACCGACGCTCCAGGTGTTGCCCTTGTCGGTCGTCGAAAGCAGCGGCGTATAGCTGAACTTCGATGCGGGAGCATTGGGATCAGTGTTGATTTTCTTCAGTACGCCCGGGAACATCGTATTGATTTCATTGAGCATCGCGGTTGCCGGCGAATCGGCCCCGAAACACTTACCTTCGGAGGACAGCTTCATGATCCCCAGAATCTTCATCGGGCGATCATCCCGACGGATAGCGCCGGTTACCGCCAGCATACGGTCGCCGGCAAAGGTCATCTCGGGCATTTCCAATCCCCACGCCTTCAGCAGCATCGGCATGTTGGATGCAGTTTCGGGCATCTGTCCCATTTGCATCTGCCGTTCATCCGGCCGGTCGGCAACACTGTGCGGATCCACAAAAACAATCGCACGCCCGCCGTTGAGAACATACTGGTCAATGGCAAACTGTGTCTTTTCCGACAGGCCTTTGGGCTGAATCACCAGCAGCATATCGATGCCGGAAATGCTGTTGACGTCGGCCTCAATCTTGGACACATCGTATTTTTCTTTCAACTGCTGGATAATGCCCCATGCGGGTTTGGGCTGCTGGCCCTGCATCCGCATCATATACGCCATATAGCCGGAAGTTTCGTCGCCCACAACCGGCAGCGAACTGAGCACGCCGATTTTGGATTTCTGACGGGTAATCACCGAATCGATCAGGTAGCTGATGTCGTATTCGACAAAGCTCTGCCGGTCGGGACTGAAAAAGTCGATGGTCTTGGTAACGCCAAATTCGGTCTGGACTACCAGCCCAAAGAAAAACTTTTCTTCCTGACTGATATTGAACTGCTTGAGATTATAGCGAATGCCGGCCATTTCCTCTTCGGTGTACGGACGAGGGTCTATCACTTCCAGCTTGACCATTCCCTTGGCCTGGTTGGCATATTCTTCCAGCAGCGCGTGGACATAATTATAATAATTGGTATAGAAGCGAATTTGATCCGGCGCTTTCATCGACGCGACTTTGCTGTAGAACAGCTTAATGGTAATCGGCTGTTTAAGACCGGTCAATATCTGCTTCGTGCCGTCCGACAGCGTATACAATTTGCGTTCGGTAACATCGATACGCATTGATTTGCCGATCTGGTGAACGATACTGACGGCGGAAACCGCAATCGCCGCGATAAATATCATCGCCAGAATAATTTTAATTGTGCGATTCATCAGGCAGCCTTCCTTTCTTCAAGAATGATTCCACATGCGGCAATCCAGGCGACAATCAAAACCACGAAGTACGCGATATCCTTAAAATCAATGACGCCTGTAAGGATGGATTCAAAATGCGTTTGAATGCTTAAACTTTCGACGACGGCTACCGCATTGAGCGGCAAAATCGACGCCAAAGAATTGACCGTCGTGGATACACCCGCATAAACCAGTATCCCGCAGGCAACCACGGACAGAATAAAACTGATGACCTGATTTTTGGTCATTGCCGAGAAAAACGAACTGATTGCCAGAAACGAGCCGGCCAGCAGGTAAGACCCGATGTAACCGGTAATAATCAGCCCTGTATCGGGCTGGCCGAGGTAGTAAACCGTCGCGGGCATTGGAAATGTCAGCAGCAGGGCTATGCCCAGAAACGCCCACGCGGCAAAAAACTTGCCCAGCACCGCCTGTGTTACCGTAATCGGCAGCGTCAGGAGCATTTCAATCGAGCCGCTCTTGCGTTCTTCGGCCCACAGCCGCATTCCGACCGAGGGCACCATAAAAATAAACAGCAGCGGCAGGTTCTGGAAAAACAGCCTTAACTCCGCCTGCCGGATTTCAAAAAAACCATCCTTAAATGGCAGATATCCCGCGAAAAACAGGAATATCACCAAAAACACATACGCTACGGGTGTAGCGAAATAACCTTTTAGCTCTCGCTTAAATACGGATAGAAAACCGTTCATCGCTTAGTTCTCCTTATGTTTATCGCAGCTTTTTACGCGGTCTTTTTCGACAGGGTTATCTTGCGGAATACATCGTTCAGACTGCACTTATGCTCCTCGACCAATGCCTTCGGCGTGGAATCTACCAGGATTTTACCGCGGGCGATAATGATCGAACGGCTGCATATCTGTTCGACTTCTTCGAGAATGTGTGTCGAGATGATGATGCACTTGTCCTTGGCCATGCTGTTGATCAGCTTGCGGACTTCATGCTTTTGATTGGGGTCAAGACCGTCGGTCGGCTCGTCCATAATCAGCACCTGCGGATCATGGATAATCGACTGAGCAAACCCCACACGGCGACGGTATCCCTTCGACAGCGTCTCGATAGTCTGGTGATACACCGACTCAATCGAGCAAAGCGGAACAATCCTGTCTAAGGTCTTCGTGCGGGCGCTGCCGGTAATTTGCCGGGCGTCGCAGATGAAATTCAAAAATCCGCCGACCGTCATTTCATTATATGACGGGGCATTTTCGGCCAGATACCCCAGACATCGACGAACGCCAATGGGGTCTTGAATAATGTCGTGGCCGCAAATCGTCGCCGTTCCGCTGTCGGGCTTCAAAAAGCACGCCAGCATTTTCATCGCGGTGCTTTTGCCGGCGCCGTTGGGCCCGAGGAATCCCAGTACCTCGCCCTTCTGTACTTTAAACGAAATATCGTCCACGGCGATAACCGGGCCGAAACTCCGGCGTAAATGATGCACATCAATCATTTTACAGTCTCCTAAATTCGACCTGAACCATTCCTTGTTTAACAAAAGAATTAACGAATAGCTACGCCTTGTTTGCTATTTTGTTCGCAATTTTTACTCATTTTTTCACACCCTGTCAAGATGTAATCCGCTATAAACATGCTTTCAGTTCCCGAACCACCAGCTTGGCGTCTTCCTCAGACAGGTTATTATGGAACGGCAACGCAATCGTCCGTCCGCAAATTGAATCCGTAACGGGGAAATCGCCCGCCTTAAACCCATACTTTTCAACCATAAACGGCTGTAAATGCACCGGCGGGAAATAATTGCTGACCTGAATGCCCCGCTCAATCATCTTTTTCAAAATCGCGTCCCGCTGCGGCTGGCTGTATTTTTTCTCATTGAGCCGGATCACATAGACAAACCAGCTCATCCGGCACCCTGCCGGCTCGGTCGGAACCGCAAACCGGTCATCGCCGCTCAGAAGTTCATTATATCGTCGGGCAACCTTGAGGCGTTTTTCCACAAACTCCTCAATGCGTGAAAGCTGAACAATGCCCAGCGCACAGTTAATATCGCTCAGGCGATAATTGTATCCCAGCCGTGCGTGAGCCAGCCAACCGGCCCCGCGTCCGCGTCCCTGGTTGCGAAGCGAAGCGCACATCTCGGCCAGATGTTCATCATCGGTCAAAATCATCGCCCCTTCTCCGGTGGTCATCTGCTTATTCGGGTAAAATGCGAAAACGCTGATATCGCCGAACGTGCCGACCTTTTTGCCATTGAGAACCGAACCTAAACCTTCACAGCAATCCTCGACAATCCGCAGGTTATGCTTGCGGGCAATCGCAGCGACCTTGTCCATCCCCGCCGGGCTGCCGAAAACTTCCACCGGCATGATCGCCTTGGTACGCGGGGTAATCGCCGCCTCGATCTTCGTCGAATCGATATTCAGGGTGATCGGGTCAATATCCACAAACACCGGCGTTGCGCCGGTCATCATGATCGTATTTGATGTCGCAATAAAGGTAAACGGCGTAGTAATCACTTCATCGCCGGGGCCGATACCCATTGCCGCAAGACACAGAAAAAGGCCGCTGGTGCCGCTGTTGACGGCGACAGCATGCTTACGTCCGATATAATCGCAAAATGCCTTCTCAAAAGCGGGCACTTTAGGTCCTAAGGACAGATTTGGGGTCCGCAGCACCTCGCAAACGGCGCTGATTTCCGCTTCCGTAATATCCGGACGGCTCAAAGGCACTTTCATATCCATAACTAACCTTCCTCGCAAAACAATAATTATGAGTTACTCGAATAATTCGAAACAACTTCGATAAAGCGGGTAATTATAGACCCCCGCCGACAAAATACCAATCAATTTTCCCGCATTTTACTATTTCTGGAATAGCCGTATCCAGTTTCATGATTTTGGTTGCAATTCTCCCCTTCGAAGCTTAAGATATAGTTTGTAGTAAATCCTATTAACCCTCAACGATTACTTTGGACGGTCAACGCTTATGGAAAAAGGCTACGTACACATTTACACCGGCGATGGCAAGGGCAAAACAACCGCTGCATTTGGACTGGCATTGCGGGCATCCGGTCACGGGGCACGCGTCCTGATTTACCAATTCCTCAAGCCGATCTCACTGGATCTGGGCGAACGCGGGGCATTAAAAAAAGGCATCGAAGGCATTACCGTCCGGGCATTGGATGAGCCCTGGGATATGTTTGAATCCAGCGGCAACGAAGCCGCCCTTGAGCGGGTCAAAAAAGCCATCAGCCGAGTGATGCGGGAGATTGAAACCGCCGCCCATGAAAAATACTACGATGTGATTATCCTTGACGAAATCGTGTTTTGCTATGCGAAAGGACTCGTTTCGCTCGAAGACATCCAGCGGGTCATCGAACACCGCGAAAAAGGTGTCGAACTCGTCATGACCGGACGCGGCGCAACCCAGAAACTGATCAATATGGCAGACCTCGTTACCGAAATGAAACCCATCAAACACCCCTTTGAGAACGGCGTCCAGGCCCGCAAAGGAATCGAATACTGAAATAGTTGAAAGTTCACAATTAATAGTTGATAGATTCGGCGCACTCAACTCAACTGCAAACTATGAACCATAAACTTTCGAAGGAGCGATTATGGACAATCCGAAGGAGACCGTAAACCAATCTCCAAAACCCCGCACCAGCAAGCTGGCAAAAGCAGCATTTATCATGGGATTGCTTTGTATTCCTCTATTGCCTTTTTTCTTTCTGCTAACCATGATTTGCGGCATTGCAGGATTGATCATTATTCGTCGTTCTAAGGGCAAGCTAAAAGGGGCAGGATATGCGATTACAGGCATTGTCATTGCAATATTAATGCTGTTTATTTTTATGACAACTGTAGTACCTGGCTTAGTAAATGCAATTAGAAACATCGCTCAAAAACAACTCTGCCCTACAAATCTAAAGGGACTTGGCACTGCGATAATAGTATATGCCAATGACCACAACGATTTGTTACCACCAGCAGATCAATGGTGTGACCTTTTGATCACCGAAGACGATGTGTCTCCAAAAATTTTGTTTTGCCCTTATTCGAATGCCATTGAAGGAGAATCTACTTATGCTATCAACATTAACGCTGCCGGAAAAGAGGCAGGAATTCCTGGAGATATGGTATTACTCTTTGAAACAGACACAGGCATTGACCCCAACGGTCGAACAGAAACTCTCCAGAATCGGCCTTTCTTCCATTTTTTTCAGAAACAGGGCTACAATGAGTTTGATTCTATCAAAGACAATAAAGTTTATCCAAATCGTTGGAATCTATCTGGAGGGCCAGAGATGCTGTCCACGCGATGCCATGACCGCAAAGGTTGCCATGTAGTATTTGGAGATGGCCATTCAAGCTGGGTTACCGCCGCCGAAATTCCACACCTCCGCTGGACGGCGGACGAACCCGCAAGTAAAAAATCCGGAGATGTAAAATAGCCCCACACGAATCAGAGAATCTGAATAGCAAGCCCCCACATTTATGTGGGTGTTAAGCGAAACAGCAAGATTAATAAACAACCATAAAAACTTGGAGCAATTATGAACAATCCAAAGGAGACCATAAACCAATCCCCAAAACTCGGCATTAGCAGGCTGGCAATCATAGCATCTGTGATAATAATTATGTGTCTTGCCGCCTGTATATTCTGGCCAAGACAGGGCTTGCCAATAACAATCTACATTATTGCCTTAGTATTAGTCGGCTGTTTTTTCAGTATGATGCGAAGAAAAGGCATTGTCTGTCCACCTCCGGTAATTGGCTTTCTTATCCCAATTCTGGCTATACTTCTGGCCATTCTGATACCTGCAATAAACAAGACTCATAAGATTGCTCAACGCGTCATTTGTAGCATCCAGATGGAATGTCTCGGTTCTGCCTTGATGGCGTATATTGATGATCATGAAGGAAAGCTGCCTCCTCCTGATAAATGGTGTGATTTGATTGTTACACAGGGAGACTTTGTTCCGAAAGGACTCTATTGTCCTACTTCAGACGCCGTTGATGGGGAATCCTCGTATGCAATAAATATTAATGCTGCCGGGAAAAATATCAAAAAAATGCCGCCGGATATGGTCATCTTATTTGAAACTGACATAGGAAAAGAAGAAGAACCACGAAACACACCTATCAGCAAAAGAGCCTGTTACTCATCTTTAAAGAAAAATGGCTCCGAATGGACTGCCCAAAACAAAAACAGTCTGGTTTGCCTCAACCGCTGGAATATCGCTGGCGGGCCGGAGATCATGTCAACACCTCATGTATTGAATAGTCAGCCAGGATGCAATGTTGTATATGCTGATGGTCATCCAGCATTCGTCTGCGGCGATGAATTGAAATTCCTCCGCTGGACGGCAGAGGAGAAAAAAAATGACTGACACACAAAATACAGTTTCGCTCCAATCCAAACCCCGCACCAGCAAGCTGGTCTCTGGAAACATTTCTTTGAGAATAATGCTTATCCTGGGGTTTGCATTTATCGTATGTGTAATCTTTTTTATACCTATTTTCCTCCCCTACAAACCCTCTGCTTGTATTATTTGTGGAACAAAAGTTAAGGGACTTGCAACCTGCTTTCTGCTGTACGCACATGATTTCGATGACCTCCTGCCCCCCGCCAACCAATGGTGTGATTTGCTGATTAATGAAACCGATATATACCCCAACACGTTAATTTGCCCAGATTCAGATGCAATCGTGGGTGAATCAGCTTATGCGATGAATATTGAAGCTGTCGGCAAAAATCTAAAGCAGTTACCGTCGGATATGGTGCTGCTTTTCGAAACCGATATGGGAAAAGAGGGAAAACGAAACACCCCTATCAGCGACAGACCTTTCTACGCATTTTTGAAAAAATACGATCCCGATTGGCTTGTTCGCTATAAAGACCAGATGGTCTATCCAAACCGCTGGAATCTATCCGGCGGACCGGAAATGCTGACCACTCAATACCACAAAGACGAAGGTTGCAATGTATTATTTGTAGATGGTCATTCAAGCTGGATTCCAACCAACGAAATCCCCAACCTCCACTGGACAGCAGATGAACCCGCAAGTAAAAAATCCGGAGATGTAAAATAGCCCCACACGAATCAGAGAA
>CAYTHV010000098.1:9891-11892 GCA_964437685.1 uncultured Pirellulales bacterium
TCTGAATAGCAAACCTCTACATTTATGTGGAGGTTAAACGAAACAGCAAAATCCACCGCATAAGCGCTCCCGCATTCCGGTATTCCGGGTTTTTTAAATCTTGTTAATCCTGTTTATCCCGTCTAAAATTTTTATGAGAATTATCTTGTACGTATTTTGTTAGCATGATATAATATGAAAAGTGCAGGAGAGAAATCCCGCCAAAGGAGAAGAGGGGAAACCGGACATAAAAAAGAAGGAATACCGAAATGCAAGAATACAAAACAAAGTCAAGCACAATTCTATCTATCAACTATCTACTCTTAACTATAAACTATTTTGCAAAACGAACCCAATTTTCCGACTCCACCAATCTACAATATACAATTTCCAATATACAATCGAAAAAACGAACCCAATTTGACGACCTTTTCAATCAGCAATTGTCAATCAAACGGCATACGCAAGAGGCCTGAAAATTAAAGATTGACAAGGAGTAACCACTAATTATGATGAATTGTTCGAAACTGGCTTTTTTTTGTAAAAACTATATTATTTTTCAGGAGATGGTACTTATGAAAAGGATGATTTTTGCAGCAGCAGTCGTAGCCATTTGTTCTGGCGGTTTACTTTTCAGTGGTTGCAAGTGCAACTGCCTGAAAACAGAAAAAGTAAATGCCAACCCGATAGCACTCGGCACACATTCCGCGGTAACCCCGGCGCCGCGTCCGGATGATTGGTGGACTCAGCGGCATCAAGCCGTTCTGGATAGAGTTGGCCAGGGTAATGTCGATTTGATCTTTATCGGCGATTCAATCACGCACGGATGGGAAGGCAGTGGAAAAACCGTCTGGGATCAGTACTATGCCAAACGTAACGCCGTCAATATGGGCTTCAGCGGCGACCGCACCCAGCACGTCCTGTGGCGACTGGATAACGGCGAAATTTCGGGCATTTCGCCCAAACTGGCCGTCATTATGATCGGCACCAACAACTCCAGAGACAATACTGCGCAGCAAATCGGCGAAGGTATTATCGCGATATGCCAAAAACTGCGTAAAGACCTGCCGAACACAAAGATTCTGGTACTCGGCATTTTCGCTCGCTGTGAAACACCTTGCGACATGCGCCAGACCAACGCCGAAGCCAGCAAACTGGCTTCAACAGTCGCCGACAACAAATGGATTTATTATATGGATATCAATGACAAGTTTCTGGACAAAGACGGCACGCTGCCGAAAGATATTATGCCGGATTTCCTGCACCCCAATGAAAAGGGTTATCAGATAGAAGCACAGACCCTTGAACCCATGATCGCAAAGCTGATGGGTGAAAGCAAATAATCTTCCAGCAACAAACTTTTCCGTCAGGGCGTCGCTTTAGGTTTTGAATCACTGGCTTTGGACGAGGATGGTGAAACAACCTTTTCAATTTTAAAGCAGCCCAGCGTATTGACCATGGAAAAAAAATCGGTCGGTTCGCCGTTGCCGTATGCCAAAGCGATATGCCCTGCGGAAAAGCCTTTCGGCGCCCGCGTCGGATCCAGCGGAATCCACTGAGTGCCAATATACGCTTCTATCCACATATGCCCGCCAAAAACATTTTTCTTGGCGCCGATGGCTTCGGCATAAACCAGCCCGCACACAACCCGCGATGGAATTCCCGCCGCCCGGCACATTGCCGCCGCAAGCGATGCGTGCTCGGAGCAGTCGCCCTGACGCATTTGTGCTACTTCGGAAGCCGAAGCGTAACCTACAGACAAATCTTTTTTAGTGATATATCCCTTGACGAAATTCTCGATCTGAAAAACAGCCTTGGCCGCATCGCAGGGATCGGTGACGGCGTATTTAACCAGGTCAAGCACCTTACTGTCTTTGGATTGCAGGTATTCCGTTGGCTCAAGCATCTTTCGGATTTCTTTATCACCGCCGGCATAAGGATACGCCACACCCTCCTGTGGTGCAATAGGCTGAACCGTAACCTCAAATCGGCCGGGAGCAATCTGCTTAACGGTCTGAGTAT
>CAYTHV010000099.1:0-11758 GCA_964437685.1 uncultured Pirellulales bacterium
AATCAAGTCAGGTGTCCGTTTGCAGGCTGAACTTGCACATCAGTATTCTGAAGGCATTATTTCATTGGGCAAGAAAGAACGATGTTCTTACGAACATCCCAAATATTGACGCAGTCTCACGAGGTAAGATCATTCATCAGGAAAGATTTACCTTTAATTCAGAACAGACCAACAAATTGCTGTCTGTCGCGGATGTAAAAATGAGAGCGATGATATGGTTAGGATTAAATTGTGGTTTTGGCTGTACGGATTGTGCGGAGCTTAAATGGAGTGACTTGGACATGTCCAGTGCCAGAGTTAAACTGGCACGAAAGAAAACAGGGATATTCAGAGATTTGCCTTTATGGCCAGAGACGATTGAGGCACTTGAAAAGATTCCAAGAAAAGGTCAGCTTGTGTTCTATACTTCCAGAGGCAATCCCTATGTCCATACGGTATCAAAAAAGGATGACAATGGGAATGGTAAATATGCAACGCGGAATGCTATTACCACGAAATTTTCAAGACTGATTAAAAAGTCAGGATTGGAAGTTCCTGTAGGAACGGGTTTTTATAGTCTCCGTAGAACCGCGGCAACAATTGCAGCAAGGTCGGGTGACCCATTTGCAGTCCAAAGACTTCTTGGACATGCGGATTTACAAATGGCATCCAGATATGTGCAGGATGTTTCAAAGCAAACAGACCGAGTGATTGAAAATAGCAGAAACTACGTGTGTCCAAAGAAAAGTGGGTGTGAGCAAACTGGATAATCGTGTGATGCACAATCCAGCATAGCAAACCATTACATAGATTTGCACAGGGTAGTGAACTGAGATTAAAGAAAATATGAAACCCAACGGGTACGCAGTTCAGAGAAATTATCCAGATAGTTGCGGTGGAGTGGAAAGTGAGTAATCTGTTCCACTAAGGAGTCGAATTATGTTTTTCAAGTAACAACGATAATAGGTTTTTATGGCGAGTTCGAAAAGTCTGTAATTCAGAACATTGTTCAGCAAAAAAGGGGTCAAAACAGGAGTTTCTTCCTCCCACAACCATTTCATCTGTAACACGTTAACCTTTGACCGACTTTTTACAAATTCTGTGATTGACAAGAATACTTCCTAATGTAAACTTATGATTGTCGAGTAAATGGACGTACAACAATCAGCCAGCTCAATGCTGTTTGTTGGGGAAAGCCTCGGGTGTGTCATGAGGCTGTGATTCGGGGAGCGGCAAAGGTGATTTAGGTATAGACATGTTGTTGGGATCTGCAAGATGGACAGAAGCCGGAGCAATATTTCGTATGGCACGTGCATAATTGTATATCCTTATTTCATCACCCTGCGGGCCAAGGCCGTTGACCCACATCGGAGATTTTGGATCTCCGCTTTTAGGATCACTTCGCTGTGCCCCGGCACCATGCGCATTAATATGCTTTAGGCCGCTGGGAGCGGGCATAATGCCTGTGGCACGGCCAAAGGCGATGTAAACGGCGGAACCACCCTGGATTCTGCCAGCTTCGAGATGCGTAGTGCTTGCCCAGAACCAAGATTCTTTGTTTGTAACCGTGAAGATGGGGTCGATGGCAGGGCTGCGGCGGGAGGGATCACGTGCATCAGGTGCGCGGGTGTAATCCACAATGCTCTGTAATTCCTTGGCATTGGGCAGACGCCAGTCGTCATAACCGGCAAGTTCAAGGTTTTCACAGTATTCCAATGCCTGTTGCCAGTTCATAGCCTTTCCACTGTCATCTCGAGCCCACATCATGCCCGTGGCGAGATCAGAAATGGTGCCGTCATTATTGTTGACAAAATGGTTTTTGCCGTAGTCAGGATTACCTCTTACAAGTCGGACGAAATGGGTGACTGGGCAGCCCTGGGGTCCGGTATCGCGCGGATACCCCTTGATTCTTCCATCGGCGAAGTTAACTCCGAAAACCGTGGCGTCTCCTCGCATGGTCAGGCCGACATATTCTGTTTGAGACCAATACTGGGCATCAATAAGCCGCTCTTCCATCTCAGGATCGCCAAAACGAAAGTCAAAAAAACTTATATTGATATAGGGTACAGGCGGTTTTGCCCGGCTGTTGCCATTGAAATCAATGAGGGAATAGAGTTCTTTGATTGTGGGAAGACGCCAATCGGTCCAGCTGGCGAGATTTGATTGCCGGGCATATTGCACAGCCTCCTGATATGTCCGTTTATGGCCAAGATCAGGCGTTTTTTGCCAAATCAGGCCGGTATTGAGGTCGGTGACTGTTCCATTCTTATTGTCCTGATAAGCGGGGGAGTGTCCCTGATAAAAGGCATCCTGACCAAAGAAAGGTTCACCGGAGTGAGGCGTTTTCAACAGCTGACCGGAATCACTGAAGTAACAAGATTGCCCAGTGTCGACGATGCAAAACGGCAAAGGTTTGGAATCCGTATTTTGAGCGGATGATCCGCACGATATACCTGCGATATTCAGTACGATAATGATATAGTACCTATGCATAGTTCTAATCCTTTTGTTTATTCGATTTTAATGGGGCCAAAGGCCGGCAGCGCCATATCAAGTTCGTCAATTACGTTGCATACAGGATCCCATCCCCAACCATACCAGAGATATGCGTTTTCTTTTAGCGGCGTAAGGGTCGTTATGATTATTGTGCCTGGATTTTGTGGATCAAGTTTGGCTGAAAGTATCTGATTAGTCATCTGTGTTCCATCCTCTGATCGCAGGCTGAACCCGAGTACGCGTGGCTTTGCGATGAGTTTTCCATTCACATTATCGAAGACGATTCTGATCGTATCGGGCTTACAAGGGTCAACGACGACATGGCTCAACACAGGTCCTGTTTTGATTTCTTTAACAGTGTAATTCAGTGCAAGGGCGATATTTGCCAGTCTGCGGCCGACGCGTTTGTAGCCGGAGGTATCGATATGCGCAGAACTTGACATCTCAAGATCGATAGCAGAAATCAGGGCAGTGTCTGACATTTCAAGCATACATCTGCGCTGCGCCTCCCTGACCATATCCTTGCCTTCCGGATTATTTTCGGTACCATTTAACTGCCGGCCGATCTGGACACAGTAGAATGGCAGATTGGGTTCATTTGCATCTTTACGTAGGGATTCAATTAAGTTTCTAAGGCGATGCTTATACATTTTTGCAGATTCGACGTCAGAATCGGATTCACCCTGATACCATAGCATCGCTGTGATTCCGCCGCCTGCTTTTTGAATTCTATCCAACATCGCCCCATACAGACTTGAGTCAGCCTTATTTTTTAATTCGGGGTTCCATTGCAGCATTGTGCTGCCGCCCAGCGAGCATGGTATCAGGCCAATAGGCACCTGGGTTTTTTCGAAAATCCTTTTTGCAAATGGGATTCCCAGGCTTGCACCGAGGTTGTCAGATGGTTTCCAGTCGGGCCAGGTTCCTCTGGGAGCGTAAGGAATAGGGCGTCTGACCGTGGGAGATACATACGACGTAAGATATACAGGATATACAGATTCATAACAGTAGTGGATGGGGTCTTCCGCAACCTGCCAGGCATTACCAAGGCTAAAATTATGCACCATTTCGGATGGTTCTTCGGCATCGGTCAGGTCGCCGCAGCCATCCATATTGGATTGACCTCCCAATAGCCACAAATCGCCTACAAGAATATTTTCTATCTCGATGAGATCAAGTTCATTTTGGACAGAATCTAATAATCTGAATCCTATGGAATATGGACCGCCCACAGGGAGAGTATCTATCTTAAGTGTCCATTGGCCATTTGCATCAACAGGTACAGTATTCCAACCAAATCTCTCTACATCCTGAGCTCGGCGCTGAATCCTAAACTGCAGAGCGGTGTTCGTAGATGGTAAGACCATTCCTATGATAATGATGCGGGCCTGATTGTCGGAAGCCCTTTGAAAAATGCGATCATTCGCAATTCCGGAACTGATAGTTATTTTGCCACAGGGGGAATTTGCAAATAAGAATCCTGGACAAAGTAAGATAAATAGTATGACTAAGTAATTTTTTGACAGTAATATTTTCATGTTGATTTCCTCGAAATAAGGCACCTATTATCGTACAAACCATCGGATTGCGTAATTTCCCCGGCATTTTCCTGTACAAATTCGTGATTACTTGATAAGGTGTCTATGTGCTCATTATGTCGAAACTCGGTGTATCCCCTGATATCAGCGCCTTGGCGTATTGCGAGGCAGAGTGAATTTTCACTGCCGAAAACAATCTTTCGATTTGTGTCCAATTGAAGGAGGACCTTTTGCCATTTTGACATAAAAACTCCCTTTGCTCTCGATTAATTGTTCATTGTTGCGGTATCTGCCGGCATAGAAAAGAGGCGTATAATCTGTGGTTCAGGACCGGCGTTTATATTCATTACAGAACCGGTATCGGAAATAGCATAATCCACATCAGACCATTTATGATAGTTGAAAAGAGATATAGAGACCGGGAATTTAAAGTCGATGGATTCTACGGTAATTGTGGTTTTGACAGAGTCACTGTCGTTCCACAGCATGATGAGCAATTCTTCGACGCCATTAATTTTGTGACAGTAGGTCCGGAACATAGATACGTCTGCGGATGATGTAACTTTACATGCAGGCTTCTGAAACTGATCGCGGTTATAGAAGGTGTGAGCGACGGTCTGGAAAGCATACCAGCCTGGATATCGTTTTACGCTGAAGTTGCCATATTCATCGATTACGAAATCTTCAAAACCGAAAAAGCCATACCATCGGGGAAAGACGTTGCCGTTGATTACCCAATTGCGCAAGCTGATGTAATACGGAGCGGTATCCGCGCCAAGGTCCCACCATGCAAACATATTCTTGGCCACGGCATACGCATGCTGTTCTTCTGTGGGATAAGCATGATAATAATCGCCCTCGGGATATCGGGGTTTTACCATTCCATTCGAGGTATAACCGACACCACTGGAGAGAAAACGTAATTCCGGGACAAGTTTTCGTGCATCATCAAAGAATTTGGGAATATCCTGATAATTATAATAATTGATGGCGACGGCGTCGCCGTAATTGGCATATCCTTTTTCAAGGAGGTACAAAACATTTGACCACTTGCCGCTTTCGGCGGCGAACATTGAAACTTTGGCAGTCGGGTCAACGGATTTGATGGTTGTGCTGACCTGTTTGAAATAAGTCAGATATTTATCCGGAGTCCACAGTTTGGGTGAGAGGTTGGGTTCGGATTTATAGAGTGTCAACTCGTCTCCCAGGATATAGTAAACAGTTTTACCTTTGAGGATGCCAACAATATCTTTGACCCATTTTAAATAATCATTGATACAGTTGTTGGGATTTGAAGGATTCATTTCCCATGCTTCATACCCGCCAATCGCGTCGAGTCTGACTCCAATCTTCAATCCAACTTTTTCGCTGAGACGGACGTAATCCTCCAAAGATTTTCTGTAGGATGGGGAGAGTACCAGTGAATCTTTTTCAGGATAAATATTCAGATGTGTATTATTAAGGCCAAGCTCGGCCCAGTTCTTGAGCATGGTTTCCTGCCACTCGGGGTGGTTACGATCCAGTTTCCAATAGCCAAAATCAGGGCCCTTTTTTCCTTTCATTGTGGGATAGCATCTGGTATTTGGGTCTTGATCAAGATTTCCCTGGTATTCATAGTTTTCGTTGCAAAGATAGTAATTGGGTGTGGAGTAGCAGCCGTATCGATGTGACATATCAGGAGCGGTGACAGTATCGCGCATCTGGTACTGTTTGCTCATAGGAAGGCTGGAAAAAACAGGGCCGGTTAGTGCTGTGCTGATGTTGGTTAAAAACAATATTGCAGCGATAAAACTTAGTACTTTCATGTGTGTTCTCCATTTTTAAAGGTTTAGTAAATCTCTATTTCTTTTAATCCCACGGCGTAATCCGGATGATAGCCAGTCAGGCCGGTAAACTTAATATATTTAGCAGCAGCAGGGACAATTTTTATTTCAGTCCAGGTATTGTCATCGTTGGGGAGCGTTCCTGCCGCTATGGTGTGATAATCAAGATCATTGGTGGAAATGTCAATTTTATAGTCCCTGGTTCTGTAGCAGTACTGGAGTGATGAATTGAGCATCCGTACTTTAGTAATCATATAAGCCTGCGGCAGATAAATCTTAATCCACTGGTCTTTCGCCGGTCGTTGCGATATCCATGAGGCATTCTTTCCACCGTCTGCGTTGGAGATATTTCCATCCACCGCATACTCGTACTGGAACCCATTTTCCCAGAATGAAGAACCGCAAACAAGCTGACCGAGAGCAAGATTGACGTTATTTTTGTTCTCGACGACGGCGTTTGACTGCGGACAGTTGAATTGATTGGAATCGGTCTTCGTGTTGGTTAAGTTTAGATTGATCGAATCCACATAAAGCTCTCCCGTTTCAGCTTTTCCGGTGATTCCGGCAATGATGAAATTTAAATGATCAGAGTTTTTAATCGCAACATCGGCGTTCCATTGTTTCCAGCCGGGTTGATTTTCAACAGTAATCGGGACACGATAACAATTTTCCTCGCCATTTTTATAGTTTATGGTCAGTTCCATGAACAGATTTGAAATTTTATCTCCCGCGGAAATATCCAGCCAGGCCGAAATATGAACAGTTTTATAACCCGGCAAAAACCCGCGATCCATAATCTGTCGTACGGCAGGTTGTGCTGAAAGAGTCAGTTTTAAGGATTTTTTGCCGTCATGAGATTTTACTGTAGAGATTTCAGCGCCTTTGGCAGATCCCATTGCCCAGTTTTCAGAATTATTCTCAAAACCTGCATTGAGCATGTAATTGATGGGTGTATTTCTGATCTGATTCAAATCCCACGCGGCTACTTCCTTAATCGTATCCCACATATTCAATTCATATATGGCGTCACTGCGGTAATAGGCAAGGCCGGAACAGCCTGCCTGAAGGCACTTCCTGCTTCCTTCTCGGAGCATTTCGGGCGTATCGAGATTGCCGCCCCAGCATGCAATCATGGGAATATGCGGTACACGCCCGGCTATCGTTTTGTCCGCGATGGCAATATTTTTAAGCGTATTATTGGTGTCCCGTTCATAAATCATGGTGACTACGCCGTCAATATACCCTTTATCGAGCCACTCTTTCCAGTCATTCATGGAATTGAGAAGGCATTCACAGGGATCCGGGCCTACACACGCCAGTACTTTAAAATCTTTATTAGCAGTCTTAAGCGAGTTGCTTAACTCGCCGACAAACTGAGTGACATAATCCGCTCTGAAATTCAACCATTGCGGGTCATCGGTGGCAAGTGTAAATGGGTCACGGTTGTATTTCTTTTTGAATTCCTCAACAATAATATTGCTGTATCCGGTTTGGTTGCCAAAGTAACGTGTATAATCGAGCAATACGCCGTCAAATCCGCTCTTTTTAACGAATTCTGTTATGGTTTTTACTTTATACGCCCGGACTTCAGGGTAACCCCAGCTCAGATTGACTTGCAGGCCGTTATCCACCAGCGAGCCATCTTTTCGCTTCTCCCAATACTCTGGATGCGCTTTGGCAAAATTGCTTTGCTTATCTTCGTAGCCGTCGAATGCGGTTGCCAGAGAGGGATAAATCTTAATCCCGTATTGATGTGCCAAATCAACGTTATTTTTCAGCGGTTGATTATCATACCAGGTAATAGATACCATAATTATTGAAACGCCGGATTGTTTGGCATTTTTAAGAGTAGTTTCATCCATACCAGAATAAATACAGGTCGTTGGTTTGGTAGAAACTAAACTGGCATGTGCAGTTGAAATAAAAATAAAAAGACACGACATTAACCAAACAGATCGAAAACTATTTCTGCTATTCATACGACTCCCTTAAATTTTGTTATGATTTATGTTCTAATTCTTCAGCGGATTATCCAACGGATCATAGATAAGCTCAAAGGTTCGCAGCCATATTGCGCCATCTCCGGCGGGAAATACGATTTGTACGGTAGCGTTCTTTAAAGCGAGCGATACATTATGATCCACCCGGAAAACAATGTTTTCGAACTTCCAATCGTTTTGGTTGTGAAGGTCGAATGACTTTGTCTCGGAATGATTGTCGTTGTATTCGAGACAGAGAAGAACCTGTGCAGTCGAGTCGGCATGCCTGAGTTCGGCCTTATAGCTGAATGAGAATTGTAACGATCTTACAGCCATGGCGGGATGAGTGCAAAAGCGATGTGACTGTATTAATAACTGTTTTTTTTGTTTGATGAGATCAAATTGCATTTCTGATTTATCTGAATGGTGCATAATATTTATTGTTTTATTGCTGTCGGTGTCATCTTTATATGTCCACCCATCAAGACCCTCGGTAAAGCTGCCATTCTCCAGAAGGTTTTCGTACATAGGGTCAAATTGTTTTTGCCTTATCGCCTGAATCGAATAGTTGCTTATCTCCTGAACAACAGGCCAGAGACCATATTGTTCGATTTCCGTGCCTCTGCAAAGCCATATTCCATCACAGCCCAGCTTTATCAATCGTGTTGCCGCATCCGTACACATTTGAGCAGTCGGTATAAAATCTTGAGACGGCTCAAAGCCTTCTGCCAGAAAAACAGGGCCGAAAACCGTGCTTTTGCGTTTAATATCGAGGAGACTCTTGGCTGCCCTGGTAAGCCGTGTCATATTATCGAGCATAAACATAGGATGGTGTTCATTGACGAGGTCCTGAGCTTCCCATGATTGCCAATCCTGGCATACATAGTGAAAGCTCTGCGTCCTGCCATAAGCACTTGAATTATAGACACCGATCGGGAGATTTATGTCGGAAACCTGTAGTGAATTGCGAAGTTCTTTGATAAAAAGATCGACATATTCCGCTCTCAATTTACAGAACCGCAGGTCATTTGGTTCCGGCTTAAAATTCTCTGGCGTTTGATATCTGCTTCTAAATTCATTGAGCAATGGTCCGTCATAACCATGAGCGCAATATCCATTAAGCAAATCATCGCCAAAGTAAGGCCATCGTATGAAATCCAGTTGTATACCATCGATGGGATAATTTGTGAGCCATTCCAAAATAACAGCGCGCTTATACGCCCGTACCTGGGGATATGCCGGCGAGAACATATAAGGTGTGGGGGTGCCATTGACGTCGCGGGTCAGGGCGTCCGGGTTAGCATCAAAGAAAGGCTTATCTTTTTCTGAAACGCCAAAAACGGCGATGGTTATGTAAACTGCAATATTGTTTTTGTGGGCCTGCTCAATCGCATAAGTCACCATATCAGGTGAATTGGCAGGCGGCTGAGTCAGTAAATTAGTCGGGGTCCATTCTTCATAGAAAGGGACGTATAAGCGATTGATTCCATAACGCCGGCTTTTGTCAATCAGCAGATCAACATCCGATTTTGATGTGATATTATAGGATGTCCACTGGCCGTTTCCAAGGTTGTGCAGTCCTATCCCTCCATAACACGCGATGATGGGTTTGTCTAAATTATGTTTGAGTTTAAACCTGCCCACGCCGGGATGCGGAGTGATTTTTTGCGGGTATGCATGAGAGCTGTGAATAGAAATTTCAGATGAAAGTGCCAAGGTTTGTTCTGTTGAAATATTGCCGAGCAACACAATAAAGACACATAATGCGATTTTTCTGCTAAACATAGATACTCCTGTTCTATTTATATTGACGAGCTATTTCACTGATAGCATTCCATAGTTTCAACTGGTCAACGGCATCGCCGCGAAAAATTGCGAACTCGTCGGCTCCTGCGATAAAGCCGGTGTCCGCCCCTTTCTTGAGTAATTCGGGAGTGTTCAGATTGCCTCCCCAGCATGCAACCATCAAGTCGATTTTTACATTATCCGGACAAACAGCCTTTGCCTGCTGAATGCCATCGTAGAAAGATTTAAAATCGCGTGAATACATTCCAAGGCATATCTTGTCGATGATACCCATTTTTACCCAATCATGCCAGTTTCGAGCAACGGTGTGTAAATCCTGCTGCCAGTCGGGCCCGACATAGGCGCTGAGTTCCAAAGAACGGTCTAATTGAGACAGTTCATAGCGAAGTTCAGTAACAAACAAGGTAATATATTTTGCCCTGAACGCCAGCCATTGCAGATCATCCGGAGCAATATTATTGACATCAAGGCCGGACTGTTCTCTGAAAGCGTTAATCATCGCTGGTTCGTAGCCGGTTAGGTTATTGGGATAACGAATGTAATCCAGCATTATTCCGTCAACGCTGTTATGAGCAGCCTGTGTGGCGAGGTGTTTTGCTTTCCATGTTCTTACCTGAGGGAAAAAATAGGAAAGGGCATCATTGGAGGGAACAACAGACCCTTTCGTCCACATATAAAATTCAGGTTTGTTTTTCCAAAACTGATTTTTGGCTCCAAGAGGATAAATAGCCGTAGAAACGATAACATTGATGCCTTTTTGGTGGGCGTATTCAACCTGCTCTTTAATATTCCAATCTTTATCTGTCCGATCGTCTTTGTCCGCACGGTTATCAAACCCCAATGAAACATAAATGGTTTTGACGTTTGCCTCGGCGGCTCGATTAACTGAGGCTTTGTCTATGTCGCCATATACTGCGACAGTGAAAGGTTCGCGACAGAGGTTGCGCTGCTGTTTTCTCGGTGGTTGATAACTCATATCAGCCGAAGGGCTGCCCCAGCTTCTAATAAGCTGGCCATCGGGGTGGAGTTTCAGTACCCGGTCATTTTTCCAATCCGTGACATAGACATTATCATATTTGTCAAAGCCCAAATCTGAAGGATTATTGAATTGATTATTGCTATTTCCTTCACCTTGTCCAAGAACGCCAAGCACATTTCCTTGCAGGGATAAATGCTGGAGTCTGCTGTTACGTGTATCGGCAACCCAGATATCGCTGTTATGAAAGGCCACACCATAGGCGGCATTGAATTCACCTGGCCCATATCCCGCCTTACCGAGGGTGCCGGATAATTTTCCAGCAGGATCATAGATATTGATAAATCCGCCGTAAAGGCTCATGGCGTAAATGTTGCCCTTTTCATCGGAATCCAGACCGCTGGCAAACCAGTATGTGCCGGGACCACTTCTGTCCGCCTGTCCCATGACCGCAAGAACATGTCCCTGCATATCGAAAACCTGTATCCTGTTGTTGTGCGTATCTGAAACATAAATCCGGTTCAGATTTTCATTGACGGCGACAGAGTGAGGCTCATTGAAATTGCCAGTTTCAGTCGCAGGTTTACCAGTTCCTAATTTCAAAATCAAGTTTCCGGCCGGATCAAGCTCCAACACAGAGTGACCGTGCGTATCGGCGATAAACAGGTTACCATTGGGCGCCAAGGCGACATCAAAAGGTCCCTTAAGTTTACCATAACCATTTATATACTCAATGGAGCCGACATAAGTGCCGTCAGCATCAAACCGGGAGATTCGTTTACCTTTGATTTCGGCGACGTAAAAACTTCCATCCGACTTGACAGCGATTCCGAAAGGTTCCCTGAATATCACTTCTGCTCGGAGCGGACCTATCGTTCCGAGCAACAACCAAACCGACATGACGGCAATGGACTTGAAATGACTAATCATGTAATTTAGATGCATAATATCTTTTACCTGCTGTTTTTCTGCATGGAAATTTCACCGATGGTGTTCCATAACTTCAACTGATCAATAGCATCGCCGCGGTAAATCGCGATTTCATCCACCCCGGCAGCTAATGAAACTTCGGCCCCTTTTTTGAGCAATTCCGGAGTATTAAGATTACCTCCCCAACATGCGATCATGATATCTATCTTGGTCCGATCCGGGCATGTGGCC
>CAYTHV010000100.1:0-11263 GCA_964437685.1 uncultured Pirellulales bacterium
TTACACTGACGGCCGAGTGAATTCAATGGAACTCTCGCAGGCAAAAATAGATTTATTACAAGTTGAATACGAACTGGATGGAACACCGCAAAAACGTATCGACATTCTGCAACAAACTGTAACTTTGTATCAGGAAGCAGAAAAAAACAGCAAGCAGTTATTTGAAGCTGGGCGAATAAAAGAATTTGAATTAAATAAAGTCAAACTTCAGCGTCTGGAAGCCGAAAGCAAACTTGCCGAAGAAAAAACTTTGTCTGACCCCAATTCTCAATTATCAATTCTAAATTCTAAATTCGTCGCCTCTCTCCCTAACGGCGTAACTGTCGAACTAATAGGAACCTGTCAATATACAGAAAATGGTTTTTCCTGTTATCGTCCAGATGGAATGCCACTCGGCCAGAATTTACATCTTGAAAAAACAGGCAGGATAACACCCACTTCAGGCAATTACGGCATTATGCTGCGAACAAGTGGGCCTGAAGATCGAAAACTTTCATATCAAGGCATCGAAGGTGCCAAAGGCTGGGAAGGTTCCTGTCAGGTTGTTGATGAAAATAGTGTCGAACTTAAGGATTGTGAAGCCGCTCTAACCCGGTTCAATCCGGAGCAGATGACAACAGAGGTACGATTCGGCGCCGCAGCCGGACCATGGAAAACCGTAGCCGAGCACGACGGAAAAAATATGGCGATTGTAAATGGTATAACATTTACACGGGCCGTTGAATCTGGCAGATGGATAGAAATCTCTGCATCCGATACACTCGGGGCAACTGTAGAACAGCGTATTGTGGCAATCGACAGGGAGGGCAATTTAATCCCCTGGCAAGGAACACGAGGTTCAGTCTCTGGCAATAATCTTCGCCAGTCTTCTGGAAGTTTTGCGGATATTAAATTGGATCATATTCAGAAATTCGTATTCCAAACCCGTTCTTACGAATTCGTCACCTTCAAAAACGTTTCCCTCAAACCCGGCCAAAAAACCGAGGTGAAAATTAAAATTCCGTATAATCAGGATAAATCTTCTTTGAATCCTAATGATTTCAAGAAATCCTTTAGGACGATCACAGGAATCGTCAAAGATAATCAAGGCCAGCCAGCCGGTGGTGGTATAAAAGTTTCGGCATTGCCAATGACAAACGCCTTTGTCTTTACGGACAACAACGGAAGGTTTACTATCAACTGGTCTCAGCAATGGGAGCCTTCATCAAGGCTATGTTTGATGGCTCAGGATACGGGGAGAAAACTGGCTAAAATAATCGATATCAACACACAAACAAGCACCACAGAGATTACTCTGGAACCGGCGGTTGACATTCGGGGTACAATCGTGGACAAAGAGGGGAAAGCTGTTACCGGTGCGACCATAACGCCAAGACTTATTAATACCATGAAGGATACAGGATGGGCAGATTGTTTTATGTCAGTACAAGTTCCCAAAACAGATGATCATGGAGCGTTCCAAGTAGAAGCCCTTCCGGCCAGCGAATACTATTCTTTATGCGTAAAGGCTCATGGATTCATGGATAGAGACCGTTGGGAAAAAGGCGGAGAAAACACCGATCTCGACATTAACACCTCTCAAACCAGATATGATGTGACAATTCCACCGATCATTCTGGAGAAAGAAGAATTACTCTCCCAGCCCGGCCGGAAGTAGGCGATGCTTCCAGCGTCGCATAAATATCTATCGCCCCCGGCGATGGCTTAATTTCTATTTTTGATGCGATTTAAAAAAACTTAACGCTTGCCCAGCTTATACCGATACGTGAGCATTGCATAGACTAATTTCGCCGCCAGAAAATCACTGCCCCAGTGCTGGGGTCGCGGGCAAAGCTCCACCACATCACAGCCGACCACATTCCGCGAACGAAAGACCGCCTTAAGAAAATCGGTCACCTCGTACCAGCTCATCCCGCCCGGTTCCGGCGTACCCGTTGCCGGCAGCACGGATGGATCAAACGCATCCAAATCGATAGTGATATAAACATTATCCGTAAGCAGGCCGACACACTTCTCGATCCAGCCCCGCCCCTGCCCATCGCAAATATCATGGGCAAAAAACACGCGGGATTTATCCATATTCTTTTTTTCGCCGACATCCATACTGCGAATGCCGACTTGAACAATGGGACAAAGTTCTTTGGCGCGGGCCATCACACAGGCGTGATTATTGGGGCTGCCTTCGTATTCATCGCGCAGGTCGGAATGAGCATCAAGCTGCAAAATCGTCAGATTTTTGTATGAGGCCGCCATCGCCTGAATTGCCCCGATGCTGACAGAGTGTTCACCGCCAAGAACAACAGGGAATTTGCCTTTTGTAAGCCAGTTCGAAATGCGATTGCGAACCGCGGCGGCCATCGCATCAGGGGTCTCAAAGCCGCCTACCGCATCGTCCGTATAAATACCCTCGGTAAATACTTCCGAATCGGTTTGTATGTCGTAGAACTCCAGATTGGGCGACGCCCGCAGAATCGCTTCCGGCCCCTGATCCGCACCTTTCATATAGGTGCTGGTACCATCATACGGAACCGGCACGATAACAATTTTGGAATTATCACGACCGGTATATTCCGGCGTAAAATCACCAAACTCAAGGCGTCCAGACTTATTCATAGCTTGCCAGCTTCTTTGTCTTACTCAAATATAAAGACAGAAAGCGCAACCGCCGTCGTCCAAAGCCCCTTGCGGCCTTTGGCAACCTGGGTAATATTGCTGGTCTTAATAATCAGCCCGCTGGCCTTGTATGCCTGTTCCTTTTCCGACCAGGCCTTATTCGGGTCCACTTCCAGCCCCAGCGTAGTCCCCAGCATTCCGGCGGCAAGGTCTTCGGACATATCCTCCGCTTCCTGCTTATTCATGCCATGGCCATGTACTTCGCTCAGGTAACCCCAGTTATTGCGATCTCTGGGTACGGCAATACCAACAGAAGAGGCAATCAGCCGACCATGCTCATTGGTATCGCTGCGGGCCATCACGCAAAAGGTAATCGCCCCGGGACGCAGAAATTTGAGACCCTCATCTTTGGGCACAACTTTGCATTTTGGCGGCAAAATCGACGACACTGACACAAGGTTTTGCTGAGCAACACCGGCCTGTCGCAACGCATCCTCAAAAGACTTGAGCTGATAAATACTGCGCCCTACGCCTTTGGTCAGAAACATCCGCGTCGGAACCAAACTCCGCATGAACCCCGGTTCAATATTTGTCTTTTTCACTAAAATACCCTTTCATTTTTTCAAAAAAAGAGGGATGATTTTACCCCCTATGCTAAATTTGGCAATAAAAATCCCATAAATTATCGGGGTGTCAAGTATTTTTTCCGATTTTTCCCCCATTTTGCCTGTTATTGCCCCCTCAGCAGCAGCAATAAATCCAGAATAAACAACAAAACGATCGTCGTCTCCAGAATCATCATCCAGAAGTTATTCCGCTCCTGCTGCAGCAAACCATATAGATCGCCAAGTGTACGGAGCTTTTCAGAGACAATTTTATGCCATTCCGGCAGATGAAAACACTCAAAAAGCCGCCCATAAACCCGTGCCAAATGCCAATCGCCAAAAAACTTCGTAATATTGGTCAGTTCATCACTAACACGGGTCAGGTCCACACGAATTTCCCTGAGCCGCCCCCGTGCTTTCTTTTTCAGCCAACCGGTACCGCTTTTCACATCTGAATACGCTTTTTGAAGTGATTCATCCAGAATTCGGTCGTATGCGCTCAACTCGGCAAGCTGAACATTAGCCAGTTCAACCACGTGCAGCACATCATCCAGGCTTTCACCTTCGTCAATAATCAACGCCGCATCCCAATCAACAACAACCAGGTCTTTGTCATAGTAACTGACATAGCGGCTGACCGTCTCCTCCGCTTCCTGATTGGACAGGATTTCCGGATTGGCTTCCTCCGTCAATAAAGCCGCAACCTGCCTTTTATTCGTTCGGAGCCATTGCTCAGAAGTTTGTCCGCCGGGCAACCGGGTCAGACAAAACACCGTATATGCCTCGGATTGAGCGATATTGTAGGTCGGATTTATGCAATATCCTCTCAGTTCAGACATTATCGCTTCCACTTTTTGGCGAACTTTGCTTTCAAGCCGTACTCCACCATCGAAAACAAGATCATGATAGGTGGTTAATTGGGCCAAAGTCAGGCTTTCAAAAGGAAGTGAAATCTCAATACTAACCGCCCCAATCTCAAAAACCTTGATTTCCCATTGAAGCTGAACAGTTTTTCCATCTAAAAGGGCTGTTTCGTCGCCCAGACGGGCAAATTTCGGGCGATAGAAGAAATAATACTTGGGGTTGCGTTTGCTCGGGCCGATGGCATACTCACGCAAAGGACTGGACAGAAGCCGCTCTACCCCATCCAAACTAAGCTCATACGCAATATCCAGAGCATAAATATAGACGGCTCTGCCGGAAAATTTCTCCTGAGATTCAAGCGACTTATCCTGTTCCATAGGTGCAAAATCCTAAATTTTCACAAAATAAACGAATGACTCCAATCGGACAAAGTTTGCCCTCTTTTGAAATTTATCATATCGACAATCCTTATTATAATCAAAAAAAATCAAAAATTTTGCATTAACTCGGAAAATTTTCATTTTGTTTAGAAATGGTTGTTGCCAATTGCCGAGAAATTCCTATAATTCCCGCGATATATCTGATGGGACGGATTTCCTTGGCACCCGCAGAGGCAGTCCGAAGTTAGTCGTATCGTTACCAATGCTTTGTTTGTCAACATGTAATGGTAAAATTTAAAGCTATTTCGTCTGGCGTAAAAACAAATTGCTATAATCATTCGTACAGGAAAAACCGGTTGATATTATGACAAAGAAAAAAGACGATGAAAAATTAAGCCTCAAGCAGCTTGAAAAGTTTCGTGAATTGCTTCTCGAAAAACGCAAAGAACTGCTCGGCGACGTCGAATGTATGGAAGAAAACATCTTCCAAAGCGGAGGAGAACTGTCCAATATGCCGGTACACATGGCGGATGTAGGCAGTGACAATTTTGAACAGGAGTTCAGCCTCGGCCTGATGGCGGAAGGCAAGAAAATCCTGACGGAAATTGATCTGGCTCTGCAGCGCATTGAAGATGGTACTTATGGTATTTGTGAAGGACTCGGAATACCGATTGAAATGCCCCGGCTGGAAGCGATCCCCTGGACACGGTTTAGCCTCGAACACGCTAAGCTGATGGAAAAAGGCCGCTCCTTAAATAATTATCGCAATCGACCGCTGGACATTGATCGCGACGATGACGACGTCAACGACGATGCTGACGATGAAATCGAAACCGAAGAATTGCCCGATGAAACGATTGATCTTGATGATGAGGGTGCAGATATTCCCGTCGTCGAAACCGATGTGTTTGAAGAAGACGACATCGCCGAAGACGAACCCAAAGAATAATCCATTATCGGCTCCAGCTTAACAACTAGAGCCGTTTTTTCATAAATCTTCGTCAAGCAGATGGCCAAACCGCACTTTTTTGGTGTGCAGATAATTTTTGTTATGCTTGCTCGATTTGGCGCGGAGCGGAATCTGTTCAACAATCTTAATCCCGTAAACCTCCAGCCGATCTACCTTTTTGGGATTATTGGTCAGAATCCGGATATTGCGTAATCCCAAATCACGGCAAATCTGGGCGCCAATCCCATAATCCCGCTTATCCGGCGCAAAACCCAGTTTGACATTGGCGTCATAGGTGTCAATGCCCTCTTCCTGCAGCTTATACGCGTGCAGCTTATTGGCAAGCCCGATCCCGCGACCTTCCTGCCGCAGATAAATTAATGCCCCGCGTCCTTCTTTCTCGATATTCTTCATCGCGTCAATCATTTGCGTGCCGCATTCACATCGCTGAGAATGAAACAAATCCCCGGTCAGACATTCCGAATGCACACGGACCAAAACCGGATCATCCGTCGGTATAGGGTTTCCGTTGGCATCCAGTTTGCCGATGCCGCCTTTACACAAAGCCAGATGCGGCTCCAGTGTTCCCGGGCTTTCGTAGCCAATCAGCGTAAACATGCCATAATCCGTAGGCAATTGAACTTCCTGAATCCGCCGGACAATACGCTCACGCTGCAAACGATATTCAACCAGTTTTGCAATCGAGGTCATCTTCAGATTATGTTTTTGGCAATATGGAATCAGTTCCGGAACACGAGCCATTGTTCCATCGTCATTCATAATTTCGCAGATCGTCCCGACCGGCTCTAACCCCGCCAGACGCATCAAATCAACCGAGCCTTCGGTTTGACCAACCCGAACCAGAACCCCGCCGTCGCGGGCACGCAATGGGAAAATATGTCCCGGCCGCACCAGATCACGAGGTCTTAAATCCGGCTTGGCCAGTAAATTAATCGTTTTTGCCCTGTCAAAAGCACTGATACCAGTTGATATCCCCTCTCGCGCATCCACGGTTACGGTAAACGCAGTCCCCAAAGCTGCGGTATTTTCCTGAGTTTGCGCATGTAGTCCCAGCCGGTCGCAACGCTCTCCGGGCATCGGAACACAAATCATCCCCCGCCCTTCTTTGGCCATAAAATTAACGATATCCGGAGTTGCCTTTTCTGCGGCACACACAAGATCGCCCTCGTTTTCGCGATCTTCATCGTCAACCAAAACAATCATTCGTCCTTGTCGTAAATCTTCAAGTATTTCCGGTATTTCACTAAACGCTGTCATTATTTTCCAGTCTTTAAAGTACTATTTTGTCTGCTTTTTTGTTCAAACTGGTCAATATATCGCAAACCATGACGAATGTAAATCATTACTGCGACCGCCGCAACAATCCCCGCAGACCACCAGCTTACCCATACCCACATTTTCCAGACAGGCGTTATCCGGTTCATTTCAGGCCCAATCAGCGTCGAAGCCACCATAATCAACTGAAGAAAGGTTGACAACTTCCCCGCCCAGATAGGTACAATTCGTATATGTCCGGTTAGAATATAAATCGTAATAAATCCCAGCGACACCAGCACATCTTTGCCTAGGATTAAAACCACCGGCTCTATCGGCATCCGAAATCCGGGCACTGCGGTTTTGGCCGTCGCCAATAAAATGCACGCGCAAGTCATCAAAAACTTATCAGCCAGCGGGTCAAGAAACGTCCCCAGTCGGGTTATCCTTTTCTGCACCCGCGCCAGATAGCCGTCAAGAGCATCGCTGACCGCCATAGTCACAAAAATCCCCAGCGCAATATACCGCGCCATAGCCCCGGTCTTCGGATTACTCGCCTCAACCATACACAGCACAAACGGGATAACCAAAATGATCCGAAGAATCGTAATCTGATTGGCAAGGGTTAATCGCATAGTGCCCCCTCTTGTTGGAAAATTAATTAGCTATATCGCCGCTCCGCCGTCAACCTGAATGACCTGCCCTGTAACATAATCATTTTGGAGCAGATACAAAACCGTGTCGGCAATTTCCTCCGACTTGCCAAACCGCCCCACTGGAATACGGGCAAGCTGTTTTTGCGTTCCCGGATGATCCGGCGGTTCCGGCCATGTTACAATCCCCGGCGCAATGGCGTTGACCGTAATCTTCGGGGCAAGCTCTTTGGCCAAAGACTTCGTCATCCCGATCAGTCCCGCCTTGGAAGCGCAATACTCCGCATACCCCGCCCACGGCCGCAATCCGCCGACATCGGCGATATTGATAATTTTTGCACACCCGTTTCCATTTTTATTATTATTCTCTGCCTTGAGCAGTTTAACAAAGCCCTGTGATAACAACAGCGGAGCGATCAAATTCGTATCCAGAATATCCCGCACCGTTTGAGCCGTAATATCCGCCAGATTTCGCCTGCCGAACATCGCTGCGGAATTAACCAGCACACGCAGCGATCCAAACATACGTGCCTTTTCAAACAGCGCCTCAATTTCCTGCGGCTGCCGTAAATCCGCCTGAAGCAGCATTGCCCTTCTGCCAAGCCGAACCACCTCGCCCGCCAGTTGCCCTGCCAGTTCCGCCCGGCTGTGGTAATGACAGATGCAGTCCGCCCCGGCACGAGCCAGAGCCAGCGTAATCGCCTTTCCAAGCGTCCCCGTCGAACCCGTCACTAAGCAGCACTTGTTCGTTAGTTCCATACACAACTCCATTTATTCCACAAAGGCATCCAATTATTTACGCAAATTGCCGCCGGTTTAAAATTCTGCAAGTCCCGCTCCTTCAACCGTGATGCAGTTGATAATCGCAGGGGTAAGTTGATTGGGTTTATAATACTGTTTAATTAAAGCTTTGTGCAGAGATTCAAGGCACTCTTTTTGTGCCAGAATCATAATACACCCGCCAAGCCCCGCACCGGCAATCTGGGCGCCGGCAACACCGGGAACGGCACAGGCGATATCGACCATGCAATCAATTTCCTTAGTCGAACAGGCATAAGACCCGGGCTGCATATAAAGCTGGGCATTGAGCACGCGCATCGGGTCTTCGCTGGCAAGGTCAGTAATCAGATTGTTAAGATGCGCATCAGAACAGTCCGCTTCAAATGGATGATACTTGCCATCCGCTTCAAATTTGGCAACGCGATCGCCGTCATGGCTGATTTTCATAAGCATCCCGAATTTATCAATCTCGCCCCGTTCCAGGTAATCGATGCAGATTTTGCCGCGTAACGTCTCGGCGGCTCCGAACATCAGAACCCCGCGAATATCATACTGAGGCGGCTCGTTATGCGAGGCGAAATTTGTTTTCAGGAGCTGCTCATGCTCACTCGAAAGCATCGCCGACAACTCCTTTCGCGTCATAGTCATCGGCACTTTCATCAGCAGCCGATACACATCGCTGGTAAGACAACCGAGCTTGCCGGGGTTAATATCCCGAACATATTCAACCATTGAGGCAGCCTCCGGACATCGCTGCTTAAACAATGCAAGACCGAGGTTGTAAGCTGCAATTTTGGAATTAAACAAATGCTTTGCGGCAGCGCTCTTGGCCGCCTTGACATGGCTGTTGGCAATAACCACCTGATACTCAGCGGGTGCATCAATAATCTTGTCAACGCGAAACGGCAAATAGCCGACCTGGGCGATCTTGCCCCGCTGACCAAGATAAATCGCGGCATGGTCGCCCGCCCCGCCGCGGGAACCAACGAACCATTCGCCCTCGCCGCACAAGTCAATAAACTGCTGACTGGTAAGCTCAAGATTATTCAGGGCAATTGCCGCCTGAAGTGTCGCGACAACCAGTGTCGAAGAACTGGAAAGCCCCGCAGCCATCGGAACATTACCGGAAATCGCAATATTCACGCCGCAGATTTTCAGGTCCTGATATTGATGCTGGAGGCGGAGCATCGCGGCTTTGATATAATTCACCCAGTCGCCCGCGGTCGAGTGCAAAAGCCCCCGCACCCAGTCGCTATTGACAAAATTCACCCAGTCGCTCCAGGCGAACCGGCCGATGAGTTCTGAAATATTGAACTGCTGCGGCTTGAATTTTTCAGGCTCTGTATTGACCGCGACAACATTATCGTCCTTACGCAATCCTGCGACACAGAGCGTCTCGCGGTCGAGGGCAAGAAAATTATTAAACCCGCCGCGGTGGTCCACGTGACGCCCCATCAAATTGATTCGGCCGGGTGCACGCACGATAACTGCTTTTTCATCAAAGCCAAATCGTTTGCCATAGCAATTAAGTACCTTAATCAGCGAACGGCATTTCTCATTATGCAGATTAGCATGATCGCCATAAATCGTTTTCAGCCATCGCATCATCGAAGGCGACCGGGATTCAATTTTAGAAATCCACTGACGCACGGGGTAGTACTGATGCGGGCGAAGCTGTGGTTTTGCAGAGACGGTTGGCGACGCCTGCGCGGCCTCTTTGCGGCGGACGTAATCCTGAATCGTCAGCAGTTCATTAGGTGAGTTGAATCCCTGTATCAAATCGGGATCCTCAACCGAAATCGCCCGTACACGGAAGCGATGACCGCCGGACGCATCAAAAACATTGCCGAGGTGTTTTACCGCGTCGGTTAGATAGTACTCATGCTGGGCATTGTTGTTGTCGATCATCCCGACACCCTGATAAAAGGCGTCCGCCGTGAAAAGATAAAGGCTCGGATTGACGCCTTTGCAATGCGACTCAATTTGCTGTGCGGTATAGGCTTGGCCGTCAATCTCAAGACGATACTTCGGGGAATCGAGCAGCGCTGCAAGCTGTGATTTATTGACAGCGCCTTCTTTTGCGGTCAATTCCAGCAGTTCAGGCATCGCGATGGCAAGTTTTTTGGGATTGGCAAAATGTTTTTGGGTTATGTTCTGAATCGTCGCCGAAGAAATGGCGGCTTTTTTCGCCAGAAATTTTTTCAGTTCGTCAACGACCGTCTGCCGCGCAAGGTCAGGCTTTTCGATAATTCCCAAAGCCTGCCCGTTCGGGTCAAGAAAAACCCTGCCGCCGGAAGCCTCGGTGGCTTTCGTTTTGGGAATCGTGACCAGCGCAAAGTCGGCCTGATGCCGGACAAAACCATCGACAAGCGTTTCAATCGCCGCCGATTCAATGAATTTATCGCCCAGCGTCACCAGCACAGGACCGCGATGGCCGATCTGTTCAAGAGCGGCGGCGGCTTTTTTCGCCGCGTCACCGGTGCCAAGCTGCGGCGACTGATGCACATAGAGACTCTGCGGTTCTTCTTTGGTGACAGCTTCCATCACCTGTTCGGCAAGCGACCCGACAACGATCACAAACTTGCTAAAACGCAGTTTCTTGAACGTCCGCACAGTGCGATTGATGGCAGGCACCCCGTCGATCTCAAAACACACTTTCGCGCAATCGGCACGCCCCATCCGCGTACCCTTGCCGGCGGCAAGAACCACCACCGCCGTCTGCTGGGCTATACTCTTATGCGTCTCTTGCACAAATCCTCCCGTTCAACAATTTATAAAATTAACACACATTTTACGACCTTAGAATTATACAAAAGCCGCCCGCCCAGAACAAGACATTTCTTTACCTATAAAAGGAAATTTCCGTCATCAACCAATTCCTTAAAAGCCAAATAACCTTGACAAGCATGGCTAATCATGTGAACATTAGGGTGTGTTTGAAACAAAATGGCATAAAACAATTTTCAGAAAGGTCAAAAAGATGAGATTATTAAGTATTTTGATGCTGACTCTCGTGTTGGCGTTCGGCGCAAATGCCTTTGCAAAAAAGGATAAAGATAAGTCCTCCGCCAAATCAGACCCCAACAAGGTTGAAGTCAAGAAGTCTGAAACCGAAAAAGAAAAAGTAAAGAACGAGAAACAAGA
>CAYTHV010000100.1:11273-11737 GCA_964437685.1 uncultured Pirellulales bacterium
AGCTTGTCCCAATGCTTCCTAAAAAGGCAAAGAGCACGCCTCTGAGAAGTCTGCCGTGGCCGACCCGAACAAAACCGGCGAAAAAGACCGAACAAAGAAAACAGCTCCGACCGACCCTAACGCACCAAAATAACACCAAATAAGACGTATGTAAGGGGGTGGGCCTCAATCCCCACCCCCTTTCGTTTTTATAGAATACAGGACAGTGTGGCTCTCGAAAAAATCCCTCTGCTTCTATATCAATTCAAAGAATTTTCTGTCTTTTTATCCCTGTATCGATACCGGACACAACCAATCCGTTACCTAAAACCAAAATCATGAACGAAATCTCTAATCGTTAGAAACCGACTCCGGAATACTTGTTCTGAAAACTAAAAATTAACGAACTCGTTCGTATTATGTTCGTATACACACAGAGAGGTGCGGGAGAGAAATCCCGCCCAAAGGAGAAAAGAAGGAAAACC
>CAYTHV010000101.1:0-11726 GCA_964437685.1 uncultured Pirellulales bacterium
AAAAATTCCACTTCTGAATTCTGACTCCAGACTTCTGACTTCTTTCTATCCCCTTCCCCCTTCATGGTAAAAATAGCCTTGCGATAAGCGGAAAAAATCATTCCGGTTCACCACCGGCAAGCGGCGTAGTAATAATCTCTGCATCAGTTTTTTGGGCAGCGGAAACAGCAATACGTTCGGGAACATACGATGCGACCCAAACGCTTGCGGCAGCGGCGGCAGCCCCAATAAGAAAAGTCCACTGATACCCAAGATATTTCCAGAGCAAACCTCCCGCCAGCGGCATCGTCACAGAAGCGATGTGGTTCATCGCAACACCCATACTGAGCGTCATCGTCTTTTCATTGGGCGGCACAAGCCGTCCGACATAGGTGGTCAGCGCCATGGCAAAGACAAAAAATGAGCTGTCCAGCAGAAACACGCCGTAGAGGAGGTATTTATTCCGGATAAATGCATACCCCAAAAAGCAAAGCGTCATGAATGCGTAATAAAAGATCAGCACCGGCCGCTCACCCGTGCGGTCGATAAGGCGGCCAACCGCCGGCGAAGTAAACCATCCGATTGCTTGTGTAACGATCCACATGATAATAATCGTGGTAAGCGAGGTATCATAGGTCTTGACCAGCAGAAAGGCCGCGAACGCAAGAAATATCTGCTTGCGCCAGCCCTCGAAAAAATTCAGCAAATAATAAAGACCGTATCGTTTGCGAAGGACAAGAACCGGTTTTTCGCTTTTTATGGTCCGCGGAATGAAAAGGCACGCCGCCGCTGCGATAATCGCTATGACGCCAGCCAGACTGTAGAGCGGACGAATCGGCGTTCCCATGCTGTGCAAAAGAAGTGCGACAACCAGACCCAGCCCCGAGCCTGCCGCTCCGGCCGCTTGAATCCGTCCCATGCACCGGCCGCTCTGTCCCGGCTCGGCAAGAGCCAGCGCCATCGAATTCGGCAGCGGCATCCAGACATGAAGTCCCTGGCTCCATACCAGGCTGGCGGCCACAAGCCAGAAATAGTCCGACACAAACGAATAGCACGCAAGGCCGACACCAACAAAGACCAGTGAAACGGCGCCGATCCACGATTCCGCAAAACCGGCAAATATCGCCAGAATGCACAGGGCAAAAATGCCGCAGCTTTCGCGGAACATCTCCAGCAGCCCCTGTTCAAGGCCGGTTAGATGCATCTCCTGCACGGCGAAATTCGCGCTCAATGCCACCTGCAGCGAAAGGGCAAACCCCACGCCGCCAACCGTAATGCACAAAAAGAAAAGACTGCGGCGGCGATGTCGTTCTTGATTATCTATTGTATTCATAGGCCCCATATTATATAAACCGACCCTTAATGTACAGGATATTCTTCATCATAAAAATAGAAATTCCACTTCCAACTTCTTTCGATCCACTTTTCCTTAATTCCGCTTAATTTTACCTTTTTCCTTTTTATTTTTCTATTGAACACGTTCGTACTTTGTTCGTATAATAATGTTAGGGTGTGGGGGAGAAATCCCGCCCCTGAAAACGGGGGCTGGTACGTTCTGCATTTAGGCAGGTTGTATCTGTACCTGCTTTCGAAATATGAAAAAAGAGGGTAAACTGGACAGTAAGCCCCCAGATTTATCTGGGGGTCAAATCGTAAAGGATGAATACAGGAATGTACGAATACAGGTATGCAGGAATAAAGGAATACAAGAATAAATTGCCTTACAATTCCACCCGTCTACGAACTACGAACTATTTGTGCAAAACGAACCCAATTTCCGCATCTTCTATCAACTATTGGCTATGAATTATCAACTGTATTTGAAAAAACAAAGCCAACTTGGCTGTCGGCTGGGAGCTGGTCGCTGGAAGCTGGTTTTGCAAAACGAACCCAATTTTCCGACTCCACCAGTCTACAATCTGCAATTTCCAATATACAATCGAAAAAACGAACCCAATTTCCCGATTTATTTTGTCGGGGTTTTTCCGTGTTGACATCCGTCCCAAAGTGGGCTATATTCGACGCTCTTTAATATTGCGGCATAGTATTTGCACCCCGGCGGTCGGGGTTTACGCCAAAACGCAACATATAAACAGTTTGTTTTTTGATATAGGAGATACAGAAATGGCAAAAGCGAAAGCGAAAGCTGCGGGCAAAAAAGCGTCCCCGGCGAAAAAGGCGGTATATTTCTTTGGCAGCGGCAAGGCCGAAGGTATGACTGTCGCCAAAACAGAAAGTGAAAGGAAGATCGTTCTTGGCGGCAAAGGCGCCGGACTGGCGGATATGACTGCCGCGGGCCTGCCCGTTCCACCCGGATTTACAATCTCAATTCCCTGCTGCGAAGACTACTACAAGCAAGGCAGAAAGATTTCCAATACCTTAAAGAGCGAAGTTCGTGAAAATATGACCAAAGTCGAAAAGGCGATGGGCAAAAAGTTCGGCGATGTCAATGACCCGCTGCTGTTTTCCGTGCGTTCAGGCGCCGCCCGTTCCATGCCGGGTATGATGGAAACCATCCTGAATCTCGGTCTGAATGACAAGTCCGTCGAAGGTCTGGCAAAAAAGACCAACAACCCCCGCTTTGCTTATGATGCCTACCGCAGATTTATCCAGATGTACAGCACCACCGCGATGGGACTTTCCAAAGAACCCATGGAAGAAATGCTGCATCACGCCAAACAGAAAGCCGGCGTAAAGACCGACCCGGAACTCAACGCAGAAGCTCTCAAAGAGTTGTGCGCCGATTTCAAAAAGTTTTACTCAGAAAACATGAAAGGGCAGGCATTTCCGCAGGATCCGTATGAGCAGCTTTGGGGTGCCATCGGCGCGGTATTCGGAAGCTGGGAAGCCGACAAGGCCGTAACCTACCGCCGCGTCGAAAAAATCAGCGACCTGAAAGGAACTGCGGTCAATGTCCAGACCATGGTGTTCGGCAATATGGGTGACGATAGCGGTACCGGCGTATGCTTTACCCGCGACCCCAACACCGGCGAGAACGTCTTTTACGGCGATTGCCTGATCAATGCCCAGGGCGAAGACAGGACCTCGAATTCACCGTTCAGGAAGAAAAACTGTATATGCTTCAGTGCCGCACCGGCAAACGCACCGCGGCCGCGGTCTTCAAGATTGCCGCCGATATGGTCAAAGAAAAGCTTCTGACCAAAGAAGAAGCTGTTGCACGCATTACCCCTGAAGATATCGAACGCTTGTTCTATCCTCAGTTGGATGCCAAGGCCGCCAAAACAGCCTCGAAAATCGCCACCGGCATCAATGCCGTTCCGGGCGCCGCAGCAGGTAAGGTTGTCTTTACCGCTGCCGAAGCCGAAGAAATGGCCGAAGTCGGCGACAAGCTGATTCTGGTCCGCAAAGAAACCAGCCCCGAAGACGTCGGCGGTATGCACGCCGCGGTTGGCATCTTGACCGCCACCGGCGGCAAGACCAGCCACGCTGCGGTGGTTGCCCGCGGTTGGGGCAAATGCTGCGTAGTCGGCTGCGAAGCTTTGGATATCAACTACACTACCAAGAGCATGAAAATCGGCAGCAATCTTATCAAGCAGGGCGACTATGTGACCATTGACGGCAATACCGGCGATGTCTATCTCGGCCAGCTTCCTCTGCAGTTGCCTGAACAGCCCGCGGCCTATCAGACCATTATGAAATATGCCGATGAAATCCGAAGCCTGAAGGTTCGCACCAATGCCGACACACCGGCTGATGCGGTCAATGCTATTAAGATGGGTGCCGAAGGTATTGGTCTTTGCCGTACTGAGCACATGTTCTTTGAAACCGAAGAACGCCGTCTGGCTATGCAGGAAATGATTGTCGCTGAAACCGTTGAGGTTCGCAAAGCTGCTCTCAATAAACTGCTGCCGTTCCAGCAGGGCGACTTCGAAGGAATCTTCACCGCGATGAACAACAAGCCGGTCACCATTCGTTTAATTGATCCGCCGCTGCATGAATTTACGCCGAAAGACGATGAAGGCTTTACGAAATTAAGCAAAGTAACCGGTATCTCGGTGGACAAGATTAAGCACCGTTGCGAACAGCTTCACGAGTCTAACCCGATGCTCGGCCACCGTGGCTGCCGTCTGTGCATTACCTATCCGGAAATTCTGGATATGCAGGTTACCGCCATCATCAAGGCCGCCATCGCCTGCACCAAGAAAGGCATCAAAGTTCTGCCGGAAATTATGATCCCGCTGACGATTGATAAGAAAGAATTGGCTATTCAGGTTGCCCAAACCAAGGCTCTGGCCGATGGCCTGATCAAAGAAGCCAAGTCCAAGGTTAAGTATATGGTCGGCACCATGATTGAAATTCCGCGTGCTGCCCTGCTTGCTGACCAGATCGCCGAGGTTGCGGAGTTCTTCTCCTGCGGCACTAACGACCTGACCCAGATGACACTCGGTCTGTCCCGTGATGACGCCGGCCGGTTCCTGCCGGTTTATGTCGCCAGCGAAAAAGACGGCGGCAAGGGCATCTTCAAAGCCGACCCGTTCCAGAGTTTGGATCAGAGCGGCGTAGGTATGCTGGTGAAAATGGCCATCGAAAAAGGCCGCTCCACCCGCAAGGACCTCAAGGTCGGTATCTGCGGCGAACACGGCGGCGAAGCAACAAGCGTCAAGTTCTGCCACGCAGTCGGCATGAACTACGTGTCCTGCTCGCCGTTCAGAGTACCCATTGCCAGACTGGCTGCCGCCCAGGCCGTGATTGCTGAAAAAAGCTGCGGCTGCTGCTGCAAAGGCGCCTGCAAAGGTAAAGGCAAAAAGAAATAAGCGATAACCAATCACTTATTCCAAATACACAAGGCCTGTCGGCAACCCCGGCAGGCCTTTTTTGTTGGACAATCAGCATTTTAGGATGGTAACGATAAACTATGTTGCAAAACGAACCCAAGTTTATGACCCGCAGGCCGTTTGTGCCAGAAAGATCAGTAATTGTTCGGCGACTCGTTTGGCTCCTTCGCGATTAAGATGACCTCCATCAGATGTATATTCGGTATACAAAAAAGGTACCTTTTCGCCTTTCAGCAGCTTATAGCACATAAAATTCTGTGGAGTGGTCGATTCGATTGCGGCGATGTCAAAAATGGCCTTGGCCGGGAAGCGTTTTTTCAGTTCCTGATTAAACTGCATTCGTCGATAGTTTTCATCCGAAGTTGTCGCTCGGCCAATAAGCTGCTTGATGAGTTCTTTGCATTTGCGTTTGGCTGTCAGCGGCTCGGACATCAGCGGGGCGGTGCAGTGAACCAGCATCAGGTCAGGTGATGCGGCGTGCAGCGCATCAATGGTCTGTTGATAATGTGCCATAATAGTATTGATATCGGTTGCCGAATAAATATCGACATAACAGAGCTTCATCGTTGCGATATCCGGTTTTGCTGGTTGGACGGCGGAAACAAGCTGCTTGAAAGAGTCGATCTTCTGGGTTGGTTCGCTATTAAAGCCGAGCGTCGCATGGTACAGGGCCGGCGCAGCCATTGCCGCCGGGTCGGAGGTTTCGACAATGTGCAGGGGGATTTCAGGGTGTTCTTTGAGAACCGCTTGTACCCCTTCAAGGATGTTGTTGCCGACGGACATGTGAGCAAAGAAGACCTTTTTGCTCGCGAGTGTCTGCCACTGATCCGGCGAGATAGAATTTAGCGATGGGAGATTGATTGGATTATTTTGGTCGATGCTCATTTTATTCCTATCAATAACAATGAATAAACCTGCACAGATAAGCACGATAATAAGGATCGCATAGAGCATGAGTTTTTTGGCGGTAACCATAGCTTATTTTCCTATTTCCGGGATCGGTTCAATCAGTACATGTCTGGCGTGCAAATACCGAGTCGTACGGCGTTTTTGGTCGATGTCGTCAAATACATTTTGTACCTGTTTTGGCGTTAAACCCAGAGTTGGGGCAACTTGCTCGGCGGAACAATTGTGATTTTTGGCCCACAAACACAAATCCATTTTGTCATACGGCAGAGAAAAATAGAACTCTTCCTGTGATTGCGGCATGGAATAGGTATCTGTTGTCGGCGGACGCGAACAGATTTCGTCCGGCAGTCCCAAGTGACGCGCCATCCGATAAACCTGTGTTTTATACAGGTGCGCAATGGGTTTGATATCCGCCAGCCCATCGCCGCCTTTGACAAAAAAGCCCTGATCATATTCGAGCCGGTTGGGTGTCCCGGCTACGGCATAATTCAGACGGTCGGCGTAGTGATACTCAAACATTTTACGGGTTCGCTGTTTGAAATTAGTCGCAGCGACGATACCAAGATAGGCTTCTGCGGTTAATCGTTTTTGAATGATAGTTCCGTCCGGGTGCTGAGCGATGATGGAGAAGAAACGAAATTGCTGTGTGTCGGCAACGGGAGGCAGGACGATTTTACATTTCCATGTGTCATTGAACTCAGGAATGACAGTACGAATAGCATCATTGCGCCGGCGATAGCAGCCGAGTGCGTCCAGGGTTGAGCTGATGTTTTCTTCGACATAACGGATTTGCAGGTATTCGGCCAGCATTTTGCTAAGGTGCAGCGTATCGCAGGAGGAATCTTTTTCGGGCATCAGCAGGCCGAAGACGCGATCTTTGCCAAGCGCATGAATGCATAAGGCGGCGGTTACGGAGCTGTCGATACCGCCGGAAAGTCCGATGACTACGCCCTGACGTTTGAGCGGGTCTTTTAAAGCTCCCCGGATGACGGCGCCGATGCGATCCGCCTCTGCGGCGTAGTCTATATTCAATACATCAAACGAAACCTGACCTGAAGAAGTCATTTAGGTTGCTCCTGTTGTTTAAGTGTTTTTTTGTCGATTTTGCCGTTTTGTGTCTTTGGTAATTCAGATAGGAATTCTATAACTTTGGGAACCATAAAGTTCTCCATGTTTTGCGTGGCAAACAGCAATATGTCGGTCTCGGTTAGATTGAACTCCGCTTTTTTCACGACAAATGCTTTGGGGGCCTGTCCTAAAATCGGATCAGGGATACCGATGACCGCGACTTCAAGAACGCCGTCTATTCGCAGTAAGGTGTTTTCGATTTCTTTGGGGCTGACCCGTTCGCCTCGGGTTTTGATCATATCATCTTTTCGGGAGACGAAGTACAGATACCCTTCTTTATCCCGTTTGAATAAGTCGCCGCTATAAAGCAACGTCTGGCCGGGGATTTTCCCCGGGCGAAAGACTTTGGCGGTTAGCTCGGGGTCTTTCCAATAGCCGGGCATGACATTTACGCCGCTGACGACCAATTCGCCGATCTGGCCGTTGGATAGTTCGTTACCGTTTTCATCCACAATGGATAATTGGCAGCCGGGAATTGCTATGCCGACCGAATCGGGACGAATATCAATCTGGTCCGGCGGCAGGTAACAGGTTCGGACGCATTCGGTCAGGCCGTGCATCGGGATGATCTTGATGTGAGGCCAGAGCAATCGCATTTTTCGTGTATGTTCAGGAGCCAGAGCTGCGCCGGCGCTGGTAATCAGCCGCAATGAAGAAAAATCATAGGCAGCCAGATCATTCATATTGAACAGCATTGCCGCGACCGTAGGAACAATCGGAAAGACTGTGACTGTGTAGCCTGCGACTTTTTTGAGGATATCATGGAGGTAGACAAAGGATTTTTCAAGAACGACTGTGCCGCCGACCATGGTACTCATCAGAATTTGGTACAGGCCGTAACCAAACGACAGCGATAAAACATTCAATATAACGTCATTCGATGAGAGTTCGAGATAGCTGATAATACTTTTGGATACGGCGACCATTTTTCCATGCGGCTGCATCACCGCCTTGGGGTCTCCGGTTGAGCCGGAGGTATAAATCAGGGCGGCCAAATCCTGTTCGGTTTGCCGCGGGCGAGATTGTCGAGCGGGTGGATTCTGGAACATGCTATCCCAGTGTATGGAGGGTGTTTCCGAAGTAATCGCCTCCGGCAAAGCTGAAAGGGGGTGAATCCAAATCGTTTTGGGCCGAACTCGTGTTTTGTTTGCGGCTTCCAGAGCGATGCGTGCCTTGGATGTGTGGGAAATCAATATGCCTGCATCGGCATTGTCGAGAATATAGGCCAGCTTATCCGGTTTCAATGATGTATTGAGAATGATGAATACTCCGCCGGCTTTTAGAATACCATACAGGCTGACGGCGGTTTCAATACTGTTATCCAGAAGGACGACGACTCGATCCTGCGGTTTTAATCCCTGTAATAAGAGGGTGTCAGCCAGCACATCGCTTTGCTGGTCGAGTTGTCGATAGGTGATCGTTTGACCGACGCAAATGATTGCGGGTTTGTCCGGCGATCTTCGAGCCGTTTCGCTTAACCATTCGTGGACAAGCGTGGAGTCAAACATAACACAAAATCCTTAGTTTTTCGCGGTAGTACGGTTGTCGATGAATACAGTTATTTTATCGTCGATTTTGCTATGAGCAACGGGTTTTTCAAGAAAATAATGATGCAAAAGCTGGGTAGAAAGAATGCCGACCAATGCCATACTGTCCACTTCGGAAGCGGCATCGGAGGCATTCAGTTTTGTAATCAGGCGTCCGGTTCGTATGGGATCGAATAAGCCTGTTCTGCGAATGGCCGAATCGCTGAGCATCTCTGCATGTTCAGCGACGCCGGTTTTCAGAAGCGTCTGGACAATCGGGGCGCGGTAGGGATGTTTGGGTCGGCTGAGGATCTCCTGGGGCAGGATGTCGGCGAAGACTTTTTTGAGCAGGAATTTTTCTTTAATGCCGAGGACTTTCCAGCAGGTCGGCACGGATGCCATAAACTCAATAAGTCGATAGTCGAGGAATGGCAGGCGGATTTCAACCGAATTTGCCATCGCTACCCGGTCGCCCTGTGAAGACAGCAGATAATTGGATAAGAAGATATTGCTTTCCAGATATTGCGCTTTGCTGAAATAATCCCACGAGCCGAACTCCCCAGGCAATTGTCCCAGCAGCTCTGAATAGGGGGTGTAGTCGGCAATTTGCGCGTTGAGATTATCGGAAAAAAACAATTTGGTTCTGCGTGTGTTATCCCAGCGAATCAAATGCGAAAACAGGGGGTCATCGGGGGATTCGATTCCTTTTGTAAAGAATGAAAGCATTGCTTTCTGGGCTTTGGGGTCTTTGAAGATGTAGGGATGAAGACGGCCGATCAACGCCGCTCGCCGCTGGGAGTTAGGGAATCGGGACAGGCAGCGTCGAATCTTGGTTTCTCGGAAGATGTCATATCCCCCAAAAAATTCGTCCGCTCCTTCGCCGGTCAGAACAACCTTGAGTCCGGCATTGCGAACGGTTCTGGAAAGCAGAAATAACGGGACAGGTCCTGTCCGAAGCTGGGGTTTTTCCGCGGCGATCAGTGTATCTTTGAATGCCTGACCAATCAACTGGTTGGTCGCCAGAAGTTCGGTGTGGTGGACTTTCAGGCGTTTGACCATGAGCTGCTGATGGTCGCCTTCATCAAAGTCCGATTCTTCGAAGCGAATTCCGAATGTGTTGACCTGACTGTCGAAATCCCGGACGACCCGAGCGGTAATGCCGGACGAATCCAGTCCGCCGGAAAGATAGCAGCCGACGGGAACATCCGCCCGTAAACGCAGGCGAATCGCATCGTGCAGCAGGGCATTGGCTTGTTCAACCAGTTCCGGTAATGGTGTGGATACTTTTTCTGAATGTGAAGAGAATGGAATTTGCCAAAATTGCTTTGTGGATACCTGCTCATTTTTTATGGTCATCGAACAGCCGGGAGCAAGTTCTAAGATGCCATCAAAAGCGGTTCTTCCCGGAAGTGTCGTCCAGAATGTGAATATCTGTTCGAGGGCTATTGGGTCGAATTGCCGCGGAATTTCAGGCAGAGTAAAAATGGCTTTAATTTCAGAGGCGAAGATAAATTGATTATTATAGAGGGTGTAATGCAGCGGGCGTATTCCAACGCGGTCACGAACCAGAAAAAGTTCACGTTTTTGACTGTTCCAGATGGCAAAGGCGAACTGGCCGTTGAAGTGATGGACACAGTCGGGACCGAATTGTTCATACGCATGCAGAATGGTTTCGGTGTCGGAATGGGTATAAAAGCGATGTCCCTTGTCAACTAATTGCGGGACTAATTCTTTGTAATTGAAAATTTCGCCATTAAAGATAAGCCATAATGTCTTATCTTCATTGTGCATTGGCTGTGAGCCGCCGGAAAGGTCGATGATGCTCAGGCGGGATTGAGCCAAGCCGATATGGTTGTCTAAATAAATGCCGAATTCATCGGGTCCCCGATGCTGCAAGGCACTGATCATTCGTTTGAGGACGAGCGGTTCAGTTGGGGGTAAATCAAAAAGGTTTAGGATTCCCGCTATTCCGCACATTGAAGCTTCTTTTCAAGAAATCTCGAGATGTTGCTAAGGCTATCGAAATTCTCCGGGATCAGCTCCTGATCCTGAATGGCTATTTTATGAGTTCTTTCAAGGTATTGAATCAGTTCAAGCATACCTGTAGAGTCAATAATACCTGCTTTTGTAAATGAAGTATTATCTTCTAAGCCCGTTTCATTGCCGAACAGATAATTCTCGACAATAAAGGTACGAATATCTTTGATTTCTAAATCCACAGCCGCTCCTGTTGTTATTTTGCAAATCTCTATCTTAGTATTTCGTGTACCGCAAAGCAAAACTTAAACAGAAAATAATTCTATAATAACAGAGCCGGTTATCCTACAATAAAAAAAGTTTTTTTACAATTAAAATATTAGCTATTTAGCAACAATAAAAAAGCCCCGGCGAGACGGCTAATCGTCATCCGCTGGGGCTTTAAAAGTATTAACTGACTTTTAGGTTATTCGGCTGTTAAGCTCTCATTGAATGTCTATTGCGACAATTTTCCCTGTTGAATCAGGAAGTTTTTATACCAGCTTTCCAGTGCAACGGTATGTACCGAGACGGTAACAATTCGGTCTGGCTGGCCTGCGGCAGTAAATACAAGCGTGTGATTACCGGACTGATTGTACCAGGGCTGCCAAGTTAGAGTTTGTGTTGCGACGTCAAATTGAGCGCCGTCAGGAAGCGACGTGGCATTATATACGATAGGAACACCCTGATCTGTTGTTGCCGAGATGGTAAATTCTACCGTTTTGTGTTGTTTTGCATCAAAAGTCTGGTACAAGGAAGCGACTTCTGTTGCGCCAAGAGCACGGTTATAGGTGCGAACGTCTTCGAGGGTGCCTATGATGCCAAGGGTACGGCTGGCAGGATCTCCATAGTTTCCAATGTCGATGGTCGTATTCAAAGCGGTTAGTCCGCTAAAAGTGCCTGTCGCTTTTTGCTGGCCATTAACAAAGACCGCGTAAGCTGTTCCATTCCAGGTCAACGCTAAATGGGTTGACTGGTCGGTTGTCAGTGTGGCGATATTGGTTAACAACGCCGCATCGGAGCCGAGACCGACCGCCAATTTCCCTGCGATGGTATAGAGGCTGATTCTGTTGGCGCTGTTATAAACATGGCCAATGATGAACTTTGTACCCGCGAGGTCTTGAGGTTCGAGCCACACCGCGATGGTGCCGGCCTGTGGAGTTACCGTAGTGGCAGGAATAGGCAGCGCCTGGGTCGTATTATTTAAGGCAACCCAATCTTCATCCGCCCAGCCGAAACCCCACGAGGCACCGCCGACAAGACTGGCCAGTTTGGCGGCAGTACAGTCTATCGCGGCAACGCCTGTTGTTTCATCCAGCAGCCAGTGGGCGGTTAAGCCGTCAGTTAAGGTAAGCTGGGAGAAGTTTGCAGT
>CAYTHV010000102.1:0-11658 GCA_964437685.1 uncultured Pirellulales bacterium
ATTTTTCTGCCTCAAGGTAGAGCGACTGCCTGTTAACCGCCAGGTCGTAGGTTCGGGGGTGGATGTGTCTGCCGGAGCGATATGATGATGGTGGTTATACAGGTGGCAATCTTGACCGTCCCGCAGCCCAGCGGTTGTTGGCCGACGTAGAAGATGGCAAAATAAACTGCATTGTGGTTTATAAGGTTGACCGACTTCGCCGCTCACTAATGGACTTCGCCAGAATAATCAAGATACTGCCCTTACGCCCGACTATTTTTTTCAGCTGCGCCGAAAACTCACGCATATTTTACAGTAGTTATGGGAATTCAATCTTTACACTGTTGATCATCACGTTTCCTTCCGGCAGCTTTGATTGATCGACAATGTAGTCAAATCCTGCGCGCAACTTGTGCGGCTCGCCCTGGATAGGCTCTTTGGGCGCAACATTCAGCGGGAATAAAACAAGATAGATATTCGTGTTGACATCGCCCAGAATCGTTTTCAGTTCAATTGTTCCATATGACTCTGTTCGGTCGTGCCGTGAACCGAGAGGAGTCCATTGTGCTGGATCGGGTACTGCCGTGATAGTTTGTTCAGACCAGTCTTTGGTGACCTTGATCGGCTGGCCTGTCAATACCCAGCCGGAACATATTTTCCCTACGGTGCCCTGGATGAGCAAGCAGAGTTGGGCGCTGCGAAGGTCGAGTTGTCCTTTGACACGGACAGTCAGTTTAGCATTGGTAAAATCTGTCGGGAAATCAGCATTGGCAAACCGATTTTCGCCTACAGCGTCTTCTGCCTGCTTGAAGGTCTTGGCATTTTTGCTGGTCATTATTGCCATAATGAGATGAAGATACCCGCCGCCGGGAGGGGCATGATTATAATCAACCCACCATGGACTGCATGACATGACAGATCCATTCTCTATTTTAAGCGAGGTTACAGGCTGTTGATTGCTGATAACACCAAACCATCCGCCAGCACTGTTATCAAAGGTCTGAATATACGTTTTCGATTCAGGTGTTTTTTTATTCGATGACATCATTGATTCCTTTTATAAATACGATTTATTTGCAGTGTAATTGTTCAGATTTTTAAATCAGGATTGTCCGGACCAAAATGTTTGAGCATGACAATCGGGTCAGATTTCGACGGATTTGTAATTTGCACGCCTTCTCGGGCAGCGTGTTCGCTCACGAAAAACTCATCGTGTGTCAATTGTCCAAAACGAATCAATGCAGGTGTTTCAATGTCCCATACGCCCATTTTGCCGTGACCCTGCATTGTTATCATGCCATAGGCGGCACTGTCTTTAATCGTTACGGTTTGTCCGGGAAATACGGTTAGTTCTTTTGCACTGAAAGCCGTTGATTTATAGCATATCCAGTTTTCACAATATCCGCTTGTTCGCATTTCTGCGACAGGTTTAACCGGTTTGGGGGACATAAATCTGTTTGCGGCAAAATGCGGATCAAGGTTGATGTTCCAGTCGATCACGTTGAGTAAATGCTCAATATCGCCGACTTTATTTTGAGGTGTATTTTTCCATAGTAACTCTTCCGGCACTACGGTCGTCCCGGCAAGCGATTGGTACATTGCAAAGACATCCGAAGCCTTCTGCGGCTCATATGTACACAGACTTCCCGGGGCATGCAGCACACCAGGAGGCACATCCCAACCTGTGCCGACATCCAGGCGATACGCCTTAGAAAGGCTGGTAATTTTATTATCCCCTTTGGTGAAAGCAAGTAATGCCTCTCGGACCTGCTCTTTTGTCGTGCCCGGCTCAAGGCCGAAGAATGTATAGGGGAAATCGGCCCCATAATTGTTGACCTGCGGCGGGAAATAATATGCTTCGGGCTTGCCCAGTTGATGGGTCAGTTTTGCGTACTCATCGCTGTGATGAATGTGGTGGGGCAGGGGGCCTTTGTTGTCAAAAAATTTGGAATACATCGGCCATCGCTGGTATTGTTTCCAGATACGCTCACCAAGCAATCGGTCTTTTAATTCATCAATGGCGTCACGAAGAAGAATCGTTTCAATTTTTGAGCCGTCCTCAAATACAATAAAACTTAATCCCTCATTGGGACTTGTCAGCGGGCCGTTATCGGCAGGAGTCGTGGAAGAAAACCAGCGTTCATCGATGCCGCCGCGAATGCCGCCAAGGGCATAGTAATCATCCGGATGCAGCTTAATTCTTCTTCCGGGGATGCAAAAAGAACGCGGCACCCATGCCGGAGCCAGTCGTACAATCCCTTTGCCCTGTTCATACGCCCGATTGGCCAGTGTACTTATCGATGCCATATGATATGCTCCTATTATTTACACCATTAATATATTTCAATCATTTCAACAGTTTCAAGCTTCGGTAAATTGATCACGTAATCGCCGTCTTGTCTAACACAAGATATTTCCTGTGAAGTTCCAACCTGAAAGAATGAATGCGGCTCAAACCCTTTTGGCGCCCGAAAAACTGTTCTCAGGTTATAAATAGGAACATTTGGGACATCTTGCTGATAATTTACAAAGCACAGCAATAAAGCTTTGCTGGTTGTGCTTTTGAGTATTGTGATTTCAACACACGGCGGCGCATTCGAGTCTATAATCAGACCAGATGGGGCATAATCTTTTAACAGCGCTTTGGCAAAAGACTGCTGTGATTCCTGCTGTATCGCCAGCATTGATGAATAGAGATAAATACAATTTCCTTTGACGTATTTGTTGATTGTCAAGCCGGCGTAGTCACTCACATGGCCCGGCGGATTCGAATGGTAGGACGCAAAGTGATCAAAATCATCAGGATCAAAGAAAGGCTCGGCCACATAGCCCAGGGACTTTGCGGCGACGCTGTGAACCAGCGACGCCGGCGTATTGCACGCAATATGATCTCCGTTTTTCAGCACGAGATAATTTACCCGGCTTGATTGTTTGCCGCTATATGAGACGCCGAACACCTCTTTTAAATTAAAATCGTTACCGGATGAACCCTCAAGATCAAAAAATGATGACATTCCGGTTGCGATTAATGTTCCTCCGCCTGCGACAAAATCACGGATTCGCTTCAGTTCAACTTCGGAAAGGTACTGAATGTCATTCATGATGATCGTCTTGATATCTGACAGGTCATGCGTATCACTTGTGATTACCTTGTACGGGATATGGGCTTTATTCAATACTGCCGCGGTGCCGATCAACTCCTTGACGGATGGGAGGTCGGTGGATGGATCCATATTATTTGCCGGGTCCGCCAATTGCCGTAAATTAATACCGTTGTGAGCATGATTAACGTGGGATGCCATGGAGAAATACAGGGCTGTATCAGCCAGGAGCGTTGGTTTGTGTTCAGCAAGCTTCTGTGTAAACGGCTGAAGCTGTGCGCTGACACCGCCTAAAAGTGCAAAGGATTTGGAATTTAGCGTACCCTCCGGATTGATCGCGTCAATGAAGAAATACGCTCCTCCGTTTGCAAGCGTTGTAGCGCTGCTGCCAAGCAGTTCAATTTCCGATTTGGTCGAGGTGTGGTCATAGAGATTTACACATCGGGACGTCATGAACTCATACGGCATGATTTTAGAGAACGCCGCCATGACTTTTGTGCCCAATCGCTGCTGGTGTATTCCACCATAGAAATCGCCAGATGTATAATCGCATGCCTGGGCAATGTATCTTTGTCCGTAATACCAGCCGAGCAGCACCGGCGAAAACTGATGTGTGACAAGCATTTCTGGTTTAATTTGTTTGATCGCACCGGTAAGCTCCTGTGCGAATTCGCCCAGCCATCGCTCGCGAGTGCGCTGAAACCGCAGCCACTGGGGATCATTCCAGTTGATTGATTCAGGCAATTCCATTCCCCACTCATCCCTGTATTTTTGGCGGCACGTATGGCAGGCACAAACGCCGGGCCAGAATGTCATATCAATAAAAATTCCTTCCAGATCATATGCGGCAACTTCCTGAAGCTGGTTTTTGACAAATTCGACATATTCAGGATGATTGGGGCAGTTGTACCAGGAGCGACGGTAATGCTGCGTCCCGTCGATATAGGTTACTCGCCAATCAGGGTGATTTATGGCAACCTCTCGCTGGTAAACAACCGTATAGTATGCCAGCGGTGCAATTCCTTCTTTCCGAAGCAGCGACACCGTTTCGCCAAAAATATCACGTCCCTTGAGATTTTTGTGCATGTGTCCGATTTTGGTCGGATAGTAGCAGTTTCCATTATGGCAGCATGCATAAACCATGGATGCCTGAAAACCACCTTTTTTGATCGCCGCAACATAATTTGCCGGATCAAATTTAGACATAAACGATGGATCATGTTCGGTAACGTGATTGTCAATTAATATGCGGGCGTAGCAATCGTTAATCATCGCAGGGTCTCTTACAAATCATTTTTGTTTTATGCACGATGCAGCATCTGTACCGCCAACTGCCGCATCTTTAACATAGACATCGCCAAAAGAGGTTCTCAGCGATTTGAGATCTGAACTCATAACTTGCCGCATTTTGATGACATCGGCAAGATGAAGCATGAAATTCATGCCGGCGTCAAGGAACGGCCTGGCCCGCGGTAGCATCATATCCATGTGGATCCCGACTCCCTTGCCCGCTTTGCGGCAGCGTTTAATCACATCAACCACAGTTCGCACGAACTCCGGATTTTCATATTCTTCGGGTATTTCCATGGAGCAAGTGATGTCGTGGGGGCCGAGGAAGACGCCGTCAACGCCGTCGATGGAGATCAGTTCCTCGAGCCGGTTGATCGCGGCGACACTTTCAATGCCGATGATAAGATACAAGTCTTTGTTGAATCGTTTGAAGAATTTGTTTAATTTATCTTTGGGTTTTCTGGCGCCGCTGAGGATGCCGTCAAGAAATTCGCCCTTAATCGGCCTGTATCGTACTGCACCCACGAGTTCTTTTACTTCCGCAACGGTCTCGACATAGGGTGCGACAATTCCCTGTGCTCCGCCATCAATGAACATGCCGGCAAGGCGCGCGGATGGGTAAGGTATTCGTACAATCGGCGAAACACCTTGTGTGGCCCAATACTGACACATCAGGGATACTTCAGTGCGGTCAACCGGTATGTGTTCGGTGCAGATGAATATAAAATCAAATTCCAGTTCGGCAGCCAATTTTGTCGTTATAGGATTTCCGAAGTCGAGTATGTGTGTTCCATAGACTCGCTCGCCTTGTAATAGTTTTTCTCGTATCTGTAATCCTTGCATAGTGTCTCCCTAAACTTTATTAAATTATGAAACAAGATTTCTTGGTTTGTTTTCGAAGAAAGCCGTTATATTCTTTGCCGTTTCGTCAATAAGACGTTGTCTGGCCTCAAGCGTTGACCAGGCCGAATGCGGCGTGAGGATAATATTTTTCGCTGTAAAAAGGATATTGCCTTTTGTCGGCGGTTCCTGTGTAAGTACATCGACGCCCGCACCGCCCAGTCTGTCTGAATTCAAGGCATTGGCGAGAGCGTATTCGTCGACTATGCCGCCGCGTGCCGTATTGATGAGTATTGCATTATTTTTCATTTTCGCAAGAGCCGCAGCATCGATCAGATTCTTTGTTTGTTCCGTCAGCGGACAGTGCAGCGTGACAATATCGGAATTTTTCAATAATGTATCCAGGTCCACTCTCGTATATCCGCAATCTTTAATTTCACTGATATCAAACGCCAGAACACGCATATCGAAAGCTTCGGCAATTCTGGCGACTTGTCTGCCAATTGCGCCAAAACCAATAACGCCGAGGGTCTTGCCCGCAAGTTCACGAGTCGGGTAGCTAAGGAGCGTAAAGGACGAGGCATCCTGCCATTTGCCATTTTGAATGTCGTTGTAATACCGGTACGCTTTGGTAACGAGATTGAGAATTAAGGCAAATGTGTGTTGCGGGACAGTTGAACCGGCGTATCCGGCGACATTGCAGACCGCGATGCTGTTGCGGCGTGCCGCAGGGATATCGACATTATTGTAACCGGTTGCAACGATGGTAACGAGTTTGAGTTTTTTGAGCGATTCAAGCGTCTGCTTTGTTATTGGAGTTTTGTTTACGATGATTACTTTGGCATCGGTAGCTCTTTCCAGAACCTGCGATTCGGCAGAATTGGGATATTCGCGGTACGTCCCCAACGACCGAATGCCTGAGAAATCTATGTCGCCCAGCGTTATTGTAGCTTGATCCAGAAAAACGATATTCATTGTTGTCCTCTATTTAAGTACGATTATACTGACTCGCGGTGTTCGACTGCGATTGGCATCCGGTTCGCCGCCGAGATACCACCAGGTCTTTGGCGAAACTTGCACCAATGGAGCAGCGCATGCCCTGATTTGCAATTTTCCGAGATTTCGTACCGACATTGTATTCAGATCGATGAGCCATACAGCGTCGCTTACGGCGCTGTTTTCGGAGGCTCTGCCAGCCAGCAAAATATGGGTATCATCAACGGCGGAAGGCGACCAGGCGTATCCCCCGCAGGGCAAGTCTGGCCGTTTTTCCCAAGTGTCATTTGCAGGGTCATATCGGTACGTGTCCTGCAAGACAGTCATCGTTGGTTGTTCTTTTTGAAGAATGACCCCGCCCAGGACATAGATATTTTTGCCGCACGCTACGATCGCCGGGAATTCCCTTGCCGGACCCGGCAGAGGACTGCACTCTTTCCAGGTTCCTTTTTGTGAACTGGTATCCAGCCGCCATACTTTATTGGTTAAGCCGGTGGGTGTTGCGCCACAAACTACATATAGAGTGCCATTTAACAATGAGGCTCCGCCGCTATCGGTTGCGATGGGTAATGGAGCCAATTCGATTGGAGGTTCATGTGGCAATTTGAAGAGATAGGTCGAAGATAATTTGTTGACGCCATCCAGCCCACCGCAGACGTAAAGCCCTGTTTTGTCGGAGGCATACATCATATCCGCGACAGGTGAGGGCAAAACATATCCGCTTTGCCATGAATTACCATCAAAAACAGAAGTATCGCATAACCAGTTCTTTGTTTTCCGGTCGGCGCTCCAGTTATTGCCGCCGACAATGATGAGCTTGTTATTGATGATACCGCCTGCATGACCTGCGCGAGGAATTGACAGAGGAACCCCTTCAGAGCAAAGCACGCTCTCAGTCGCTTCTGTTTTGATTGATTTCATAGTTGAGCAAGAGGTCGAAATCATTGTCAGGGCGATCAACGCAAGATTTAGATTTTTATGCTGCATAACGGTTCTCTATAAACCTTAATTGCCTAATTGTCAAATTTTCGCCCTGTCGCAACAAAGGCCGATATGGCGGGTTTTGATCATACCTTTTTCGATAAAGTCCAGAGGGTTAAGTTTTCCAGTTTTTCTTTTGATGGCGGTTTGCCGAAAAATAATGGCAATATCAGGCCACACAGGATTGTCGCCAAGAACCCGGGCATTGCGATTGCAATGTAGCTTATAGGGTTACCTGCGATTCGGCTTTGAACATACCAGAAAATCATTGCTGCAATTACAAGCAGTCCGCAGATAATACTCATCAGGGCGTGGCGGGCATTGCACCGGGGATTGATGACTCCGACAAAGAAAATTGGGGATATGACTGTTACTGCAGCTCCCCATATTGCATTGGCTTCGACAACGGTTTCGCCAAGCGAGGATGAACTAACGCTGATGATCAATGCCATCGCTGTTCCAAATGTGCCGAAAAACAACGTCATAATACGAGAGAAAACAACCTGATGGTGTTCAGTTGCTGCTGGCCGGAGAAATCGCAAATAAAAATCCTTTGTTACTACAGTGGAAAGTCCCATCACCAGTGCTCCGATTGTGCCAAGCGCAGCGGCCAGCATTGCCGAAGCCAATAATCCCGGCAATGGCGATGGCAGTGTTGTTTTAAGAAATGTAAATAGCGCAATGTCGCCGGGGGGGTTACCGCCCGGCAGCGGATGCTGACCAAAGTAAGCAAACATGGCAAGGCCCATAAACCACAGAACGGCCCCAAGCGGGACAAATATAATAATTGAAGTGATGAACGATCTTCGGGCTTCCTTGTAGGAACTAGTGCTCAACAACTGTTGAATAGTAACCTGGTCTGAGCTGTTATAGAACATATAGCCGTGAATCGAACCCAGCAAAAGCAGCCAGAAGGTTAGGCGGACATGCGGATCGAATGAAAAAAAATCTGCGTTGACGGCATCGAAATTAAAGCCGCGGCCATTGGCAAAGGCGTATTTGATTACTCCTGTGAAACCACCTTCAACATTTGTCACGCAGGCAATCATTGCGGCGAGCAAACCGCCGCCAAGAACAAAAAACTGAAGGACATGCGTCCACACCACGGCCTTAAAACCGCCTAACGTGCAGTATATCGTACCGGTACCGCCGATGATTAGAATCGCCGCCCATAAGGGCCATCCAGCAAGTCCCTTAAAAACCATTCCACAGGTAAAAATAACCATTGCAAGGATTGATGCGCGGCTCAAAAAATACAGGGAACTGAGAATGCCGCGTATGCGGGCGTCAAATCGTCTTTCCAGATAGGTAAAGGGCGTAAATGTCTTGGTGGAAAAATAGAAACGCATGAACAAAAAGAAAAATATCAATCCTGTAATGGGCGCAAACCATTCCATGATATAAAGACGCAGTCCATTATTGTAAGCTTCGCCGGGAGTAGAAACAAGGGAGACCGTGCTTGTTATTGCCATCACATAAGAAATAGCAATTGCCCACCATGGCATCCTGCTGCCGCCAAGCAAATAATCATTCGTATTTTTTTCTCGGCGAGTAAAAAAAATGCCCAGTGCTGTAGTTGCAATGAGAAAAATAATCATCAGAACGTAGTCAAGTATTCCCATCAAATGCTCCTTGTGGTTATTTAAAGGTAATCAACATTTTGCGGCAGCATGAATTGTGTTATCGAGAACTGTCGTGGTTTTGTGTTCAAATACCTTCTGGCGCATGGGATGAATTTTGACTAATTCGCGAGATTCGACGCTCTGATCTGCGGCGATGCACATCATTGCGGCCTCTATGCCTTCCTGTAAACCAGGTCTGTTTTTATTGGAATTACCCTTAAGCAAATTGAAAAAATCATTGGTGAGAACGGAATCACCGCCGCTATGACCTGAGGCATCTGGACAGACTTCGACAACAGTTGAAGTCTCATTGCTTTCTGGTCCCTGCTTGAATACTGTGAAATAATTATCATTGAGAACCCCATAAATCCGACCTTTTGAGCCCAGAATATGAATGGTTCTTCGTGTTGCTGGCTGGGCCTGAGCTACAGTAAAATTACAAAGTACACCATTGGCGAAAGTAATGCTGGCCGTCTGATGGTCGGGATAACGGTGGTTTCGATATGCACAGGTGTCATCGCTTAATTTGCCAAACATGTCGTGAAGTTCCGTGGGCCATTCCGCCTCGAATGGAGCAATCATGCGTGCGTTTGAGAATCGGCAGGTACTCTTTATTGCGCATACGCGGCAGGCTGGTCCGACATCTTTTTTCGGCTTGAGAAATGTGCGTTTTGCATCCGAAAACACATATTCAGCCTTGGAATCCGCTATCCAGTTGATAATATCCATATCGTGACAGCACTTTTCGAGCAACAATCCCCCTGAACGATCCCCATCAGGTCGCCAGTCACCGCGGTTGAAGACCATCGAGAGGTCATCTGACATCAGCTCTTCCGCATTAATAGTTAATATTTGTCCAATATCTCCATTTTTAACAACATCGTTTATTTTAGAATAAAAAGGTGTGTAGCGCAAACAAAAACCTATTACAATCTGGGCGTTGAATTCTTTGTAGGCAAGCCACATCTGTTTAAAGTGGTCAATGGATGTCGCAACTGGCTTTTCCAATAATATCTTAAGGTGTTCCGATGAAGCAGATACCATAGATCCGCAATGGACATCGTTGGGGCTTGCGATGATTACGCCATCAAGCGACGAATTAGCAATTAAATCTTCGCCGCTATTGAATAATGCTGCATTATTATTCGCGAAGAGCTTGTTGGCGATTTTACAATATTTATTATCGGAATCTGCGAGGGCGACAATAGAGACGGGCAATTTTTCGTTTTTTATGTTATAAAGGTACCAGACGCCACGTAGCCCACAGCCGATGAGTCCTATTTTGTACTCAGTTTTCATGTTACAATCCCATCTGCGTAAATAAATTCACTTTATATTGACAATTGAGTTTTGTGTCAGAGTAGGTCTATTTTATTAATCTTTTGGCCGAAAGCAAGTAAAAATGTTGCAAAATATTTAAAAAAGCAAAAAAAAGCTTGACATGTTCTATTAGTGCATGTAATATCGAATAGTGTAACACAAAGACATTTGGGTTTGACAATAACAAAATTAAGAAAGAATCAATGATTACATCCGGCCTAATGACGAGGAAAGTAGGTTTACGAAGTGGTCGTAATTTAGAGACGATGATATACGATCAAATCCATGTGGGTGAATTGAAGCCTGGCGAACGTCTGGGTACCGCCAAAGAACTTGCAAAAAAATTTAATGTCAGTTTTGGCTCAGCCCGCCAGTCTTTGGAAGTACTTGCCGCCAAGGGAATCGTTTTTCGAAAGCCGCGGGCGGGTACATTTGTCAGCCCGAATCCTGCACGCCAATCGCATATCGAGACCACTTCGCACAACCATGCATTAGTCGCACTTTTGGTGCCCGATCTGAGGCAAGCTGAGTATGCCTATATTACACGGTATATACAGGATGAGGCGCACAAAATCAATCTGGACGTTATTGTAAGCAGTACTGACAATGAGCGTGAACGTTATGATCAAACCATTCGTCGGCAGATAAAGTCCGGTGTTTCCGGAATTATTCTTGCTTCACCCAACTATGAACGAGTGTCGCTTGAGACAGTTCTTGAGCTTAAAAGCAGCGGGATTCCAGTGGTCTGCCTTTCAAGCTCGCTTGACGGGACAGGCTGGCCGACCCTCTATACCGATGTTTTTCATTCTGCCTACATCGCGGTTAAGCATTTGTGCGAGATAGGACGCACTCGCATCGTGTTCGTTGGTTACGAGGGCGCCCCTTACGATAAAACCCGTGATTCAAAGCGTTGCGGCATTTACCGCGCACTGCTTGAGATGGGTCGCAGCGCAGAAAGTCTGCTTGAATTAACAGTTCCCATAAAATTTTATTCACAGTCGCTGGGCTGGGCCAATAATCCTGAATTGCGTAATTTTATCGGTGAATGGCTGGACTCCAATAAGGGTATTGATGCAATATGCTGTGATCATGAGCACATTGCCAGAGCAGTTTTATGGTTTTTGCAGGAACGCAATATCAATGTTCCAGGAGATATAGCAGTAACCGGATCCGGTAATATGGGACAGTTTTTTGGTTTTGCTCAAGGGGAGTTGACAACGGTGGATACCTGTCTGCCTCAAAAGGCGGCAGCAATTTTACGTCTGCTTTTGGCGATGCAGAATAATGAGCAAAAAGAATCAGATATGAAGATCGCCTTTAAGCCTGATCTTATTATCGGGAAGTCCACGGTTGCAGGTTAAAAACGGAGAAATAATGCGATACGCGTGTATCGCCGGAAAACAATAATTTTTTTCGGAGGAAAGTAAAATGTGTAAGAAAGTATTAGGATGTTTTGTTGTGGTCTGTGTTCTGGCAATTGGTACTGCTCAGGCGACAGTGGTGTTTTTTGACAATTTTGATTCGCAGCC
>CAYTHV010000103.1:0-11636 GCA_964437685.1 uncultured Pirellulales bacterium
GCAAAATAGCCACCCACTACACAGAAGACTTCCAACACCCCACCGGACGCTTACGAATTGCCGGTAATAATATGCCTAAGATTGTACCCGTAGCACGAAAGCGTCTTTTCCAAACCAGCAGAAATAGAAACAATGATATAACCCAACTTAATAATCCCAGAAAAGTGAATATTAACCAGAGATTTCCAAAGATATTCAAAAAGAATAGAACTGTCTTATCTGTAAAAAATGATTCATGATATTTTGTCTGATATGTAATTACGAAAATACCTGATATAAATCCCAATATTCCACACCATAATGATATTTCACCGGGATAGTTTCTCCTCTTATTGCTTGACAGTGTGATCTTGGCCATTTTCTATCTCCTTCAAAAAAATGGCGGGTTAGGTAACCCGCCATGGTCTATCAACTTATGCCTTGCTCTCAATCTCCTCTTTCAACTGCTTGACCACATTCGCCGTATGTTCTACCGCTGCGGCGATGTCGATGAGCTGTTTATCTTTTTCCCGGCGGAGTTTGAGTTCTACTTTGCCCTCGGCTAAGGTTTTGGGGCCTATCGTAATGCGAATGGGGATACCCAGCAGGTCAGCGTCTTTGAATTTTACGCCTGCCCGCAAATCACGGTCGTCAAACAGGACTTCCACGCCTAACTCCGTCAATTCTTTATAAATTTTCTCAGCGGTTCCCATCACGTCCTCGCTGACGGCGGCGGGGGTAATAATCACTTCCCACGGGGCGATGGTGATCGGCAAGATCATTCCATCCTCATCGTTGCCAAGCTCGACCGCCGAAGCGATAATGCGGTTAACGCCGATGCCGTAGCAGCCCATTAATGCGGGTTTATCCGAGCCATCGACATCGGAGAAGGTTGCTCCCAGCTTGGCGCTGTATTTGGTGCCGAGCTTAAAGACCTGTCCGACTTCGATGCCGCGTTTAAAGAGCAGCTTTTTGCCTTCATATGTATCGCCTTCGATGGCATTGCGAATATCCGCAACGACGATATTACCTCCCGACAGCGGGAAATCCCGTCCGGGGACGACATTGACGGTGTGGTAGTCTGTTTTATTCGCTCCGGTGGCACCCTGAACCATCGCGGCGACGGCGTGGTCAATGAGAACTTTATCAGCCTTGTCGCAAATTCCCATCGGGCCTGCGAATCCAACTGCTGCTCCGGTAAGTTTTACAATCGTTGCCTCGTCGGCCAGATCAATATGTTCACCGAGGAAGAATTTGGTGAGTTTTTCCATATTGACTTCGTGATCGCCGCGAACGAGGGCAAGAACGACTTTATCGCCGGCCTTATAGATGAGCGTTTTAATCATCTTGTGGGGCTTGAGTTTCAAGAACGCGCACACCTCGTCAATTTTGCCGACGCCGGGCGTATGTAATTCGACCGGTGCGCCGACTTCTTTGGCGGGCTGTTTGGGCAGGGCGTCAACTGGGGCTTTTTCAATATTCCATGCAAGGTTGTTGTCGGCGGTATAGACGATCACATCTTCGCCGTTGGCGCACGGAATGGTGAATTGATGCGAACCGGTGCCGCCCATCTCGCCGGTTTCGGCCTGGACGATGACGTACTCCAGCCCGCAGCGGGCAAACACGCGGCAATAGGTGTTGTACATCTCCATATACGTCTTATGCAGACACGCGTCATTGGTATGGAAGCTGTACGCGTCTTTCATAATAAATTCGCGTGAACGCAGCGCCCCGAAACGCGGACGGAATTCATCGCGGTATTTGGTATTGATCTGGTACAGGTTCATTGGGAGCTGCTTGTAGGACTTCAGCTCGCAGGAGGCTAAATAGGTAAAGCCCTCTTCCGCCGTCGGCGACAGGACATTCCAGCGATGATGGCGGTCTTCGAATTTGCCGAGTGTTTCGCCGTAATCCACATCACGGCCGGTTTTTTGCCACAGTTCCATTGGCTGCACCATTGGCATCAGGATTTCCTGCGCGCCGGAGCGATTCATTTCCTCGCGGATGATTTGTGTGATCTTAAGAATCATCCGATGGCCGGCCGGCAGATAAATATACGTTCCGCTGGCCAGTTTCCGCATAATCCCAGCGCGAATCATTAACTGGTGGCTGACAACCTCCGCATCGGCGGGCACTTCTTTAACCGTTGGCAATAAAGCTTGACTATAACGCATTTTCAATTTTCCATTCTATATTTTACAATCTACAATTTACAATTCTCAATTGCCTGCCTGACTATCTCCGGCTCAACTTCCACGGCCCATTGGCCATTTTTGCAATAAACCTGCCCAAGTTTTTCCAGCAGAACAAACCGCGGCCATTTGCCGACCGCTTTTTTGTCCAGAGCCAGTAAATTCATCAGGTGTTCCAAATTCATTGTTGCCGGAATTCGTTTCGGTAATCCTATTTTTTTGAGTAACCCCTCAATCCGTTCAAGTCGGCCGTCGTGAACCAATCCCAGTGTTTTTTCAATCATTCCCGCAGCGATCATTCCAATGGCGACACACTGCCCGTGCAGTAATTGATAATTGCTTGCCGATTCGACAGCATGGCCGAGGGTGTGACCGTAATTCAAAATCCGCCGTTTATTTTTTTCTGTCGGATCTTCTTCAACTACAGAGGCTTTGATTTGGCAATTATGCAATGCGACTGCTTCGAGTGTTTTTAAGTCACGCTGTAAAATCGCTTCAATATTCTGTTCCAGAAATGCAAAGTAATCTGCATCCATAATCGTCGCATGTTTGACTGATTCGGCCAGTCCGGCGCGGTATTGCACATCATCCAGCGTTGTCAGTGTTGCGGTATCGATAAAAACCGCCGCAGGATGCCAAAAACAGCCGTAAGCATTTTTACTCAGCGAACTGTCCACGCCGGTTTTTCCGCCGATGCTGGAATCGGCCTGGGCTACCGTGGTTGTCGGAATATGTACAACCGGTACACCCCGCTTAAAGACTGCCGCGGCAAAGCCCGCAATGTCGCCGACGGTACCGCCGCCAAGGCCAATGACAAGTGTATCCCGCCCAAGCCGGTGCTGCTCCATTATCTCAAGGATTGCGGTTAACGTTGCCAGATGTTTGCATTGTTCGCCGCCCGGAGTGATAACATAGGATGGTATCGAGCGGCCTGAAGTCAATGCTGCCAGATGGCCCGCGGCGGCGATGCTCGCATCGGTAACAATAAACATTACCTTGTTGGGAAACTGCGACGCAATCCGCGTCAGCAGTCCCGGCAGTATCCCCGTACCGATAACTATCGGATAACTGCCACAGCCGCACTCTGGAATTTTAACAACTAATTCAATCATCTATTATTCTAAATCTGTGGTTTCTTTTCAAATTTACAAGTTACAATCTACAATTCAGTATTGTATTACGCTCTGTATCGGATAGTTTTTGAGACGCTCGCGTCCGCCCAGGCCGGTTAGTTCAATCAGAAACGTTAGCCCGACGATCTTTGCCCCCATCTTTCCAACCAGTTCACAGGATGCCGCCATGGTTCCGCCGGTTGCCAGCAGGTCGTCGATCATCAGCACCTTGCCGCCTTTTTCCAAGGCATCGATGTGCATTTCGATTGTATCGGTTCCATATTCGAGACCGTAGGTAATCGACGTGGTCTCAAAAGGCAGCTTGCCTTTTTTCCGAATTGGAACAAATCCGCAGCCGAGTTCCTTGGCCACCGCGGCGCCAAAGATAAATCCCCGTGCTTCAACGGCGACAACCGCGTCGATCTTTTGTTTGGCATAAGGTTCTGCCAGCAGATGGATAGCCTGCTCTAATGCGTTTGCATTGGCCAGCAACGGTGTAATATCTCGGAATAATATTCCCGGTTTTGGGAAATCCGCGATATCCCGGATATACTTTCTCAAATCCAGCATGGTTAATCTCCTGAAACAGGTTCTCGCTTCAAATAGCCTGCCTGAAATTCTCTGTCAGGTCGCCGTCTAACTGAGGGGGAATTATAAACAATGCCGGTCGATTATTAAAGAAAAAAAGAGTCTGGCAATGGGATTACCACGGCCAGACTCCAGAGGGAATTTAATGGTTTAAAGAGTAGCTAAAGACTTACCCCTGTGGTTTTCGGGCGTTCCACACTTCGCGAACTTTTGCCCAGGTCTTGGCTCCGACTTTGCCATCCGCCTTGAGTTGGTTATCTGTCTGGAATTTGATAACAGCCTGATTGGTTGTGGTAATTTCGCCGCTAAATCCGTATCCAATGGCATTCAGGACTTTTTGCATGTGATAAAGGCATAATGCATTTTTATCGGCTTCTTTTGTATCGACAACGCCCTTGCTGCTGATTTCTTTTTCCACAACCGAAGCAAGGAAATCAACTTCCGTTATGGGCGATGCGGATTGCGATGAGCCTTGAAGTAAAGGCTTAAGTGCTTCACAAATCTGATCCGGACTGGAAAATGAAGTGCTGGCGGAAAGCAACCCCGATGAAATGGCGGTATTCTTGAGTGACAAAACCGCATTCAGCATGCGAGCATAATTGTCTTTTGAAATAGTTGTTTTCTTGAGATTTTCATTTTCTTTTGAAAGGAGATTTGTCATGTCCTGAAATCCCTTTGCTTCATCCCGGAGTTGCTGTATCTCCTTTTCCTTATCACTCAGCTTACTGCGACTGCTTATACCAAAATACGCAAAACCTAAACTTGCTGCCAATAGCACTATGACGACAATTGCCATCGCCTTGTTCGACTTAAATAACTTCACCATAATTTTTCCAATCTAAATTTATTAAAACACAGGTATCAATTGCAAAAAACACGACTGACTTGAATTATAGACGCTTTTAAGCGGTTTTCAAATCAATTTTTGTTCCGAAATATCGGACATATTAAACGTTCAACTCCGCATCTTTCTGCAAGACTTTCTCGGTCTGGCATTTGCGGAAGTCGTCAAATTTCCTGGCCAATGCCTTGTCACTCAACGCCAGAATCTGGATTGCGAAAAGTGCAGCATTTTTTGCACCGGCTTTGCCAATAGCCATTGTGGCGACGGGCATTCCCGGAGGCATCTGAACAGTGCTAAGCAGGGCATCCAAACCACTTAATCCCTCGGCGGCCTGAAGCGGAACACCAATAATTGGCAGGGTCGTATGAGCGGCCAAGGCTCCGGCAAGATGTGCGGCCATTCCCGCTGCGGCGATAATCACTTCAATGCCATTGTCTTTGGCGTTTTTGGCAAATTCCGCCGACTGCATGGGTGTACGGTGGGCGGATAATATCCGGACAATCGGGTCAATACCAAAAAATTTGAGCTGGTCAATACAGCTTTGCATGGTTGAAAGATCGCTGTCAGAACCCATTAAAACCGCTATACAGGATTTTTTTGTGGCCATTGTTTTTCCTTATTGAAAAAGGTACAATACAATACGTTTAAAGGCATTAAGGAAGCCTTGATGAATATATCGGTAATGTCGACCTCTTTCAAGGGAAAAGACAATGGCAATACGAAAGCCCGCCGTGGCAGGACAATTTTATCCCGACAGCCGCCAGCAGTGTCTGGCAGAAATCGCCGAATGTTTGCCTAAAGGTACAGTCAAAGCCCAGCTTCCCGCCCATATTACCGCGGGGATTGTTCCCCACGCCGGCTGGGTTTTTTCCGGCGACCTGGCGGCATTGGTTTTTCAGTCCATCAAACAAGTTAATAAAGAGGTAAATACGTTTGTTCTTTTTGGAGCGGCTCACAGTTGTTACGAAACCTGCCCCGTGATTTTTCCTGAGGGGGCGTGGGAAACGCCGCTGGGGAAAATTGACATTGACGAGCCTTTGACGCAGGAATTGATTGCGCTGGGTGCAAAGCCCGACTTTCAGTCCCATCGCCAGGAACATTCAATCGAAGTGCAAATTCCGTTCATTCAGTATCTGTTTCCGAATACGGCCATTGCGGCCATTATTATGCCGCCTTCGGCCAATCGGTATGAATGTGCTTTTGGGCAAAAGGTTGGAAAACTGGTGAAAGATTATAATAAAAAAATAGTTTGTATCGCCTCAACCGATCTGACTCACTATGGTCCTCGCTATGGTTTTTCGCCGCAAGGTACAGGCCCTGCGGGTATTCGCTGGGCGCATCAAACCAATGATTTGGATTTCATCGACAAGGCATTAAAAATGGATACGGAACATCTGGTTGAGTCGTCTATTCACCATGAAAATGCCTGTGGGCCGGCGGCGGCAGGAGTGGTTGTCGCAGCAGCAAAAGCGGCAGGCTGCCCTAAAGGATACCTGCTGGCGCATACCAACAGTGCCGAGATCATGAAAGTTAAATTTCAGCAGTCCAGTACCGAATCCGTCGGCTATGCGGCAATTGTTTTTTAGTCAGAGAAATGATTATAATAAAAAAAGCCCCACAGAATGGGGCTTTGTATTGCGACTATGCAAGAAAAAATGGTAATTCACCTAAATCGATTATATTCCGAATAACAATTCTTCCAATACACGATCCATAGCAACATCTAAATGTTCGTCAAGGTCTGCCTCCTGGCGGCTCAATAAACGCTTGCCTTGATCGACTTTTTCCTGTCGGATTTCCGGCAGGGTGGCAATGATTCCCAGCAATTTACCCAGTGACGTATTATGGATATTATCCATAATTTTTTCAGTGATAAGACTGTCCATGTCCTCATCTTGCAGATTAAACCTGTCGGTCTGGTCGTGCTGTGCTTGCAAGAAACGTCTGTGAAGCTCATCGTTGACTTGATTTTTGTTCATTCGGATCACCTTGTCTGGCTCGAATATCAATGTAGGAATCCTTCCTAAACTTCATATTCGGCGATTCCGGTATATATCGGTAATCGTGTCTTTTTGGTTTTCCTCAAGTTCCACTTGAGGCGTTACTTATATCAGTATCGTCTTTTTTATAGCTCTTTAATCAATTTTTTTAAAGGATAGCCCTTTTTATTTGGCACGCGGCCTGTTGGCTGCGACCACAATATATAGGGGGTGCTACTTTGTTGTTCTCAGGTCCGTGTTTCGCTCTGACAATACTGGTATCGACGATTGAACGTTCGAAACTTTAATTTGTATCAATTTTGTAAATCATGATGTAAGTGCATATACACAATGAAAATAAGAATAATAATAGGGGTTTATTATAAAGATAAGGCGAAAAAATATTTATTTTTTGTTTTTGGGTATTGTTGAAAGATGAGAATTTCGGCAGGGTAGAAAAAATAGGGAATCCCACAATATATTGTTTTTTGGTTTTATGGAATTATTCACTTGAAAATAATATCAACGCGATTAGGTTAATAGGTATGGACTGACGGTTAATAATTGGATTTATACGATAAAATGACAGAAAACATCGCATATACAGGTCAATGGCAACTGTATTTTGAAAAGTTGTCCTTTCGCCGCTTTGAGGACTATTTTTGTCGGTTTGAAGGGGAACAAATCAATAAAAATACGAAGCGCAGTGTTCTGGTGCGTACTTTCAATGACACGCCGGAGCCGCATACATTTTTTATGAAGCGTTTTTTTGATCCGCATTACAAAGATATCTTTTTTGCGGTACGGAACTGGGGTTGCCTTTGCAGTCAGGGACAGCTTGAGTGGAACTGTGCCAATTACCTGATGTCGAATGGGATCAAGACCTATCAGCCGGTCTGTTACGGGCACATCAAGCGGTTCGGGCTTGAAAGACAATCCTTTTTCATGACGAAAAAGCTGGCCGGGCAATGTTTGATGGATTATGTCGCGCAATCCTGGCGTTCTATGGGTGAGGATCAGCAGGCTCAGTTACTCCGTGAATTGGCGAAATTCTGTCAGAAAATTCACTCTCTGGGTGTTAGTTTGCCGGATTTGTATATTTATCACCTGTTTATCGAACCTGATCCGCAGGGTGGGCATGAATTTGCCGTCATTGACCTGCACCGGATGAGTATCAATATTCCTGCCTGGCGGATGCTTTCGTGCAGAATTGAAAATCTGGCACGGCTAAATTTCAGTCTGCGACAGGAATACTTTACGATGCAGCAAAGAATGCTGGTAATAAAAGAGTCGCTCAGCGACCTGTCGAATGATAAAATAGAAAAGACGATTACGAAAATATTTCAACGCAGCGAGCAGCTTGGCCGCAGACGCAAGCCGCCGAAGTATTAACAAGGAGAATTCTTATGGAAGGCAGAAAACCATTCAGTGTAGAAGTAAATGATAAACAAGAATATCAGCGTTTAATGCAGGTTCCCCAGACGCTTGGAATGAAAGTCGGGCGGGTTTTTCTTGGCCCCGGCGACGAATGCGGAAAACACAGTACGGAAGCCCGTGAGGAATTGCTGGTTTTTCTGCAGGGTAAAGGTCAGGCAGTTCTCGGCCACGATGGCAAAGATCGAATGCTGATTGGCAAAGGCAAGGTCTTCTATATCCCGCCGCATACGGAACACAACATCGTCAATACCGGCTCAGAGCCGCTGGTGTATATCTTCTGTGTAACGCCGGTGAAGTAGAATTTTTATAATTCCAGGGAACAGGATGCGTATTTTAGATTCTACACAACTTAAAGATGCGATCCAAGGTGGTGTCGTCAGCATCGGCAATTTTGATGGTGTGCATCTGGGGCATCAGGATATTATCCGCCAGGCGCGGGCGGCGTGTTCATCCGGGCCTCTGTCGGTGATGACCTTTGAGCCGCATCCGGTGGCGATTCTATATCCTGACCGTGCTCCGCGTGTGCTGAGTCCATTAGCAATGAAAACTAAGTTGTTGGAGGGTGCTGGCGTCGATCAATTGATCGTTATTACTGACAGCTTGCGTTTGTTGAATCTGTCGCCAAAGGATTTCATCGACGATTTTCTGATTAAAACCCTGTCGCCCAAAGTTGTCGTCGAAGGGCCCAATTTTAACTTTGGCTATGGGCGCAGCGGTACCATGGATACCTTGCGTATGATGGGAGAGCAGCGAGGCTTTGATGTCATCGAAGTTCCCTATCGTCAGGTTCATCTGGATGCGGATCGCCGGTCGGTAGTTTGTTCCAGTTCACTGATTCGCAGGCTTCTCGAACAGGGTGAGGTGGACCATGCGGCCACCGCGATGGACAGGCCCTATCGACTTATTGGCAAAACCATCCCTGGCCGGGGTGTCGGTCGGCAGTTAGGTTTTCCGACCGCAAATATTCATCCGGAACAGCAGGTTATTCCCAGCGAAGGAGTCTATGCGGGCTATGTTATAGTCGGCGACAGTCTTAAAAGTGTTTGTATTGGTGGCGCACGTCGTCCCGCCGCCTTTAGTCTCGGACGTGCCAAGACATTCCTGAGCGATTATCCCCTGTTAATTGAGGCACATATTCTGGAGGATAACGTCGAGAATCTATATGGAAAATATCTGGCGATGGAGTTTATCGGCCGGGTTCGCGGCCAGCAGCGATTTGAGAATAAAGAAGCCCTTATTGTCCAAATTCATCGCGATTGTAAAAAAGTGAAAGATATATTGAAACAAACACGTTAAATTGTGTGTCTGTTAATATAATGTGGTTGAATTTAAGACATATTGATGAATTGCAGATTGAGTTATTTATGGACAAAAAACCCACTTTGATAGGACTTTATACCAGTATTGGCGGATATATTGCAATGCCGATTATCGTCCTGCTTCTGAATTCACAGTTGAAAGGGTTATGGATAAGTATTTACCTGTGTTCAGCACCATTCTTTCTTGTTCAAGTAAGCAGCCTGACTTCCAGTATTCGAGAACGTTTTAGTGTGAGTGGAAAAGCGGGGCTGATTTTATCATCAATAGGCATAGCCGCAGTTTTATTTTATATTCTGCACGATTACAAAGTCAGTGGGCTATTTTTATTTTTGTCATTCCTCCATCTCCCTTCAAGTGTGCTGCTGGGAATCGTTTCAGGTATTGCCGCAATAAAAATAGCAAGAGACAAAATTGTCAATAAATACAAGACCATGCTTATTTTGTGGTGTATCCCTGCGTTGGGGTTTATCGTGTTTTCTATGTTTTCAAATTCAAAGGCAGGTTTGCAGAATTTAACAGGCCTATCTGTTTTGTGTGGTCCGTGGGCGACACTAACAGCTAAAATAGGGAGTTGGCCCAATGCCGGGGAGTTCTTTTCGCTCCGGCTTGCTGTAATCATGACCTTATCGCTAATCTTGACCATCGCATTGATTATAAAAATTAAAAAAACCAGTGCCGTCGCTTTTTTAATGGTGTATTTCGCTTTTTATGTTTATATTTGGGAACTCGTGGGTATTGTCCAATTGCTAAATTGTGCTGAATAAGTATTTTAAGTTGTGAGCATGTAAATAGATTGTGCTATGAGCGATGACAATCTATAATAATAGATAAAGGGTTTAACCCAAACAGTATTGATTGATGGAGGCTCTTTTATGGATGAATTGCGAGCGTATTTGAAACCGGAATATATTTGGGCGATAATTGGCGTTGTGCTGCTGATTATGGAGTTATTCATTCCGGGGCTGGTGGTCTTTTTCTTTGGTGTTGGTGCGCTGCTGGTTGCGGCGATATGCCTGTTTTTGGAAATTTCCCTTAACGCCCAGCTTTTGATATTCCTGATTACGTCGGTTGTCTTTTTGCTGGCGTTAAGAAACTGGCTCAAAGGTGTTTTTTCCGGATTTAGCAAGAATCGGCCCAGTATGTCTCAGAACCCGCCCGAATTTCTCGGCGAAAAAGTAACCGTTCTGCAGGCGATCACCCCCATGCAGCCCGGCATGGTCGAAATGCACGGCACTAACTGGAATGCCCGCGCTGATGTGGCGATTCCTGCCGGAGCGGTTGTCGAGATTATCGGAAGTGAAAATCTAACCTTAGTTGTTAAACCCATCATATAATTGTAAAGGAGAAAAAAATGACCCCATTCGTAATTGCCGCAGGACAAGCTCCCATCAATCCCGGCACCGTATTGCTCATCGCCGTGATCGTTTTTGTTTTGATCGCGTTTATCAAGACGGTTCGGATTGTTCCCAATCGTGAAGCGCTCATTATTGAGCGTCTCGGCAAGTATGCCCGTACACTCGAGGCCGGGTTTCACATCCTGATTCCGTTTATTGACAAGGTTGCCTATAGGCAGACGCTGAAAGAACAGGCTCTCGACGTTAAGCCGCAGGTCTGTATCACGAGGGATAATATTGCCGTCGAAGTGGACGGCATCCTGTATCTGCAGGTGATTGATCCCAAGAAAGCATCATACGGCATTGACAGTTATATGTTCGCCTCCATTCAGATTGCCCAGACGACGATGCGTTCAGTGATGGGCAAACTCGAACTGGACAGGACGTTTGAAGAACGCGAAACGATCAATGGCGCTATCGTCGCGGCGGTCGATAAAGCGTCCGAACCGTGGGGCGTGAAAGTAACGCGTTATGAAGTCAAGAATATCTATCCGCCCCAGTCCATCAAGGATGCGATGGAAAAGCAGATGCGTGCCGAGCGCGAAAAGCGAGCCGTTATCGCCCAGTCCGAAGGCGAGCGGCAGGCCAAGATCAACAACGCCGACGGTGACCGCCAGCAAAAGATTTTTCAGTCGGAAGGCGAAAAACAAAAACGCATCAATGAGGCCGAAGGCCGGGCGGCGGAAATCGAAAAAATCGCAACGGCAACCGCGATGGGAATTCGTGCCATTGCCAAGGCCATCAATGAGCAGGGCGGTGCAGATGCGGTGAAACTGCGGGTTGCCGAGCAA
>CAYTHV010000104.1:0-11615 GCA_964437685.1 uncultured Pirellulales bacterium
AAGAGCAGCTTGACTAAATTTATGGCAAAAAAGACTTTTTCAGGGACGACTAACTAAACCGGTGGTGCTATGCGCATGGATCCAAATTGCATCTGTTGTGAGGTGTGGAATTCTGCTGCTGATTACAATTCAGTCGTTTGCAATCGCCGACCCGAACTATATTCTGATCAGTCCTACCGCAAGCGATAGTAACTTTGCCTGGTATGATGTAAACACGATTGGAGTTGATGGGAAAGGGTGGTCGGATAATCAGGGGTATTATGGCAGGATACCCCAACGCGTAAAGGGAATCGTTCATGAAGCGATTTTGGAATTGGGCGAAAAGTCTGCCGGTCTTTCTGTAAGGTTTGTTACGGATTCCAATGTGATCGCTGAGAGATGGAAGTTAAGAAACAAAGATTTGGCTATGCCGCATATGTCGGCGGTTGGCGTAAGCGGACTTGACTTGTATGTTCTCGATAATGGCAGGTGGCGTAATGTAGGGGTCGTGTGTGGGATGTGGGCTTCTTAAGCTCAGATTTTTTGTTTGAAATAGGCTTTCTCTTCCAAAGTTGGAAGAGCCCGTGGTTATTGAGAAATAAGGTTGCAAAAAAGCGGCATCATTCGTGACTGAAATCTAAAAAATAATAAGTTAGGAAAGACATTAATGCATTTAATTGATTGGGCTATTGTTGTAGGACTGGCTGTCTTTATTGCAGTTGCGGGTTATCGGTGCATCAAGTACACAAAAAATGTCGCCGATTATCTCACCGCAAACCGTTGTGCTGGGCGATATATTCTGGGGCTTTCGGAGGGTGCCGCCGGAGTTGGTGCTATTTCTTTCATTGCGGCATTTGAAATGTATTATAAGGCAGGTTTTTCCATCGCCTGGTGGGGCTTGATTATGGTCGTTGTTCAGATACTGGCAGCAGTTTCGGGCTGGGTAACGTATCGGTTTCGTGAGACACGCGCAATGACCATTGCGGAATTTCTGGAAAAACGCTACAGCAGACGATTTCGCATTTTTGCGGGATGTCTTGCTTTCGTAGCTGGAGTGGTTAATTTCGGCATTTTTCCGGCGGTAGGAGCCCGATTTTTCATCTATTTTTGCGGTTTTCCAGAGTATATCAACATATTCGGAATGCATCTATTGACGTTTGCGGTTGTAATGATCTTGCTAATTGGCTTCGCTTTGTTTTTTACTTATATAGGCATGATTGCGATTATGGTAACCGATTTCCTTCAGGGTATTTTTGTCAATATGGTGGTATTGATGATTCTGTTTTTTCTCCTTGCACGTTTTGACTGGACACATATCATGGCAGCGCTGTCAAATGCGCCGGCGGATGCGTCGCTTTTAAATCCGTTTAAAACCAGTCAAGCCAAGGATTTCAATATCTGGTTCTATCTGATAAGCGCTTTCGGTACCTTCTACACCTTATACTCCTGGCAGGGCTGCCAAGGATACCAAGTCTCGGCAATCAGCGCACATGAAAGCAAAATGAGCAAGATGCTCCAAACCGCTAAAGTACTGATACAAAATATGCAGTTGATAATCATACCAATTGCTGCGTACACGTTTATGCACCACCATGATTTTACCGCAGGCGCCGAGAAAACATCAACCGTCCTGGCAGGCATTGGCAACGAGATGGTGCGGGTGCAAATGACAGTTCCGGTTGCGCTCCGCTATATACTTCCTGTTGGACTTATGGGTTGCATGTGCGCAATCATGTTCTCCGCATTTGTAAGCAATCATGATATCTATCTGCTTTCGTGGGGCAGTGTATTTGTGCAAGACATCATTCTGCCAATCCGCAAAAAGCCGCTTAGCGCCAGGGAACATCTTAAATATCTTCGCTGGGCAGTTTCAGGCGTTGCGATTTTTATTTTTTGTTTCAGTCTGTTTTTCCGGCAAACTCAGCATATTTATATGTTTTTTGCTGTTACCGCGGCTATTTGGCTCGGTGGCGCCGGCTCCGTTGTCATTGGCGGCTTGTATTGGAAGCGAGGAACGACTGCCGGTGCCTATTGTGCCCTGATTACCGGTTCACTCCTCGCCGTTGGGGGTATCGTGCTGGAACAGGGATGGCCTGTCTATCATAACGGCGAACGATTTCCGATCAATGGTCAGTGGATGTGGTTTATCGCAATGGTATCATCAATAATAATGTATATAGTAGTTTCACTGTTAGGTAAGCGCGTGGACTTTGATCTTGAGCGGTTACTGCACCGCGGCAAATATGCAATCGCTGCAGAAGCAACGGTTCCTGCCGTGGCAAAGGTCAGGGGCATAAAAGCGATGCTGGGTATAAGCAGTGAGTTCAGCAAACGCGACACTGTAACCTATTTGTTCTGTATGGGGTGTACGGCGCTGTTGGTATTCATATTTGTTGTCGGCACATTGTATAATCTTGTGTTTGGAGCCACAACCGCTCAATGGGCAATATTCTGGCAATATTTCATGATTCTGATGATGGTTCTTGGAACCATCGCGGCGGTATGGGTTATTGTTGGCGGACTCAAAGAAATGCCTGCATTCTTTGAGCGGTTGCGAAATTCGAAACGGGATGATACGGACGATGGTTCGGTGAAGAATAGTGAAAGAATCGATAGCAATATGGCGATATCGACAAAATGTGACTTGAATGCGGGTTCAAAGCATTAACGGTGATGGACAATAAGAGGGAATTTTAATGATAAGTCGTGAAAGAGTGATTGCCGCAATTGAATTCAAAAGCCCGGATCGTTTTCCGAACCGTTTTGCCTGGCGGCCAACTATGCTTCATATCCTTTGAAAATACGCTGGGATAGTCAAAATGCTCGTGCTGAAGAAAACATGTAAATAATAGTTTTAATATAGATTTATAAAATGTGTCAAATTTGAAGCTGCTTGAAAAAACAGATTAGTGTATTGCGGGATTATGGAGTTTGAACATGTTTAAAAGAGACAAACGGTTGTCAGGGAAGCATGATCTTGCCGATTTTTTTAAAATGGATGGCAAGAACATTTTGCTTGAAGAAAAAGATTTGGGTATTTTTAACGGAATGTTGACGGCTAATGTGCCATATTCGCAGACGATTGCGGTAAAAGGTCTGTGGGCGCCGCCGTATCTGAGTTCCGATTTTTTCTGTGAGGTGCGGCTGTTTGGCGAAAGCGTCAAAGCAGAAAGTTATACCTGGTCGCCTCGCCAAGTCCATCGCAAAGGCAGCCTCAAAGGTATAAAAGTCGAAAGTGCGCTGACGCTAGCTGATGGCTGCCGTGGCGCTGTATTGGCCTTTACGTTGACTAATACCGCGGACAAGATGGTGGAAGTGCCGCTGAATTTGAATCTGGCCGGGACATTTGCTTATAACAAAGTATGGGATTTTTTCAAGCAGTTAAGTACGCCCAAGACGTGGGATGATACCAGTAATAATTGCGTTTTTTCCGAAAAAGATGGAATTATCGTATGGGGCAATAATGCCGGAGTCGTTACCGTTAAGGCTGGCATTGAGGGTCTTGAAGGCAACGGATATAGCCCCTGCTGGAAAGCCAGTGTCAAGCTCAAGGCAAAACAGAGCCGGACGTTTTATATCAGTATCGGCATGGGAAACGCCAAAGATGCCCTTCCCATCTGCAGGAAACTGGCTGAAAATCCAAAGCGAGCGATTGAGCAATCACGGGCAAAATTGGCGGCGGAAGTAGCTGAGATATTTGAAAGATTGCCGGGTTTTCGGGCTGAGAATAAGCAATTAGAGCAACTCTACAACAGATCGCTGATCCACCTTATTCTCAACAAGTGGCATGTCAAAGAATTCCTGTTAGATCCTTACTATTCAACCGGTGGCATTAACGGTGGGTGCGTGTGCAGCTACCTTTGGGATTTCGGCGAGTGCTGGGAGATATTCAATCTGTACGATCCTGATGCATTGCGAAAGCATGTTAACGTGTTCCTGGAGATGGGATTAGGCAAACATTTTGCATTTTTACCAATGGCTGGCGAACCGTATGGTCCTTGGTATCCTGTCAATCAGGAAAAAATTATATTCTTGGTTTATTACTATGTCCTGATGACTGGGGATAAATCGTTTTTACTTGAAAAAAACAACGACAAGACAGTGCTAAGTCAGTTAGTCCAGCAGGCTACTCAGGGAGATGATCTCAGCCGGCCCGTGGCGCTAATCGATTACGGCAAAGGGAATAACCACTTGGAACTTCGCCGCGAATATCGGTATGACAATTACGTACCGGATTTGAATGCGCGTCGCTATGCCAACTATAAAGCAGTTGCGTCATTATGTAAAATGGTCGGCAAAGATGGGACACATTTGGAAATGCGTGCCGAAGAACTCAAGTCTCTGATTCTTAAAAAGATGTGGAGCAGGAAACATAAGTGGTTTTATCACTTTGATGAGAAGTGGAACAAGGATATTCGCTACACAGTGCAGATGTTCAAGCTTATCGGCAGCGATGTGCTCGATAAAGAACAGACCGATGGGCTTTTGAGTCATCTCAACGAAAAAGAGTTCCTTTCGGAATATGGTTTGCACAGCATGTCGAAGCAGGATGTGGCGTATGATCAGGTTGATATCGACAATGGTGGTGGCGGAATATACACAGGTTTTCCGCCGCAGATCATGGAGCGGTTATACAAGGCCGGACGACCTGAGGAGGCCGAAAATATTTTGAGAAGAATTCTCTGGTGGGGACAAAGGATGCCGTATTGGGGCGATTCGCTCGTAGCCAACAACATCAATTATCGTCGGGATACCCCACTTCAAAATGCGCTCGCCGGCGCAACAGTTGCACAGAGTATTATTTTCGGGATGTTTGGTGTAAAGGCTGATGAAGATGGCGTCATCACGGTTAATCCGATACCACCCTCGTTTTCACCTGCTATCGAGTTGAAAAATATGAAGATACATGGCAAATGTATCAATATCAGTGTTTTCAAGAATTACTATACCGTTAAAGTTGGCAAGCGAATGTTAAAATCCACAATTGGTATACCCACGACTATCGAAAAATAAGGTATTCTGTGTGAACGGTGATTATTCACTTTCTAAAAAATAGGAAGTAATGTAGAGGCATTGTTTTCTGGACAGAAAGTAAAACCTTAAATGAGGCTATTTACGTACAGGATTAAGTGAAGTATTACACTATGTTAGTCGTTATTCTTGCGATTACTGGCTACCGCTGTAATAAAGATACTCAAAATATTTCAGATTTTCTGGGGAAACCTAAAAGATGTCGGCCAACATTTTAATGAAATCATTTTTCAGACGCAATAATGCAAAAAGCTTTGGAACATTGGAACAAGACACAACGTGCTTGCTCTTTGACAACTGAGCGAAGGGATCATATCAGCCGACAATCATTCCACGATGTCAATGCTGAGATATGGCTCTGGATGCTGAAAACCCAAAAAAGCCATTTTAATGCCAACAACAAGATATTTAATGTCTTGTAATATGCGTTATTGAAAACATTTTTTTGATACAAAAAAACGCAAAAAACTTTGGAACATGGGAACAATGGCCGGAAAATAAGGAATTGATAGCATTGCGGCTATTAAATGTGTTGTACCTGCCCCGGCTTTCTCACAGTGAAAAATTCCAAAACGAACCCATTTTGCTGGAAGGTGGTCTCTGGAAGCTGAAAAACCAAACAACGCCATTTTAAAAATTCCGAAAGCGGGTCTTTTATTTGAGAAATAAGATAATTTCAGGTTTTTTGTGTTTCAATGTGTGCGATTAGTAGATCAGTATCATTAAGGTTTGATGTAAGAGGTTACAATTTAGTCAAAAATCTCATAATAATGGTCCGTGTTTTTGTCTTTTTCTATAATTAAAAGAAAATATAACTATAGAAAAATAAATGGGATATGATATTTTTGAGTAGAAGAAGATGTTTTTTTATTGTATTTCTTGATTCTTAGAGCTACAATTGTAAGAGGTTACAAAATAGCGTGTTTTTTTGATTGAGAATAGCCGATGGAAGTGCTTAGTCCTACGATGCCAAAACAAAAGCGGGCAACCATTTATGAAGTTGCCCGACTTGCAGGTGTAAGTCACGTTACTGTTTCTCGTGCGTTTTCCGAGAATGCCTCCGTATCTTCCGCAACACGTCAAAAAATTCAATCCGCAGCCAAACGTCTTAGCTTTCAACCCAATCCACTGGCTCGTGGGTTAAATGGTGCCGAGACTCATGCCCTTGCTGTAGTGTGGCCAATGGGGTATACGTTTGCATCCACCAACTCGATGGCTGATCTTGTAACGAGGTTCCAGTCGCGAGGTTACCATATGCAAATGGGTAATACCCTAAATCGTGCCGATATGACCAAAGAAATGCTGAGTGATTTGCTTCTGCGGTCAGTCGATGCTGTCGTGTTGAATGTAACCCCCGAAACGATAGATGCTGAAATTGAAGAATTGCTTAAACGCTTCCGCGCAGCGTTAGTGATTACAGTAAAGCCTCTTGATCTCGCAGTTGATCAAATTGTATGGGACAGAACAGCGGCCATCAGAGATGTGGTCAAGCATTTTGTCGATCATGGTAGAAGAAACATCATCTATTGCGGGCTTGAAAAGGCTGAAAAAAAAGATGGCGAAGCACGAGAACAGTATAAAGTCGATGCTTTTCTTGGCGGCCTCGAAAGCCATGGTATTCGAGGTTCATCGGAGAATCTTGTTTTACTGGACTATGGCTCTCCACCTTACAATTTTGAATTAACAAGAGAGCTTATTGAAACAAGGCTGTTGGGGGGCAATCTCTCTTTTGACGCCGTTTTGTGTAACAATGACTGGATGGCGACGTTGCTGATGCAGCGGTTAGGAAAACATGGCCTGAGAGTCCCTCAGGACGTAGCAGTTGTAGGATACGATGACAGTGAATTAGTAACGCTTTCGACTCCGCCTCTGGCAAGTGTTAACCGTTGCAATGAAAAGCTTGTTGATACAATTGAAAAGACCGTCTTTGAGCGTCTTGAAAATCAGAAATTGCCACTGCAGAAAAAAGAAGTTGGTATGAAATTTGTTTATCGCCAGTCGGCAGGGTAGCACTTAATGGACTGGACGCCTTGGTCTTGATTTTGGGAAGATAAAAATGTGTGTTTTTAATTTATATAATGTGAAAGGGGATGGTATGAGATTCAGGAAAAGATGTTTGGTTATTTTGGTTTGTATGGTTGTAGGCACTGTTTGCTATGCGGACCATGGGCATGTGTCGGGGGCATTTGTTCGCGGTCAGGCGATGTACAGCCATACTATCGAGCTTTCGATTGCAGAGCCTAATTTTACTGCGGCCATCGGCGGTTCAAATGCCGAGGTGTATTCGGAATTATGGACCGTGGCCGGAGCGGTATCCCCGGATACAGGGCCCGGTAGCGGGGTTGCGCAGGTCTATCATGCCTACGATCAGTGGTATTTGAATCATCTTCATTTAGGCGACCCCTCAGGCGGCTATGGAACGATTATCTACCATTTTTCGTCAGGCGCTGACCGTTTTACCGGTGGAACGGTAACGGTAAAAGCGTATTACAGCGGAGCAACTTCACAGATGTGGGTATCTACAAGCACAGTTCAGCCGACCGGCGGCGGCGCTATCGGCTCTGTGGGATATTGGAATACGGTAGCATGGTCGGCGTATCAGACACAGATGTTTGACCAGTACAATATCGAAGCGGATTATATCGTCAATATACCAGCGGGTAAAGGGTTCTGGCTTGCGGTCAGTAAACCCAGCGGTGCTGGTTCGGTGTATGCCCAGGTACGGTCGATTTCTGTTCAGGCGACCGTTGTGGCAGACCCCAACGGTCCGATGACCGCGGATTTAAACAGCGACCACAAGGTGAATTTGAAAGACTTTGCCGTACTGGCACAGAACTGGATGGCGTGCAGTGATGCGGATAATCCGCAGGCCTGCCCCGGAATTCCCGGCCAGGACGGTTTCCCATGGGAATCTAACTAATCAAGGCGATAATGAAAATTAAAACGTAATTTCCAAGAGGAGATATGTATGAAATTAAGATTGATAATATCGAGTTTATTTATAATGCTGGCTGGAAGTCTGTCATACGGAACAGAGGTCATGGATTTGGTGACAGGATACCGGCCGAATGCTACGACGCCAAATGAGATTCAGCTAACACAGGCATCACCTGTCTGGGATGCGAATATTGCCACATTTAATGACTTTATCGGAGAGGTTCATTGTATTTTGGGATACGAAGGTCCTTTGGGTGGAGTTGGTTTTGCCGATGTCAGGTGGAAAGATACAGATGTTCCGCCAGATGATATGCTTGGTTTACCCGCAGAAGCTCCTTTTGTTGTTTGCGGCTCTTGGGCGGACGGCAGTATTGGCTTTGTGGTGTATAAATTTGCGCTTCCAGATGGTTATATTACCGCCTCCGGTGGAGTGATTGATGCCAATATAGTTTTTCGCGGCGATAGAACGGCGAGTTATAATAATTTGTCTTGGCTTGGTGTTAGCCCGACGTTTGCGCCGCATACGAGCGCGAGTTTTATCGAGATTGAAACTCCGGGCAGTTTTGCAAAATCCTATATGACCGGCGGAACACCCGGTGAGTGGGATACCTTTACTCAGCAGATGTCTTTGGCGATTCCTGCCGGATTTAATGAATTCTACGTTGCGATTGCTAAGGATTGGGGCAGTTGGAATCGTTTTGGATTTCATGCCCTGCGTGTAACGGCAACGATGGTTGAGGGTACGCCTTCCATTCCGGATGTGCCGGAGTACGACCAATTTAAGCCGGGTTATTATCCGAATGCGGTATCGCCCAGAGAAATTTTGCTCAGCAGTGTCAGCCCGGCATGGGATGCTAATTTGGCTACTGCGCCGGCGTTTGCCAGTGATGTACATTGCATTATGGGCTACAACGGTACTCATGACTATGCTGATTTGATCTATCGCAAGCAGGATAATGGGTGGTTTGGGGTTACTCATCAGCCCTACATTTCCTGTGATAAGACTGCGGATGGCGGAAAGGTCGGGTCTTTTGTCTATAAATTTGTGGTTCCGGATGGAAAACTCACAAGCGATGGCGGAACAATTGATATTGGATGCTTTTTGCGAGGAACCCCAGATACAAAATGCTGGGTGGGCATCAGTCCGACGTTTGCGCCGGGCTCGTCGACTTTCACCGAGATAGGCAATATGGGCGACTTTACAAAAGCCTATATGACCGGCAGTGTATGGGGCGTCTATGAACAGACCCTGACGCTGTCGATTCCTGCTGGTCTGTCGCAATTTTATGTGGCGGTCGTCAGCGATTGGGGAACATCCAATTACTTTGGCATGTATTCAATGAGCGTGGATGCGATTTTGAAAGAAGGAACTATGCCGGTGATGATGTATTATATGCCGGATAATCGCCTGCTTAAATATGAACTTGATCGGATGGTGACTAATGATATCGGCATGTCCGGCGCAACATTAGGCGGATGGAATATTGCTGACGATCCCAATGCCGCCGGCGGCATCAATACCGCCGCGGTGAAAGACCTCTACAACGAGATCACCACGGCAGGTAAGAATGTAACTCCGGCAATGCGGCATTTTGCCGTAAAGAGCTATATGGGCTATACCACAACCCGCTGGCCAGCAAACACATGGCAGCGCAACAGCGGTAATCCTGCCGACCCATGGAATCTTGCGATAGCCAGTCTGCGGAATATGGCTCAGGTATGCGCGTACGCCGGTATTCGGCATATCAATATTGACGGTGAGCAGTATCCGGTTTTGGATCAGGTAACCTTTTCTGGTACCTACCTGTTGTTTTTGACTGATGCGACTTCGCTGTCGAATGCCTATCAGCGAGGTGTTGAGGTTGCGCAGGCGATTTCAGCGGTGGCCCCGGAAGTCGATGTGATACTCGCTCCGGAATGGGGCACAGGGTATATGGGCAACCTGAGTACTTTCCCTGCGTGGCATAAGTTCAGAAGCGGTCTGCTGGATGGTTCTTCGACGTTGAAAGTATATATGTATGTTGAAGGAACATATGCTAATAATACAGGAGTGAACGATACATCAACTGAAATATATGGTATCAGTGGTTCGTTCAGCAATCCAGCGACGTATAAGACGACGTTGACGACTTATCTCAATACCATTAACGCGAACCTCCGCACTCGTACGGATTCGCCAACGAAGTGGGATAGCCGCGGCGGTATCGTACCCGGAATCTGGGTGCTTGGCACTGCCAGCGACCGTCCGGGCAAACGCTCAGCATGGTATACGCCGGAGTTGTTCGCAGCGCAGCTTGAAGCCTATGCGGCTTTGAATGTGCCGTTGGTTTGGGAGTACGCACCGATATTTGCATGGAAGCAGTGGTTTGGCAATGAAGTTAGCGCCGCCGGGATGTATCCGTATGACGGCAATCCGAATCCGGACAATAACAATAACTGGGTGGCAGAAGTATCGACTAATCCCTATCTTGAGGCGTATAAGGCTGTTCTGCTCAATCGCGGTATGCCCAGTCCGCAATACGTTGTTCCGCAGAACGGCGATATCAATGGCGATTTAGTGGTCAATCTTGCCGACATACAAGCGCTGGCCTTGCAATGGCTGGATTAAAATAATTAAGAGTGAATTATATTTGCAGAACGATAGCGATGCGTGGTCGCTTTTAAAAACAGAGTGTCGTCTATGTGGACGACACTGAAAAAGAGAAAATTTTTTGTTGGAGGTTGATTTATGTGTAAGAGAAAGATGTTTGTTATCGCAGCGCTATTGCTCGTTGCAGTAAGCGTTCAGGCTACGGTAAGTCCCATTGCCAAAAGCGCTGCCACCGGCGCCATCATCACATTAAGTACGGCAACGCCGAGTTGGAGTGCAAATTTAGCCACTTATTCGAATTTTATCGGCGACGTGTACGCGATCGGCGGCTACTCCGGAGGTTCGGCAATGGGTAATGTTGAGTACCAGGACAACGCCACAGAAATTAACAACTATGGCCTAAGCGGTCCATTTGTTAAGGTTGGACCGGGCGGCGGCGGTAGCTTTAAAGGCTGGGTTCTGTACAAGTTTGTCCTGCCGGCAGGTCAGACAACTCTTGCCGGCGGCACCATAACCGCCAATGCATTGCGCGTTAATAATCTCCCGGAACCCGTTCCGACATGGATGGGGGTTAGCAGTGCAGAGATTACAGGGCCATCAACGGTCGACCTTGGCGGTGGCGCAGATGAAGCGGCATTTACAAAAACCAACTTCCCCGCACCAGGGAGCGGCTGGGGTACTTATGGTACGATTAGCCTTGCCATCCCCACAGGTGTAAGTCAGTTTTATGTTGCGTTTCTTAAGGACTGGGGATGTAACGAGAAACTTTGTTACCAGGATCTGGATGTCAATGCGGTTGTTGTTCCTGAACCGGCGACCATGGTTCTGCTGGGTCTTGGCGGGTTGGCATTGATCAAACGCAAGAAGTAAAAACAAAAAGTATTGAAGTGGTGGCTGGATGCATAATCTGTGCATCCAGCCTTATAAATCAGGAAATGGCACAGGAGATAGTTATGGACTGTAAAATAGGCAAAAGAGCGTTTACGTTGATCGAATTATTGGTGGTTATTTCAATTATAGCTCTTTTATTGTCTATATTGATGCCGGCGCTGGCAAAAGTGAAAGAACAGGGCAAAAA
>CAYTHV010000105.1:0-2195 GCA_964437685.1 uncultured Pirellulales bacterium
AACTCTAATTGCACTGTTGCTGCTTGTTTGTGTTGTTCTGATTCAAGGCAATGCCTTGGCACAATTGACGGTTGTACAGAACAGCGGAGCAACCTGGATGGACGGCGAGGGTACCGTCGACCCTAACCAGCCTGCGCCCGATGAAGGCTGCGGCAACGAATAAACGGATGACTCCTTTGATTTTAAATAGGGCCGTTTGCGAACGTTCGCAAACGGCCTCGTTTTTTTGAGACTTATAGGATCTATTCAACGCCGAGTTTGAGGCGGAGGGTTTTGAGATTGACAACGTCGTCACGGTTGTAGTCCAGCAGCGTTTGCAGGGCCGCTGCGTTGTGGTTATTGATATAATCCCACCAGAGCCGGATGGCCATCCAGCCGTCGATGCCTTTGGATTGCCGGTCGATGCCAAGCGTCTGCTCAACGGCTTTAAGGCCGCCTTTAAGTTTGTGTTTCCAGCAGTCGATCATTAAATCCCGGCAGCGAATCTGGCGTTCCAGATCAATGCCGAGAATGTGCCGGATAAAGGGCAGGTCGAATCGATGGCCGTTATAGGTGTACAGGGTTTCCACACCGACAAGGGCGTTCGACAGGGCGATATCGGTAATATCACTTCCGACAAGCTGAATAACTTCCATCGCATCCTGCCGCTCAATGGCGACGCCAACGACGGTCAGACCGTGGCTATGACGGCTGCAGCCGGTGGTCTCAATATCCAGATAAGCGCGAATCATACTCATATCAAAAATCAAAATGTAATCGCATTGGCGACTTTGACGACATCGACCATTTCGGCGACATCGTGCACACGAACAATGGATGCTCCTTTGGCGACAGATAGCGCGACCGTTGCGGCGGTCCCAAAGATACGATCTGTGGGGACGGTCTTGCCGGTTAGATGGCCGATGAAGCGTTTGCGGCTGGTTCCGACGAGGACACGGTAGCCGGTTGTCGCGAAAACGTCCAGATGGTTGAGCAGTGACAGGTTATGCTCGATGGTTTTGCCGAATCCGATACCGGGGTCGATGAAGATGCGCTCTTTGGGGATGCCGAATGAAATCGAAAATGCCGCACGGTCGAGCAGATATTGTTTGATTTCCGCGACGACATCGCCGTAGTGCGGATCAGCCTGCATGGTCGTCGGTGTGCCGAGCATGTGCATTAGAACCACGGGAACTTGCTCTTTGGCGGCTAATTCGGCCATACCGGGGTCGGACAGGGCGGTGATATCATTGATGATGTTTGCCCCCGCGGCAAGGGCTTCTTTGGCAACCGTGACGCTGCAGGTATCAATGCTGATTGGGGTGCCGATCTTTTTCCGCAGGGCTTTGATAACAGGGATTGCCCGGCGGAGTTGTTCCGATGCTTCGACGGGCTGCGAGCCGGGGCGGGTGGATTCGGCGCCGATGTCGATGATTGCCGCGCCGTTTTGAACCATCTCAAGACCGCCAGCGACGGCTTTTGCTACGGAATCAAACTGCCCGCCATCACTGAACGAATCCGGCGTCACATTCAAAATACCCATCACGATGCAGCCGGAGGAAAAATCCAGCTTGCCGGTAGGCCATTGAAGAATGTGATTTATTTGTTCTGACATATCTGAAATCCGATACCGGATAATTTCCGAGCCAGCGATGAATTGCACTCAGGCAGGTAAACTTTGGTATTCTGAAATTCCCGCCGTTCGGGATAATTTTTACGGAGAGCGTCGAAAAATTCGCCGCGTTTGTCCGGTTCCTGCAGGAGAATCTCCCGGGTGTTAAAGTCGTCCCGATTGATGACATAAATCCGCTGGACAATATCGTGGATAAGACGCTGCTCATCCTGTTTCAGGTCGTCGGCGGTCAGGTGAATCTCCGGCGTCTGAGCAGGCGGCAAAAAGTCCTGGATTGTATGTGTCGGCTGGAGATTGAAATGGCGGCACAACGCTTCATAAATCATAATCAGCCCGGCCACCTTGCCATCGAATGAATAGCCCGCGATATGCGGCGTGGATAAATCAACGTTCGCCAGCAATTCAGGATCGATATTCGGCTCACTTTCCCATACATCAAGGACCACGCCCGCCAGATGCTTATTTTGCATCGCTTTTTTCAGGGCGACCGTATCCATCACCGACCCGCGGCTGGTATTGAAGAAAAAGGCCCCCTTTTTAATCCTGCTGAAAAAGGCCGCGTCAGCTAAATGATAGGTCTTGT
>CAYTHV010000105.1:2205-10112 GCA_964437685.1 uncultured Pirellulales bacterium
TCTTTGGTCAGCGGTGTATGCAGCGTGACAAAGTCGCAGGCCAGGATTTCGTCGAGCGGGCGATATTTGGCATCGCCGGTCTGACGTGCCAGCGGGGGGTCGTTCAGAACGGTCTTCATGCCGAGAGCAGCGCATTTTCGGGCGACGCGGGAGCCGACATTGCCGACGCCGACAATCCCGATGGATTTGCCGGCCAGCGTGATTTTGTGCTTCTTGCCGAGCGCCAGCAGGGCGGCGGTGATGTACTCGGCGACGCTGTTGGCGTTGGAGCCGGGAGCGGAAGAGAATCCGATATTCTGCCGGGATAAATAGTCTCGGTCGATGTGTTCAAAGCCGATGGTGGCGGTAGCGACAAACTTGATTCGGCTGCCTGCCAGCAGTTTTTCATTGACATTGGTGATGCTGCGCACCAGCAGGGCGTCCGCGTCGGCGACAGCCTCCGGCGTAATCTTGCGTCCGTGGTATAATTCCACCTTGCCCAGATGGGCAACGCACTTTTCGACAAACGGTATGTTCTGGTCGGCAATAATCTTCATAGGTCAAAATCTATCAGGGTTAAAGTCATTTACATCAGCCCCGCGGGCTGAACAGACATAGTTTCGATGTTTTTATCAGGTCTGTCAAGCAAGAAAAAAGGCCCAAGCGGAAAACCGCCGGGCCTTTGTTTTCAGTGTCACCGTCTTTTACGACAGCTTCAATTCTTCGTCGATCCAGCCGAGAACCTGCTTGAGGTCGGCCATCGTGTGATCGCCCATGTGAGCGATACGGAATGTCTTGTCTTTCAGGTCGCCGTAGCCGTTGCTGATAATCAGGTTGTGTTTGGCCTGCAGAGCCTTATTCAATGCCGAGATGTCAATGCCCTTGGTGTTGGCAATGGTCGTCAAGGTGTTGGTGCAGTATTTTTCATCGCAGAACAGGGCGAAGTGCTTCTTTGCCCAGGCGCGGCAATAGTCCGCCATATCCTTATGACGTTTCCAGACATTTTCCATGCCTTCCTTGACCAAACGGCCGGCCTGGTAGTTGATCGCCATAATGTGCGGAATCGACGGGGTTGTCGGGGTATTGTCTTTTTCGTTGTTTTTGGCGAAATCGATGAAGTCAAAATAGTAGCCGCGTTCCGGCACGTTTTTGGCTTTTTCGAGAGCACGTTTGCTGACGGCTGCAACGGTAAATCCCGGCGGAATGGCGAAGGCTTTCTGGACGGAGGCAAAGGTTACATCCCAGCCGAGTTTGTCAAAGTGGATGGGCATACCGACCATACCGCTGACCGAGTCAACGAAGACCAGTACGTTGGGATATTTCTTCTTCATCATTTCACTGATTTCGTAGACGGGGTTGGCAAGGCCGGTGCTGGTTTCGGAATAGACCAGTGTGATGGCGGCGTATTTGCCGGTGGCCAGCTTGGCGTCAATGGATTCGACCGTGTTGGGTTTGCCCCATTCGGCCTTGAGTTCATCGACCTTGCGGCCGCAGGATTTGACAACACTTGCCCATTTATCGCTGAACGCTCCGCACATACAAGCCAGTACGGTTTCGTCTTTCTGGACACAGTTGCGGATGCAGGCTTCCCAGAGACCCGATGCAGATGAGGTGATGAGGAAGACATTCTGCTCGGTGAAAAGAACCTGCTTAAGCAGCGCAATGGTTTCATTGTGAAGCTGAGCGTATTCTTTGTTGCGGTGTCCCATCGTCGGACGTGCCAACTGCTGCAGGACTTCCGGCAGGACGTGTACCGGGCCGGGGATGAATAATTTTGGCGGGTTTTTCCAATCAACCATAAAGTTTACTCCTTTCCAAATACGTTATTTAGTGTATGGCGCCATCGGCTCGATGGGCAATTTATTAATCGTTACGCCGGAAAAGACCTTCGGATAGAAGAAGGTGGATTTCTGCGGCATTTTTTCGCCGGCGGCGGCGACATCCTGTACCTGATCAATGCGGGTCGGATTGACAAAAAACACAGCCTGGCACTTGCCGGAATCGACTTTGCCGATTGATTTATCAATCGCGTCGCCGATATCTTTGATGTACTCGATGTTGCTTTCCGTGGCAAGCTGTTTATCGCCGATGCCCAGATGTTTTTCGAGAATCAGCAGATGCAGGACGTTGACATCCAGTCCGCGGGCCGCGTCAGACATCGACGGGGCGACGGCTTTCATCGCCTTGGCGTCTTTTAAAGTTGCGGTATAAAACGCGCCATCGGCGGCGTAAATGCCGAAGACATTCCTGCCTTTCTGGTCAAGCTGTTTCATTACGGCGAACATTTCATTTTTCGCCTTGTCTTTCGTCGCGGCGGAAAACGCGAATTTCTGAATCTCAAACTCCGACAGCGACGCAATCAGCTTCGATATCGAGAAATCTTTAACATCCGCAATAAGCCGGTGAGTCGGCTGAATAACCAAGCCCTCATTACGCATATTGACAAACGTCATCATCAGGTATTGGGCTTCCAGCCGGCTGGTCTGTTTCGAATAGTTCAGAGCGGTTTCATAACGGTGATGGCCGTCGGCGATAACCGTTTTGTGTGCCTGAATCATCTGGGCAAATGCCTGTACCTGCTGCGGCTGGTCAATGATATAAATCCGGTGACGGACATTTTCGGAATCGACCGTATCCATCGCCGGAGTGCCGGCAGCGGCCTTCGCGATAATGGCCTCAGCGGTTTTCTGCGGGTCGTCATACAGCATAAAAATCAGGCCGAACTGTGAGGCGGTCGCACGGCTCAGGCGCAGACGGTCGGCCTTGGGGCCGTCGAGCGTCTTTTCGTGGGGCTGAACGCCTTTGCCGAACGGCTCAATTTTGCCCAGTGCGATAATCCCGCTCCGCTGGTATTTTGTATTGCCGATGGCAAAATCCTGTACGTAGGCGTAAATCGCTTCTTTTGAGTCTTGTTTTAATGCCCCGTCGGCCATAGCTTTGTCCAGATATGTCCGGGCGCGGGTGTACTGGTTTTCCGACTCGGTGTCGGTCGGCTGGGTCTTGCCGAGGATAGCGCGAACCACGTTATACGGGTTGGCGTCGTAGAGTTCCTGCTGAAGTTTGGCATCAATAACATCATACGGCGGGGCGATGCACTTGCCCGCGTCGCCGGTGACCGATCCATTGAATCGAAATGCTTTAAAAGGTTTAATTTCCATACACTTACAAATTTTGTCCTAACAGTTGTTAATATTATCCAATCTTCTTATTGTTCCTGTTGGTACAATAAGTGACGTGCTGGTCACAACACGAGCCCTACTATAACAAAATAGTTGCGCTTTTCAACGGAAATAACGTAGGATTTTGATAAAAGAATCCGGAGTATAAAATTGGGTTCGTTTTTGAAAAAAGGGCAAAAGGTAAAAGGGAAAGGGCAAAAGTGTGGAATCGCCTGCGGCGATGAGAGATATTGCGACACAATAAAAGACTTCGCAAGTCGTAAAATTGGGTTCGTTTTGAATTTTTACTGTGGACTGCATCGAATCTCCTTCTTGTTTTCATTTAACTCCCAGATGAAATCTGGGGGCTTACGGTCCAGTTCCCCTTTTTTCGGCCAGTTGGACTTTTGGCCTATAACTCTCCTTTGCGCAGGATTTCTCTTCCGCACCTTTTTGCATTATAACATACGTACAAATAACGAACAATAAAATTTTAAAAATTTCAAAATTTTTGCTTCTAAGTTTTTGGAAAAAGGCAGTTGCAAGAAGAATTGCTATTTTTATGGTAAAGAAATATCTTGTTATGTTGGGTATAAAAAGGTTTTTAAAACAGATGCGACAAATTGTCTTTTCAATTTAGACAAAATATGCTACTAAGGAATCTTATTAATCTGCCTTTCCGAATAGTCATAAGTACTGCAATTGGAACAGTTTCCCAGTAATCGGAGTTTGTGAATTATATCATTTGTTCGCTTTGCTGCAAACCTTTTAAATCTCGAATCTCTTGTTTCTTCATTATTTAGCATTTCCATACCCAACAAAGCTTATATATTTAACCCGAATAACATTTCTATAAATATATTGCGCCTATTATATAAACAGAGCGATATTTATATATTTTTACAAAATATTTCACAGCTAACTGCACGAAAGGTCAAACGTCAAAGATTTGAAAAGAAGAAAGGTAAACACAGCGAAGGAAAAACAATGAAAAAATGGGCAACCACGGGGGGCTGCCGGAAAAAAACGGGGCGAACACCAAGGCTCGCCCCGTCGAGATACAATGGTAATACAGGCTATTTCAGGCCTGCGGCTTTTTGCAGAGCCTTGACCATATCGAGCTTTTCCCAGGTGAAATCGCGGTGGTTGCGGCCGAAATGGCCGTTGCGGGCGGTTTCTTTGAAAATTGGGCGTCTGAGCTTTAAGTGCTTGATCATCCCCTTGGGTGTCAGCGGGAAGAGCTTTTTGACGATCTGCTCAATCTTGAGTTCGTCAATCTTCGCGGTGCCTTCGGTATCGACCATCACGCTGATCGGCTCGGCTACGCCGATGGCATAGCTAAGCTGGACTTCGCAGGCGTCGGCCAGGCCGGCTGCGACGATGTTCTTGGCGATATAGCGACCCATATAGCTGGCGGTTCGGTCCACCTTGCTGGGGTCTTTGCCGGAAAACGCGCCGCCGCCGTGGCTGCCGCGTCCGCCGTAGGTATCGACGATGATTTTGCGTCCGGTCAGGCCGCAGTCGCCCTTGGGGCCGCCGATTTCAAACCGGCCTGTGGGATTGACGTGGAAAATGAGGTCCTTGTCCACCAGCTTTTTGGGCAGGACGGGCATGATGACCTTTTCGATCAGTTCCTTGCGGGCCTTGTTGGACATCATGTTGGTCTTTTTATCGACGACACTGGCATCGTGCTGGGTGCTGCAAACAACCGTGTGGATGCGGATGGGCTTGCCGTTGTCGCCGTATTCGACGGTCACCTGGCTTTTGCCGTCCGGACGGAGCCACTTGATTTTGCCGGTTTCACGCATTTTGGACAGACGGTCGGTAATTTCGTGGGCCAGGAAAATCGGCAGCGGCATATAGGCGGGCGTTTCTTTGCAGGCGTACCCGAACATTAAGCCCTGGTCGCCGGCGCCGCCGGTATCTACGCCCATCGCGATGTCCGGGCTTTGCTGTTTGAGGGTTACCAGTACCGCGCAATTTTCGGCGTCGAAGCCGATATTGGGGTCTGTGTAGCCGATTTTACGGATCGCTTCGCGTACCACTTCGGGAACATCGACAATCGCCTTGGAAGTCACTTCGCCAGAGACAACCGCCATGCCCGTGGAAACAAGCGTTTCGCAGGCCACCCGGCTATTCGGGTCTTGAGCAAGCATCGCATCCAAAACCGAATCCGATATCTGGTCGGCAACCTTATCGGGATGCCCCATGGTGACAGATTCACTGGTGAACAGGTGTCCGCGTCCGTTAAATCGCGTACGTGCCGGTTTATTCGTCATACAATTAGTCCTTTCAATCATAAAATTTATAGCGTAAACGGAGGATTATACTCATTCTGACTTTGGGGGTCAAATGCAAACCCTAAAAATACAGAGGGCCGAAGCAATTGCCCCGGCCCCGCGTTTTTGGTGTTCTCCAGCCCCGCCCCGCTATTTGACCAGCCGCAGGCAGACCGGATATTTGTAATACTCGCCTTTGGATGCGGCGATACAGGCGATAATCGATAAGATGATGTTGCCCAGCCAGACAATCGGAAGAATGAGAAATCCGATACAGATGGTGGCGGCTAATGCCCCTACCGTGGCGGCAATCGCTACGGTAATCTGGAAATTCAGGGCTTCTTTGCCGTGGTAATCGACGAACGGCATGGTGTCTTTCTTAATCAGCCATAAAACCAGAGGGCCTAAAAAGCTGGTAAATAAGCCCAATAAATGGCATAACATCCCCAAATTTTTGTCATCATTGGTTAGTTGGGGCTTTGGCGTTTCAACAGGCTGGGCCTGTTCCGGCTGTCCACTTTGATTTTGCTGTTCCATAAGAACCTCCACAATAAATCCTTTTACGGTCTTGTTCCCCTTTTTTCTACACAATCCCACCCCGTTTGTCAAAGGAAAATTCCCCCACAAAAATCAATTCGATAACTCTCCTATATAAATCCTCGTTTTAACTTGAACAATGCCCACAAAATCAGTAAGATACGGCTTATATAAGTGGAATTTTAGTCCAGTTTCAGGGAGTTAAATTGGCTTAGTGAGGATTTATATAAAATAAGGAGGGTTTGTGAAATTTGATAGAATTTCCTGGATATTACCTGCTATCGTATATCTCTTTTGCGTCTTTACAGTAAATGCGGCTCCATCGACAAGTTTGATTAGCGGTGTAGTAGCGACCTCAAATGGCGTGGGTATTGAAGGAGTTGATGTAGTCGGCGATAATGGGGCCGGGTCGTCTGTTACCACCGCAGACGGGGCATATTCAATCGTTGTGCCGAATAATTGGAATGGAACGATATCGGTCAGCAAAACCGGCTGGCTGATCACGCCGGCTACTAAAACCTACAGCAATGTTCGAGTTGACACCCCCAATGAAAATTACATTGCCTATCAGCCGATAATTTCCGGCTATGCTCAAAAGGCGGATGGTACGGGTCTGAGCGGAGCAGTGGTTTCGGGGAGCGGGGCTGGTTCTGTAACTACTACGGCAAGCGGCAGCTATGAATTAACAGTTCGCGACGGCTGGACAGGAGCACGGACCGCCAGCCTGAGGGGTTATAGCTTTGGCTCCAGATCATAGACTTCAGTTATTATCGATCAGGCGAATCAGGACTTCATGGGTTTTCAGCCGAAAATTTCAGGCATTGTTAAAAAGAGTGATGGTACAGGTCTAAGCGGAGCGGTGGTTTCGGGTAGCGGAGTCGGCTCTGTTACCACCACTGCAAGCGGCAACTATGAATTAACGGTTCCGTATGGCTGGAGCGGGACACTAACCACAAGTCTAACGGGTTATAGCTTTAGCTCTAAAACATTTACCTCCATTATTGTAAATCAAACGAATCAGAACTTCAGTGGTTTTCAGCCGACAATCAGCGGTTCTACCGGTCAATTAGGTGCAACTGTGACAATCAGCGAAGTCGACAGTGTTGTTTCGACGCCAGCTTACAGCGTGGCTGTTCCTTATGGCTGGAGCGGGACAGTTTCGGCAAGCTTGACAGGCTATAATTTTGCTGATTCGCCACGAAGTTACTCCATTGTAACGGCGAATATGTCAAATCAGAATTTTACGCCGTTTCGGCCGACGATAAACGGGTATATTAGAAAATCGGATGGTTCACCTCTGTCCGGGGCGATGGTAACGGCCAACAATGGCGGCGGCAATACTGTGACTAATTTAGACGGATACTATTCCATAGCTGTACCATACAATTGGTCGGGGACCGTGACTGTAAATAATAATAATATGAAATGGCAGATTACACCTGCGAGTTATTCTTACAGTAATTTGAATGACAACAAGGTCGAGCAAAACTTCACAGCGGTTTACATTGGTATCATAGTAAAGCCTGATGGCATGGGCAATTATCCAACAATACAGTCGGCGATTGATGCGGCTGTAACCGGCGAGGTCGTCTATCTACAACCCGGAACATATACCGGCACAGGCAACCGCGACATTGACTTCAAAGGAAAGGCCATTACCGTCTGCGGCGCAACCAGCGAGCCGAATGATTGCGTTATCGACTGCGGTGGCAGTGCAGCGGAGCCGCACCGAGGATTTGTATTCAAAACGAGCGAGAAGGCGGGTTCTGTTCTTGAGAATATAAGCATAATAAACGGTTACGGGCCACAGGAAATGCTTATGGATCCATCTGTGTATAACTCTGCCGGGGGAGCGATTTACTGCTATAATGCCAGTCCGACATTTAATAACCTTGTGATCAGGGGAAATTTTGCAACATACGGGGCGGGTATCATCAATTTTTATTACAGCAAT
>CAYTHV010000105.1:10122-11531 GCA_964437685.1 uncultured Pirellulales bacterium
CGCAGATGCACGTTCACCAATAATTCGGCGCAGTATTACGGCGGTGCTATCTGTAATCACCGCTACAGTAATGCAATCATAAGCCACTGTTTAATGCAGAATAACTCGTCGAGTTCGAATGCCTCAGCGATTTTTAATCATTATTATAGCAACCCAATGATCATGTTTTGCATAATTATCGACAATTCCGCCAATCAGGCGACGATCTTCAATCATTATCATAGTGCTCCTGTTATTACTGATTCAGTAATAAAGGATAATTCGGCAAGTTTTGGGCACGCGGGGATTTTAAACGAAGATTACTGCAGCGCGACGGTAAAGAACTGCACTATAGTGAACAACACAGCACCTTACGGGGCCGGTGCCATACTTAACTTCGGTACAGGTTCAAGTTCTTACCTGGAGAATTCAATAATTCGCGGCAATACACCAAGCCAGTTTTTGGGACAGGCGTTTACTATGAACTACTGTAATATCGAGGGTGGATATACCGGCACGGGCAATATCGACGCTGACTCCTTGTTCCTTGAAGATGGTTATCACCTCAGTTATTCGTCGCCCTGTATTGACGCGGGCAACCCCGGCTATGTTCCTGATGTGAATGAGACTGATATCGATGGCGCTTTAAGAAAATATAAAATTATTGATATAGGAGCTGACGAAATTGGCAGCGTCGGTTCACCAGTGATTGTAATTTTGCCCGGGACTTTGCAGTTCCAAACGGAGGGGTTGGCAACTGAGCCGCAAATACAGGACCTCTCAATTAGAAACTATGGTTCTAACTTGCTGAATTGGCAAATTGAAATCCCAAGCAATTGTAATTGGTTAAGCGTTGCTCAATTATCAGGCCAACTGGACGGTGGGCAAGATGATGTTGTTCATATTACGGTTGATCCAAATAGAATTGGATACGGGATGCACACTTGCCGATTGCTGGTAATTGACCCTAATGCTGAAAATAGTCCAACAGTAATTACCGTCAACTTAGAAATAATCGGCCCAAGAATCGTAGTGGACAAAACACAGTGTTCGTTTACAGCATACGGTAAAACTGATACAAGTGTTGCAAATCAGCAGATTGCAATCACAAATTCTGGCTACGATATGATGAACTGGCAAATAGAATTACCTAATGATTGCAACTGGATCAGTTTTGCTGCTCTGGCGGGGCAGGTAGATGTAAACCAGAGCAACGCAGTTACGCTTTCCGTTGACCCGAGCAAGGCCAAATATGGAAGCAATACGGCTCAAATTGCCGTCGTCTGTCCCGATGCAAGCAATAGCCCTCAGACGGTAACGGTTAATCTGACGGTAAATAGCCCCAGCCTGTCTGTTAGTACTTCTTCGCTGTTAATTTATGCCGCAAAGGATTCCGCTCCGGTCGAAAAAACATTTACCATTACCAATAC
>CAYTHV010000106.1:0-11529 GCA_964437685.1 uncultured Pirellulales bacterium
CATGGGCGCTGTCATTTTTTCTTTTCTTGTATCGCGTCATTCCCAATGAGCCGACGACGCTGCTGTCGCCGGCGGATGGGACGATTACGGATATTGAAGTTGTTGAAAATGACCCCGCGTTTCCGCATAAAGCAATGCGTATCGGGATATTCCTGAGTATTTTTAATGTGCATATCAACCGTGCCCCATGCGCGGTTAAGATTGGTACAATTACCTACAAGCCCGGCCAGTTTAAAAACGCGATGAGTCCCAACAGCGGACGGGTCAATGAATCCAATGATGTGCGGATGACACGACTGGCCGAACCAAAAGATGAGCTGATGGTACGCCAGATTTCCGGCGCAATTGCCCGGCGAATTGTCTGTGCGACTCGAACCGGCGACAAGCTGGCGGCCGGGCAGCAATTCGGCATGCTGAAATTCGGATCGCGGACGGAGCTGTATGTGCCAGTGCGTGACAATGCCCGATGCCAGGTCAAAATCGGCGACAAGGTACGGGCGGGATTAACCGCGTTAGTGCGGTATGAATAAAATTAATAACGGATGCGGATGCAAATGAACGGAGATGAAAAAAAGAAACGACGGTTTTTCTTTCGTCACGGACGACGCAAACGACTGGAATATATTGCGCTGCTGCCGTCGCTGGTAACACTAATTAATGGCGTCTGCGGGTTTGCCGCTATTGGATTGGCGGCCAAGGGACCCGAGCATTTTACCATGGCCGGCGTGATGATCTACCTGGGAATGGTCGCCGATATGCTGGATGGCCGGCTGGCGCGAATGAGTCATTCAACATCCAGCTTTGGCGGACAGCTTGACAGTTTGTCTGATGTACTCAGTTTCGGCGCTGCGCCGGCATTTCTTGGTTTCAAACTGTTGATGGGTTCGCTGCCGATACTTTCGTCGCCATCTGAATTGCTGGGGGATTTCATCGAGCGGCTGATCTGGCTGGCTTCTGCAATTTATTTATCCTGTGCGGCGGTACGTCTGGCCCGATTCAATGTGGAAAACACCGACGATGAGACATCGCACATGAGTTTTTCGGGCTTGCCGACACCTGCGGCGGCCAGTGTTGTCGCCAGCATGGTCATCCTGTATCAGCATCTGACAGGCGACACGGCTAAAAATACGATGCTGTTTGCCGCCGGACAATGGATTATTATTCATACCCTGCCATTCGTAATGCTTTGGCTGGCGGGATTGATGGTCAGCCGTATTCGTTATCCGCATGTGGTCAATCAATATATGCGGGGCAAAAGACCGACGACACATCTGATGTGGGCGCTGGTTTTGGGCGGAATGGTCTGGCTATGCAAGATGCAAATGACAATTGTGGTTATATCCGTAGGATTTGCCGCCAGCGGATTTATCAAGTGGGCGTGGTACCATACACTGCTCGGGCGATTGTTTGGACATAAGCCGGCAATGCCCGCGACGGGAGTACACCCGGCCCATACGGAATCTCACTCGTAATGAATACGGATGCGGTCCGTTCTGAATCACCGGATTGCTCTGTTTATATTCATGTGCCCTTTTGTGTGCGGAAGTGCCGGTATTGCGCATTTTATTCAGTTGCCGCCGGCGCCGAAGTGCAGCAGGAATATCTGCGTGCGGTCAAACGGGAATGGGCGATGTATAAAACCACACCGCCGCTTTCAACAATTTTCATCGGCGGCGGCTCACCGTCAGCCATGGAGCGGACATTGCTGTATGATCTGATCGAATGGATCGGCCAATACCGGCAGCCGAATACGGAATTTACCCTCGAGGTCAACCCGGGACAGACGGATTCTTCTTTTTTCACAGAGCTATATCGGCGCGGTGTCAATCGCATCTCCATTGGGGCGCAATCGTTTCTTGATAAAGAATTGTCTTTTCTCGGACGCATTCATACCGCCGCTGAGATTGGCCGCTGTATCACGGACGCCCGCAATGCGGAATTTGAAAATATCGGGCTGGATCTGATTTTCGCCCTCCCCGATTCGACACTGTCCGACTGGACAGAATCGCTGGAAAAGGCCATCACATTGAACCCAAAGCATCTGTCGGCGTACAGTTTGACCTATGAGGGCGATACGCCCTTGGTTCGGGGTGTACAAGCCGGACACATTGTGCCTGTGGATGAAGAACTTGACCGGGCAATGTATGAGCATACGATTGACACCTTCGAAGCCGCAGGGTTTGCTCAATATGAAATTTCTAATTTTGCCCAGCCGGGCTGGGAATGCAAACACAATCTGCGGTATTGGCAAAATCAGCCGTATATCGGCCTGGGGCCCGCTGCGGCAAGCTGCTATCAGGGCAAACGCATGGAGAACATCGCGGACTTGGGAGCGTATCTGCAATCCATCCATAACAATAGCTTTGCGTATGAAAGCGAGCATATCCTTTCGCCGCAGGAAATCGCCTGTGAAACAGCCGTGCTGAATTTAAGGACACGAACCGGAATCGACCCTGTGGCATTTGAGCGGCAGACTGGGTTTGATTTCCAACAGCTTTTTGCCGATGCTATTTCCGAACATCTGGCGCAGGGCAATCTTGAATGGCACAATGGACGACTTCGGCTGACTCGTGAGGCGCTGGCTATCGCGGATAAAGTGATGTGTGATTTTGCGTCAATTTAAGAACAAACTTCTGACTTCTTGTGTAACACGCCGAATGTTGGCTGGTGGTTTGTCATTCCCGCGCAGACGGGAATCCAGCGTAAAATAGCCTCCGCCAGTGGCGGTATCCTGTTTTTTTCACATGGCATCGGGCTTCTTCTTCACCGCCCCCCGCAGCCCTTCCATCTTCAAAAACCCTCTCCACCAGACAATCAGTGCCGAGATGACAACAACAATGATATAGACAACAACGGCATATCGTGTTCGTATCTGGCTCATCACGATGCCAATAAAGGCATACAATCCCGCCAAACCATAACAGATCAACACCGCACCTTTCAGCGAGTGCCCCCGATCCATCAGTTGGTCATAGATATGTCCCCGGTCGGATACAAACAACGGGCGTTTGTTGATCAGCCGTCGAACCAGCGCCGTTGCAGTATCCAGGATAGGCAGCCCAAAAATGACTATCGACGCCATCCACCAGCGGAAGATTTTTTCGCCAAACGAAATCATCAGCGTCGCCGCTACAAATCCCAGCAGCAGGCTTCCGGCGTCTCCCATAAAAATTTTCGCCGGATGACGATTGAACGGCAGAAATCCAAGCACCCCGCCGGTTAAGCCTAAACAGATAATAATTCGCACGGGATCGCCGGACTCGCTGAAATCCCACGTCGAAAGATGAATTGCCAAAAAAAGCATTCCTATGGCGATAATCGCAGTCACCCCTCCGCAAAGCCCATCCAGCCCATCCAGCAGATTCAGGGAGTTCGTTGCCCCAAGAACAAAGAATATGACAATGGGAACACCGAGAGCGGTTTCAAAGAATTGCAGCGTCGGCGTATAAGGAATACCCATAAAATCGGTTAAGTAATGCAGCATCGGCCGTATCCCAACCAATAGCAAGGCTAATGCCGCCACCACTTGTCCGAGCATTTTTTGCCAGGGTTTGATATTTAAAATATCGTCCACAACCCCCACAAAACATGCTATCGCCGACCCGGCAAGAATTCCCAGCAGCCACCGCAGGCTTTTTGCAAAACCCGGCTCATCCTGGATAATGGCTATCCCGGCAAATACTCCAACGACCAGTCCCACCAGAATTCCAATTCCTCCCAGGTAGGCAACGGGTTTTTTATGGGTTTTTACCGTAGAATCCGGCTTATCAACAATGCCCAGCTTTAAGGCTATTTTTTTGCACACCCACGTTGCGCCCAGCGCAAAAATCCATGAACTAATCAAAACGGGCCAAAATTGTACGACCCAATCCAATCCGCGTCCATTGCCAAAAAAATTGCTAAAGAAATCATTGAGCATACCAGCCATCCTTAAATCGGGACAATAGAAATATCCGCAATTGTACTCGACAGGTTGTGATATTGTCCACTTTTTTTACATAAGGCTAACAGAGTCTTGTCTTTGAGGCTAAATGTCAAAATCAATACATAAAATATTCAATATCGATTGCGGAAATAAACAAATAAATATCATAAAAATATTAATCTCCCGTAAAAACCTTGCTTTCGTAAAATCAATGAAAGCAGATCAACTACCTCCAACTATTTACATTGCAATAGGTTACACCTATTAATATAAAATTCCAAAGATAGAGTCGGGGAGCGTTTTTTTGTTTTAAACAGAAAAAAAACATTTTGAAATTTGTTATTTCTGGTTATAATATACCGAGAGATCAAGAATCCCAAGATGAGGGAGAAACAGAAAGATGCGGAAAATACTCTTAGTCGATGATCACGAGATAATGCGAGAGGGCATTTGTGCTTTGCTTCGCCGACATTCTGATATGGAAGTCGTCGGACAGGCTGCTGACGGCCGAACCGCATTAGAGTTAATGCGGCAGCTTCATCCTGATATAGTGATTATGGATATTGGAATGCCCAACCTCAACGGCATCGACGCTACACGCCAGATGATTGCCGAAAATCCCCATGTCAAAGTGATGGCTTTGTCGGCTCATTCTGATGGTGCGGTCGTCGCCAAGATGATCAAGGCTGGCGCAACAGGGTACATGCTCAAAGAATCGGCCTTTTCCGAATTGATTGATGGGCTGCAAGCGATGCTGGAAGGCAGAACCTACCTCTGTTCCAAAATCTCCAAGGTCGTCTTCTCGGACTACATCAACCTGCTGACCAATCCCAAAGCGGACGCCTCGGATGGCTTGACCATACGCGAACGCGAAGTACTGCAATTAGTCGCCGAAGGCCATACAACCAAAGAAATCGCGCAGATGCTGGAACTTAGCCCCAAAACCATTGATTCGCACCGCGAGCATATTATGGAAAAGCTCAGCATTCGAAATGTTGCGGGCCTGACCAAGTATGCCATCCGCGAAGGACTTACAACCTCATAAGGTTTTTTAGGTCGTCTGGAAAATACACTGATTTATAAATCAGTAATTATACCCTGCAAGACAAGTCCGCACTAAACTAAATCACAGGCATCCTGCGGCATCCAGTGCGCATCCTTGCCATCCCATTTAACATTGCATCCAATCGGATTGGTTACGGGCGTCGTAATAGGTTTGTCCGCGACCAGCTCACTTAGTGCGTTGTCGAGATCGTTGACCGTCATCTTGCTGGTATCGCGAGGATTATCAACACCGCGGCCGGTATAAACAAGTTTTCGGTGTGAGTCAAACACAAAAAAATGCGGCGTTCGCAACGCCCCATAAGCTCTGGCCACATTTTGCGACCGATCATACAGGTACAGCCACGGAAATTCTTTTTCCTCCATGCGTTTTACCATGTTATCGAACGAATCCTCGACATAGGTGTTTGGGCTGTTGGAGTTGATGGCGACAAATTGTACGCCTTTGGGGATGAACTTCTCTGCCGTTTTTCGTGTAACTTCATCTGATCCAATGACATACGGGCAATGATTGCAGGTAAAGAAGATAACCAGAATCTTTGCCTTGTCAAAATCCCGCAACGAATACGTCTTGCCGTCGGTCGCCGGAAGCTTGAATTCCGGCGGCTCATGTCCGAGTTGAAGCGTAAATGCCATAAGCCGACTCCTTTCTCATAAAATAGATATGGATATATACAGTTTAGCCGCAGGTTTGGTTCGTCCGCCACATAAAGCGAGCAATAAAGTTCGTCTTAATCCAGTTCCAGTTGAGAATCAGATGGCTGACCGCCAAAACAATGAAAAGCCACCCATTATAACCATGCAGCGGTTCAAAAATACGCCATGCGATTACCTCACGAAACAACCCTGTACTGGCCTGAATCAGAAAGGATACTAATAAACCCAGATTGACCCACCAAAGCAATTGTACCTTTTTCATTTGCAATCTCCCCTTCAGATAAATAAATGAACAACTTTTTTTAGGCGACAATTTCAGGTGTATTTAATGCCGTCTTTAAATCCACATATTGGTATGGCAGCGAGTACGTCTGGCACAGTGATTTCATTTGACTGATGCTCTCTTCACTGAGCTGGCTTTGCAGGTCGGCATCGCCGGTGCAATTGAAAATACGGCAGCCCGCAAATCGCCAGGGATAGACCGAGCATTTGCCGTCTTTGCGATAGGGACAAATGCCCGTCGTCATCGGCATTAGCGGGATATTGTTCTCAGCCAACTTAGTCCTAAAATACAACCACTCCGGCGTAGTCAGATAAAGCCGATGACCAAACGATTCAAAATCGCAGCAGTTACCGCAAGCTCTGCACGTTGCCCCGCAGAGCCTATCCTGCAAAAGCCCATACAGCCGCTCGATTTCTACAAACCAATCTGGCCCAACTGCCGTCAAAATATAACTCCTTTGAAAAAACAGGACATTTCTGATGATGGCATCATCAAAAGTGACCTGATATTTATAGAAATTTAAGATGTTTTTTGTATATTATTACTTTACTTTGTGCCGGTATTCTTTTACATCAAAGCCCAACTTTTGGAGTTTTTTATCAATTTTGCCAAATCGGTATCCATATCCCAATAATTTAAGAATAGGGTAAATTTGGCCTTCGGCCGTCTCGATATTAAATTCTGAATAGCCACCTGTCTCTCCTCCGTATGTCTCTTCGTAAAAATCAAATCGAAATGTGGGTTTCTGTCCATATAATGGGAACTCTTTTTTAAGATACGGCAGTCGAACACTTCTTGCGGCTAAATCAATGGCAAGATAATCCCCCTTGCTTTTGTCTATAAAATAACGAGGCACTACCATTGCTGCCTGAAACATACCTGTCAGGACACAAAGGACAATCGCAAATGTACCAAACCATTGCTCGTTGTGCTTATTAGATATCCAGACAAAAAAAATACACCCCAGAAGCAATGCTATCCACCAAACTGATAGCATTAAGATAAGAGATCGCAGAGAACAATAAATGCGCAGACTATTATCATCCTGTTTAATTGCCCACAGTTTTACATTACTGTAAGATGTATGAAGCTTCTCCATATTGCAAACATCCAAAAACCATTATATGCACACATTATCCATCATTCGCGGGAAAGCGATGCACTGGCGGATGTGGCGCTCATTGGTGATCCAGGCAACCGTGCGTTCGACCCCGAGGCCGAAGCCGCCATGCGGGACGGAGCCATATTTGCGAAGGTCAAGATACCAGCTATAATCATCCGGGTTGTAGCCTTCTTCATGAACCCGTTTCAACAAATAATCATAATCATCTTCACGGACTGAGCCGCCGATGACCTCGCCGAAACCCTGCGATGCCAGCAGGTCGAAATTTTCCACCACTTTCGGATTGCTCCGATCGGTCTTCATATAAAATGCCTTCGCATCGCGCGGGTAATGCGTTACAAAAACCGGCTTATCGTGCATCAGCGAGATAATGGTTTCATCGGAGCCGCCCAAGTCCTTGCCCCATTTAAATTCGGCGGCAAGCTGGGCGTGTTTAGGATTATTTTCAATTTTGATTTCCAGTTCTGTCAGTTCCGTCCGCAAATCAATGAGCAATTTGGCATTCTTGTCCTTTTGCCATTGCTTTAGGCCGCCAGCTTTGTCAGCGGCTTCAATGTCGGCAATTTGTTTTTCAATAGATGCTTTTTGGGTCTTGAATTGCTCTAACTGGTCGGCCATAAATTTGACCGTCCGTTCACTGGTCAGAATTTCAGCGGCAGCAGAATAGGTCAGGCGGTAAAACGGCGGCTCAATTTTTTCCAGCATCGCGATATCGGCCCCGAGAGTTTCCAGCTCGGAACGGTTTTCTTTCAGCACCCGCTTAACAATACTGGTAACGAAGTTTTCGGCCAGTTCCAATAAACCCGGCAGGTCAATATAGGCAACTTCCGGCTCAACCATCCAGAATTCGGTTAAATGGCGTCGAGTTTTGCTTTTTTCCGCGCGGAATGTCGGGCCGAAGCAATAGACCTTGCCGTAGCTTAGGGCTGCGCATTCCAGATAAAGCTGGCCGGTTTGCGACAGAAACATCGGTTTGCCGAAGTAATCGACCGAAAATAGCGTTTGTTCGCCCTCGCCCGCGGCGGCGGTAAAGATCGGGGTATCCACCAGCGTAAAGCTATTGTCGTTAAAGAACCGCCGGATCGCGTCAATGACGGTATGGCGGATGCGTCCGATGCACCACGGCCGCTGGCTGCGGAGGTGCAGGTGGCGGTTTTTCATTAGAAATTCAACCCCGTGTTCTTTGGGGGTGATGGGGTAATCCTGCGTCGAGCAAATGATATTGGCGCCGGTAACGGCCATTTCGTGACCGCCGGGGCTGCGCGGTTCGGCACGGATAATGCCTGTCAGCATCAGGGAGGATTCCTGCCCCAGCCGGACAAGCTGGTCAAACAGGGCATCATCGACTTTGCCTTTTTCGATGACGCACTGGCAGAGGCCGGTTCCATCCCGCAGGACAATAAAGGCGACTTTGCCGCTGTGGCGGCTATTATAGACCCAGCCGGACAAGGTTACTTCCTGTCCGACGACCTCATTTAGTTTTGCAATAGCTGTTTTCATGGGCGACTTTAAACCTTTATTAATTCAAGACTTATATCCATGACCCGCCGGGATTAAAGCTGTTTCCACGTAAACGGGTCGGCGTCTTTTGTACTTTGATGAATGGTAACGCTTTTGAGTGATTTACGCAATTGGGTGACTAATTTTTTCAAGGCAAATCGCTCGGAGACGCTATGGGACAGGCACACACAAGTCAGTCCCGCCTCGGATGCGGCCAATGCCTGGTGGTGCTTGAGTTCGCCGGTCAGGTACAGGTCGCAGCCTTTGTCGATCACATTGAAAATCAGCTTGCTGCATGAACCGGCGCAGACGGCGGCGGTTTTGACCAGCCGTTTCTGTGGGCCGATGATACCCGCGGCTTTGGCGCCGGTGATGGTCTTAACCCGACGGAGAATTTGCTCTATCGTCATCGGCTTTTCCAGTGCGCCGAAGCGGCCAAGGCCGAGTTTGCCTTCCATATCGTAATGGCGGAATACATCAAAGGCCGGAGTTTCATACGGATGCGACTTGCGCAGTGCGGCAAGGACTAAGTGAACTTTGTCGGCGGCAACGACAGATTCAAGGCGAACTTCGGCGACGCGCTCGAGGGTGCCTTTTTTGCCGAGGGTCGGATTGGCGCCTTCCAGCGGCTTAAATGTCCCGATGCCGTTGGTCATAAATCCGCAATGGGAATAATTGCCTATGGCTCCGGCGCCGGCGGCATAGAGGGCATCAGCGACTTTATTGACGCTATCGGCGGGGATAAAGGTGATGACTTTGTAATGTGGTCCGGCGGGGTCTTCGACAAAATCGCCGAGCGGCTTGGCATTGCTGAGATTGAGAATCCCGGCCAGTGCATCATTGACGCCGCCTGCGACGGTATCCAGCGAAGTGTGGATGGAATAAACGCCGATATTTTTGCGGATGAGCGTATAAATCGGAGCTGTCGCGCCATCGGCAGTGATACGCTTGAGGCCATCCCAAATAACCGGGTGATAGGCCAGGATTAAATCCGCCCCAAATCGAATCGCCTCCTCGGCAACCGCTTCGGTAGTGTCAATGGTGACCAGAATCTTTTTGATATCCCGCGTAGGATCACCGACCAGAAAGCCGACATTATCCCATCCCTGTGCCAGCTTCCGCGGAGCAATCGATTCAACCGCATTGATGATCTGTGAGAGTTTCATAATTTTTTCCTTCCAAATCTTTTTGCTTTTATCACATATGTTCTAGACCATCTATCATGTACACCGCTATTTTCACCCGTAAAGAAAGAAAAAGGCTCGAAGGGTATAAATCTGATTAATGTTCTTTTTGCAATAGCCGATAGGGAGGCCCTCTCTCCCACCGCATTCACAACTTTGTTACCCAGAATCCATTTAGCTGGAGTTCTTTGAAATAAAGCTTCGAATATGAAATAGTACAAAAAAATATAAATCAGATTGAAAATAATGGGTGGGATGTAATTGGTTATTACCAGAAAGAAAGGAAAATAGATGAGAAATGGGATTGATATAACAATGAAAATATGATCGATGCAGTGATTTCCAAGGCGAAACCAATTATTTGGGAACTTACTTTTGCTTAAAGCTTTATTATGTACCGGACAATTTTGACCAGGTAGAATAGGATAGAATTTATCACAGCCAAGGCAATATCCCATATCTAAAGAAGGCATACTACATTCAGCACATCGCCCTGTTTCAAAATTTAATATAGTACCTCGGCATCTATCGCAAACATATCCAACAATATTCCTGTTTTCAGATATTGGCTCAGTAGTTGCCTCACCTCTTAGAAAAAGGACTTTTTCCCAAAAACCACGATGTTTGGCCTCTGCCTCTATGATAGATTGAACTTCGGGTGAATAGTTATTTAAATCCTTTGTTGCGGCTTTGACTACACACGCATCGACTTCTCGTTTCCATGCAGCTTCCACACTCTTGATGTCCAGTTCCATAAAATCTCCTTGTTTGTGTCGCCCCACTGGGGCTTTGGTTTTCCTGGGTTCTCTTACCGGCGGTTTCCACCGCCGGCTATTTTATATCAGGCCCCCAGCCTTTCGTTTCGCACCAGTTTATTCCAGTTGAAACACCTCTTCAACGGTTTTATTAAATGCCCGGGCGATTTTCATTGCCAGCGTCAGCGACGGGGTATAGCCGCCCTGCTCGATAGCAATAATCGTCTGCCGCGTAACACCGACTTTTTCAGCCAGCGTTTGCTGAGTCATCTCCCCCGCGTCAAATCGCAGCCGACGGATATTGTTATTCAGCTTTTCATTCCCCATTTATTCGCTCCGACCATAGAGTACCAAAATAATGATGGCATGACTGAAAAAGACTGTGATGGCAGCCAATCCCCAAATCATCGGCAGGACTTCAATAGAAATAACGGAAGTGTCATGATGCCGGCAATATTCCCATATCCCCATACATAAAATGCCGAAGACCAGATAGGACAAGGCAAAGCTGCCGCGAGCGGCTTTCAGGTTGATCAGGTGATCCCGCTCATCGGCCTGAACCGGGCCGGGGTCTTTTTTGAAGATCATCGGTCCTAAGCCGCCGAAACCACAGATGCCCAAAAAGGCCAGCCCGGCATAGGCGCGGGGGAGGCCGACCTTGTAATACATAACCGTAACTGCAACCCCAGCCGCGAGAACGCCAATCGAATGTGTAACGACCATTAACCAAGATATTTTCTGGATTCGATTCATCTTGTTTCTCCTTTCGATGTATATAAAACCAATCAAATAGTATATATAAGCATACATAATGTCAAGTTTTATTTACATAGATTCCAAAAAAATTTATTTTTCCTTCGATTCGAGGGTTAGCATGCGTTTTTTGGCGGCGATGCCGCCGGGGGCGGAAAAGCCGTGGAGGGAACCATCGGCACCGAGGACACGATGGCAAGGAATTATCAAGGGTGTACGGTTGCGGGACATGACCATCCCAGCGGCGCGGGCGGCGTTGGGAGAACCTGCCAGTTGGGCTAATTCTT
>CAYTHV010000107.1:0-11511 GCA_964437685.1 uncultured Pirellulales bacterium
CGAGATATTTTTGACCAGAATCCCCAAACGGGCCGCCGCAGACAACGCCGCAACCATGGCCGTCGGCGTGGCCAGAATCAGCGGACAAGGGCATGAAATCACCAGCGCCGAAATCGAGCGGTTCAGGTCTTTGGTAAAGAAATAGATAATTGCACTGATCATCAGGATTGTCGGGATATACCACATGACATACTGATCAATCATTCGCATGATGGGAAGCTGGGTTTTCTCGGCGGTCATAATCAACTGCTGGACTTTGCCGAGCGTGGTATCCTGTCCGGCCTTGGTCACAACAATATCCAGCACACCCGTCAGGTTGGATGTTCCGGCAAAGACCTGCATGCCGACGACTTTATCCACCGGCAGCGATTCGCCGGTAATCGTCGCTTCGTTAATCGAGCTTAACCCTGCGCGAATCTGACCGTCGGCGGGGATGTTATCGCCGGGGCGTACACGTACGACATCGCCGGTCTTGAGCAAGGCGACTTTGACTTCGGTTTCCGTTCCATCGCTTTGAACAAGCTGGGCCGTCGTCGGCGTCAGTCGAATCAGCGACTCAATCGACGCCCGTGCGCCAAGAGCGGTTCGCGTTTCCATCAGTTCGGCCAGAAGCATAATGAATCCAACCACGCCGGCAGTGATATAATCGCCGGAGGCAAACGCGGCGATTACCGCCAACGCCACCAGTTCATCCATGTGCATGTGACCATGCATCATTCCCTGCACCGCGTGGATAACAATCGGCATGCCCAGCAGCAAAGCGCCGATCATCGCCACAACCTGACTGACATTGCTGTCCAGCCCGAGCGAGCCGGGCAGCCAGGAGGTTATTTGTGCATTGAGCAAGAGGACACCGCCGGCCAGCGTCGCAAATAAAGCGATTCCAGCTTTATTCTGGTCGCTATGCGAATGTCCCTGTTCCAGTTCCGTTGACTTAACGCCAATATGTGTATGTACCATAAATACTATCCCGCGTTCTGGTCTATCTGTATCTGAATAATATTAAATTATTTCTTTTCTTCTTTCTTTAAATTCTTCGTGTCGCGATTGATCATCACACGAATTTCCCGCTGGCCTTGGCCGGGCTGAATCACTATTTTTTCTTCGGCATTGGCCAAAACTTCTTCCATCGCATCCTGATAGAGCCGCTGCATCACCAGTTCCGGGTGCTTCTTGTACTCCGGCAGCAATTTATGCAGGTACTCGGCATTGGCCTTGGCTTCTTCGACCACCTTGGTTTTATACGCCCGTGCTTCGGAAATACGTCCCTGAACCTGCCCTTTCATCTGGGCAACCAGTTCTTCTTTCTGCGCTTGTGCCAGGCTGGGCTGTTTGAGCTGAGTCAGCAGCTTTTCCGCTTCAGGGCCGGCTGTATCGGTCAGCATTTTTTCTTTAAATGAATAGGCATCGGTAATAGAGGTCTTGCTCTGCTGGCTGGCCTGTATGGAAGCCTGAAACGCATCATCCACCTGTCGCGGCCAGATAATTCGTTCGGCACGAACATCGTCGATTTTGATTCCGCTGCCGATGGAGTCCAGTTTCAATTGCAAAATATTTTTGACGTTATCCGAAATATCCCTTTTGCTGGTAATCGCGTCATCAATGCTGAACTTAGTCATCGTAGCGACAATCGCATTGGACGCAAAACTTTCAAGCATGGGGTTGATGTTCTCCGCGGCAGCCTCAAGAAAATCCTCGCCGGGTTTGGGCTGACGACAGTAGAGATTTTCAAAAAACAAAGCCGGGTTGGAAATCAGGTATGTAATCGACCAGCGTGAATGAACAATATTGTAATCCGTTCCTTCCAGTCCTTCAATACTCTCATTACGCGTCAGGCAGTAGCCGTCTTTGACCGGATCCAGCGTGGCAGGCGGAACAGGAAGCTTCTGGCCCAGTTTTTCCTCATTGGTTTCGTAATACCAGAATGAATCGACTTTCAGCGATTGCACCTTGGTGACCGGGATACGGATAATTTCGCTGATCGGCTCCGGCCAGGTATATTGAAGTCCGGGTTTTAAAATCCGGGCGTCGCCAAGTCCCTGCACTTTGCCGAACAGCAGCACCAAAGCCTGTTCATCCTGCTGCACTTTAAATATCCCGCTGGCCAGAAACAGCACCACCAGGATGACCATAATGATTTTCAATATCCCAAAACTGGTTCGCAGCGCCTTTGTTAAAGATTTGCCCGCAGCGTCCTGCGATTCGAACGCCGACGGCTGCCGCGACGACTGACATCCACAGCTCGAATGGTCATGATGAGAATGATGATTATGCGACATTTTTTATATCCTTAAAATCTTAATTCCCGCTTTATCTTTCCTGCAACAAAGAACTAAGTATTTTATTTTATTTCCGACTTAACCTGCGGAATTCCCTTAAGCAGCTGCATCGGCTCATTCTCGGTCCCGAAGACAATGGTCGAACGACTCTTCAAAATCGTCCGCAATGCCTCAAGATCACGCAGGAACATCGCCAACTCCGGATCCGCATCCAGCATCTTATAATAGGAAGCGGCCTCGGCATCGCCTGCACCGCGAATGGACTTGGCCTGCGCTTCGGCTATCGCCAGCAGCTCTTTCTGCTTGGCCGCAGCATCGCTCTTGATTTTATTGGCTTCGGAATTACCCGCCGCGATAATGTTTTCGGTTTGACGGTTACGGTCGGATTTCATCCGGCTAAAGACCTTCTCGGAAACTTTCTCGCTGATCATCAGCCGTTTGATACCCACGGCGGCAACCTCAATGCCATAACTTTCCTTGGCAATGGAAACAATCTCGGCCTGAATTTCATTTTCAATCGCGGCCAGTTTGACTTTATCGGTATCGGTATTGACAAAATCGCTGAACGCATGACGGCCAACAACGGAATTCTGCGCATTGCGCAACAGGCTTTGCAGATTGGTTCTCGCCCCCTCGGTATCGTGTACACGCTCCAGGAATTTCCTCGGCTCAGCAATACGCCAGACAATATAACTGTTGATAATAATCGGCTCGCTGCCGGATGTTGTTGTTTCCTCCAGAATGCCTTCCAGCAATTGCTGGCGGGAATCAAACTTATACACTTTTTCGATCCCGATCGGCAGCCGAAACTGGAAACCGGGTTCGGTAATCGTCCGAACCGGCTGGCCGAACCGCGTAACCAACGCCGTTTCAGTCTGGCGAACCTGAAAACTGCACATCGAAAGCCCTAAAATTGCGACGACGACAAGAATACTGATGACGCCCCAAACATTTTTCATATCTTCTAATCCTGTTCCGTTTATACTTTTGTTTCAACTATCCCTAATTTACCGTTATTTACCCTTTTGCAATTCAGCGCCGATATCCAGCCCCTCATACAATGAGGAGGTCAGCTTTTCCTGCAAGTCAACAATATAAACCTGCGCATCTTTGGCGTCGGCAACCACGACATATTTCCGTACCGTGTCAAGCGTTTCTTCGAGCATCTTAAGCCGCTCGATCCGCTTATACAGGGCAGGATTGGCCTGATACGCCTTAAGCTGCCCCTGAAAACGCTGCCCCGTCGCTTCTGCAAGCGTCGCCTTTTCAAACGCATCCGCTTCCGCCTGCCGAATCGCCTGAAATACCTGACCGCGTGACGCTTCCAGCGCGACAGTAATTTCCTTGCGTATTGCCGCATCCTGTTCCGGCGTCATCGTGTCTTTCTCTTTGGAATAACGACTGACTACGGCATATAGCGACGCAACGGCATCCGCAGACCCGGCCAGTTCTGTCAACGTTCTATTGCGTTCGGTCATCGCATCCAGTACCGTCGATTGACGGGTTTGAACGGAGGCAATCACATTTTCATAATCTTCCGCCAACTTGGGCGACGGATGAATCCCCTGCAAGCCGCACAGTACAATTTCTACGCCAAGCCCCGCTTCATCGGCAGCCGTTTGAATCCGCTGCTGGAGAACGCGTGAAGCTTCCATGCGGCCGCGGCCGAGCAGACTCTTTTCAATTGCTTTTTCATCCGTTTCTACCGTGGAGCTGGCTCCAAAACGGGCCAGTTCACGATAGCATATCGCTTCCAGCATTTTCTTTGAATCGGTATGATTATAAAGATATGCCAGGACATCCTTGATACGATACATCACCGGGACATTGGCGCGAATCAGGCTCACCGGTACGGTGCCATCTTGTTTCTGATCCACAAAGGCTCCCGCCGAGGCAACCAGCAGGTCGTATTCTTCTTTAAAATGCTCCTTGCCCCACAGGAGATTATTTTCTAATTTACCTTTCTCTTTGTCGTCTTCGACGAATCCGATATTGATCTTCTGAATCAAATCCGTTGGATAGGCATACACTTTGTCGAACGGCCACGGCCACTTAAACACCAGCCCCGGCCCAATCTGCCGTCCACCCTGAGCGGTGTCCGCACTGCCGAAATGTTCAATAACTCCCATCTGCCCAGGACCGATAATCACCACGCAGGTCATCAGGTACATGATCACCGCGGCAAATAAAATCAAAGGCAAGATCGCCTTGCCCAGCAGCTTATAAAACCAGGTCTGCGATACCTGAAAACCAAACTGATAATCAATCGCGTTGGCAACGGAATAAAATAGTCCGCCGGGTTCATTAATTAGCCCCAAAAGACGGCTGTCAATTCCCGCCTGACAATACTGTCCCGCAAAACGGGGACGATAGATGTCCATCAATGTATTCAGGAGAATTTCCGCTCCCAGCACAATCAATGCCCACGGAATGGCCTGCTCCAGAATTTTGAGCCCTATCGGATATTTGTATTGAGCAAAAACCAGCGCCACCGCAGACACAACCGCAAAGAACGAGGTCAACAGTAAATAACTGCCTCCGGCGCGCAGCGGTCGCCATGCGGTTTCACTGCTCATCCCTGTCGCATATCGGCTAATGAGGAAACTAACGAAGGCAATCAAAGTCATCAAAATCGCCCCAAGCAGCGGATTTTGAACTTTCCAATCGACAAGCCCTGTAAACTTTCGAAGAATCAAAAGTCCCAGCGCAATTTCGACCAATGCGATAATGATACCGCTGATCGGCAATATCCATTTTTCAAAGAATGCCAGCCGACGCTGAGCCTGTTCAAAGATGGATGCCCGTCCCGCCCCGCCGGTAAAAATCGTATCCTGCTGCAATGCGCTCGACAGCCGTGATTTGTCTAATTTTTCCTGCTCGGCCTGGGACCGGTTAAAAAACTGGATCAGCAGCAGGAGCCATACCATCGCTCCGGACAGCATCAGCCAGCCCATACAATAAAGAACACGAGTCCCCCATAAACCGCCCAGCAAAAAAGAAACCGCAAAAAATATCAATGACAAACACAACCCCCATAACGCAGTATTTTGTGCCTTTTTCGATGATATCGTCATACAAGCAATCCCTATATCTTGTGAAATCCTCTAATTCCGTAGAACTTTTTATTGCTAAAAGTGTAAAAACTATAATAATATCCTTACAAAATGCAATCGTGAACTAAAAAAAAGAATATAACAGGATTTTATTAATACGTTAAGTACTTTTTTATGAAAAATTTAATCACAACACTCTATAGCATCGCCAAAAACACATTTATTGAAACCATCCGCCAGCCTGTGTATGCCATTATCATTATCGCGGCGGTACTGCTTTACATCCTGGCTCCATCGATTACCATGTACACACTCGATGAAGACATCAAGCTCCTTCGAGAGTTGGGGCTATCTACGCTCTTTCTGGCTGGATTGTTCATTGCAGTTTTTAGTGCAACCGGCGCAATTACCGAAGAAATTGAAACAAAGACCATTACGACCATCCTTTCCAAGCCTGTTCCGAGGCCGATATTTATCCTTGGCAAGTTCACAGGCGTCGCCGTTGCGGTGATTATCGCTCATTACCTGCTGACGGCGGTCTATTTGATGGTGATTCGCTTTGGCGTGCTTGAACGCGCCTCGGATGAGCCCGATATCCCGGTTGTGCTGATCGGCTCGGTTGTCCTTCTGGCTACAATAATCATAAGTGCATTTTTAAACTACAGTTACGACTGGAGTTTTTCAGCTTCAGCAATTCTCACCTGTGCCATATTGTCGGCCTTCGGCATCCTGTTTCTTACCTTTATCGACAAAGAATGGAAGTTTGGCCCCATGATCAGCGGTTTCAACCGGTTTGATCTCTATGCCAGCCTGCTTTTATTGTTTGGCACACTGGTTCTTGTCGCGGTAGCGGTCCTGTTTTCGTCACGGTTCAATGTGGTTTTGACGCTCACGTTTTGTATTCTGATATTCTTGCTCGGCCTGATCAGCGACTGGGTCGCCAGCCAATATGCCGCCAAATACCTCTGGGCTCAAATCTATACCGCGGTTGTGCCTAATATGCAGGTATTCTGGGTCAGTGATGCCATTTACGAAACCGGCTCGGTTCCGGGAGCCTATCTGCTAAAAGGATTGTCCTACGCGACGTGCTATACGGCAGGTGTTCTGGCTTTGGCAGTCGCTCTTTTTCAGCGACGACAAGTCGGCTAAGTCTTTGCTTGTAAAAGAGTTACAGATCGACCATCAAGGCGGTTTCGTCGCAATGGTCTTGCTTGGGACATTGGGCACAGTCGCTCCAGACTTTCATCGGGAATGCATCTTTTTCTGAGCGATGAAAACCTGCCTTTTCAAAAAACTCCGGCACAAGGGTCAGCGTAAATACCTTTTTAATACCCAACTGCCGGGCGTCATCCAAACACGAATGCACCAAAGCCTTGCCTGTGCCTTTGCCAAAATAATGCTGGTTGACCGCCAGCGATTTAATTTCCGCCAAATCCGACCAGACCACTTTTAAAGCGCAGCAACCAATCACCTGGCCGACATCTTCTGCAACCTTAAATATCTGCAAATTTTCATAAATATCCGCTATCGACCGGAATAACATCTGATCCAACTCCGCATAAGAACATATCAGCGAATGGATTTTCGGTACATCCTGAACTTTAGCTTTTCGTATGAGCATTGTAAGTTTCCCAATTTAACATCTCTGATACAATATGTTATACGAAACGATGCTATAAATCAATACTCGAAAAACTCTTATCAAGACACAACACGCCTGATATATTAGCAATCATGAGATTTTGTCTAAAAGTTGATTGAAATAATCCCATGTTTCTGTATAATACAATAGGTGACCATGAGAAGTTTTTATATTTAGTGCGTTTTATAAGACCGTAACTGCAAAATAGTTATATTTAATGTGCGATGAATCCATGGTTATTGTGAAGTTTTTGGCCAAAATTGGCCGAAAAAACAGGGGTGCATAATATTTATTATTATTTTATTCGGGTAGCTATGCTTAAAGGACTTTCTGTATTTTTTTGCGGCCTTATTTTAGCGGGTATATCATTTGGAAATAGTGTTCTTTGCGAAGATAAAGCAAAGGGTCCTACTCTAAATATTGAATACTCAAATAATGGCCAAGGCAATGAAGTCGATGCGTTTATGTACTTCATCCCGCTGATTATGCCGACAACAGTCGATGTCTTTACCGATCCCAATATAACGCTTAACGCTCGAGTCATTTCGAGAACCAGCGAGGAAACGGACGATTCGTTTGCTACAACCTGCATTTTTGAGGTTAAAGGTCAGGGCGTGTATGAGGCGATTGTAGACCCCAACGACATGATCGCTTTTAGTACCAAAAATGACCCGAACGGCAGCGCACTTCGCTGCCTGCTTCGCTACATCCGGGTCGATGGCCCGATGCGAGGCTCATTGGTTGTTTCCGGCAGCATCAAGAATAATCAGCGACAAGTCGATAATGTTCAGGCACGGTTTGATTTGGATGGCAAAAGTCCTGTTTCCGTGCGACTGTTTGACATCAAATCCGTCGATAAGAAATTCCTCTATGAAAACCGCACCAATGAACAGATTGCCAGAATTAACACATTGAGTTTTACGCGGGGGATTACGCCGCCAACCATGGAAGCGGAAGTCAGCTCTATCGCCAAAGCCAACCATAAAGAAGGCTTTATCGCGTCGCTGAAAGCCATGGTCGCAAACTGGTTTTTGCCGCCGGTTCCCATCACTGTAATCGGCAACCAGACCATGATGGATTTTGGAACCGCCCTGGATTCGACTCAAACGGCATTTACTTTTCCCTATGCCGAAAATCTGCGTCAAAATGTCAAAACATTAATGGCTAAGGCAAACAACGATTCAGCCAGCAATCCCAATTAACTGCTGTCGTTATGATGTCTTTTATTTTTTCACAAATGGGCTTAACTGCCGCAGCCGGCTGACAATCGGCGGCAATTGTTCGGCGACAAAATCCACTTCTTTTTCCGTGTTATAACGGCTCAGACTAAACCGTATCGATCCATGAGCGGCGGTAAACGGTACGCCCATTGCTCTTAGCACGTGGGATGGCTCCAGCGAACCGGAGGTACAGGCCGAACCGGAACTGGCACAGATTCCGAACCGATCCAGCATCATTAAAATCGACTCGCCTTCAATAAATTCAAAGCTGATGTTGAGCGTATTGGGCAGACGATGCTCCGTATCGCCATTAATCATGCAATCCGGACAGGTGGCCAGAATCTTGCTTTCCAGCCGGTCGCGAAGAACCTTAACGCGGATTTTTTCCTCTTCCATATAACGCTGGGCTATTTCACAGGCCTTACCGAGGGCGACGATACCGGGTACGTTTTCCGTACCGCCCCGCCGTCCCGATTCCTGATGTCCGCCATGCATAAATGTACCGATGCGCGTCCCCTTGCGAACAAACAATACGCCCACGCCTTTGGGCGCGTGCAGTTTATGGCCGGATAGACTCAGCAAATCAATGGCGCTGTCTTTTAGATTCATCGGAATTTTGCCGACCGACTGCACCGCGTCAGTATGAAAAACCACGCCGCGGGCTTTGACGATTTCAGCGATTTCTTCGACCGGAAAAATCGTACCGGTTTCATTATTGGCCCACATTACCGACACAATCGCCGTATTATCATCCACACGAAAACCAAGCTGATCAACATCCAGCCGTCCCTGCCGGTCGACGCCGATTTCTGAGATGCTGTATCCGTGCCGTTCCAGATCGCGACAGGTCGTCAGCACCGCCGGGTGCTCAACGCGGGTCGTGACAATCTTGCGTTTTTCAGGAAACATCGCAAGCGTGCCTTTAATGGCGGTGTTGTCGCTTTCAGTACCGCAACTGGTAAAAATAATTTCTTCCGGGTGACAGCCCAGCAGCAAAGCAACTTGTTCTCGAGCGCGGGTTATCGCGTGCACGACATTGCCGCCAAAGGTGTGCATACTCGACGGGTTGCCGTAACGCTGCGCCAAATACGGCAGCATCACTTCGACAACTTCGTCGGCCACCTGAGTGGTGGCATTGTTATCCATATAGATGACATGATTCATATTAAATCTCCCGTCCCAGGCAAATTTCAATCTTTCAGTTCTTCCACGGTCAGCGTATCGCAGACAAACTCTTTGAGCTTGGATTCGACGACATCGCGCATCGTAAACTCGGCCATCTTGCACTGGGCACACATCCCGCGCAGAGCAACGATGACTTTATCGCCTTCGATATCGATCAATTCAATGTCGCCGCCGTCGGCGCGAAGAGCCGGACGTATCTGCTCATTAATCGTCTGCTGGACAAGCTGAATCTTCTGGATATTGGTCAGCCTGACCGGACGGATTGGTTTTCTGATCAAGGGGGTTACGCTCTGGCCGATGGCTTCTTCAATTAATTCCGCGATGCGTGTTTTGCAGCCGCCGCAGCCGCCGCCGGCCTTGCAGTAGTTGGTCACCTGTTCGACCGTGGTAATATGATTTTCGGAAACCACTTTGCGGATTTCCTCATCGGTGACTCCAAAACAGGTACAGACTACCTTGCCGTGTTTAGGCGGAACCGCGGATTTGCTTTTGCCGCGATAGTAGGCAATGGCCGCTTCGAGGGCTTCCTGCCCCATCACCGAACAGTGCATCTTTTGTTCCGGCAATCCGCCGAGCCTGTCGGCGATCTGCTGATTCGTTACTTTCTGCGCCTCTTCAAGGGTCATCCCCTTGATGATTTCAGTTAATACCGACGACGACGCGATGGCGCTGGCACAGCCGAAGGTCTGAAATTTCACATCCGCGATACGTCCACTGGCGTCCAGCTTAAATGTCAGCGTCAGGGCGTCTCCGCAAGCCAGAGAGCCAACCTCGCCGATACCATCATAATCCTCAATCCGTCCTACATTTCTCGGATTGGAAAAATGATCCATGACTTTATCTGTATAATCCCACATAATTAGTTTTGAGTCCTTAGTTTTTAGTTTTGAGTTTTTCGTACCCAAAGATATTTATATTACAGGGTCGCTTAACATTCCGCCATCTGTTTGCTGCCGGTTCTTACAATGCTCGTCAGAATTTTTACAAGTTCTTCGGAACTTGTCAGCATATCTTCTACGATTTTGTTTTCAAAAAGTTTAGCGTCTCTCACAAGCCGCAGCCAATAATTTGTTTCTCTGGCTTCTTTGGAAGCAATACGCATTTTGGCAAAAAAATCTTTTTTACTATAGCCCGCCAATGCTTCTTCAACATTGGCGCCGATGCTCGTACCGGACCGCAGAAGCTGGCTGGATATTTCATAATGTTTATTGTTTTTAAGCTGAGCGCATAAAGTATTGTTTGCAGAGCAAATTCATAACTTTTCTGTTTCACAACACTTCTGCTCATAACTTAGAACGCAACACTTAGGACTTAGAACTAATTTTCAACGCTTGTTCAAAGTCTTCTACGATATCATCTATATGTTCTGTTCCAACGGAAACACGAATAAAATCAGGCAATACTCCCGCGGCAAGCTGTTCAGCCTCGCTCAATTGCTGGTGAGTCGTGCTGGCGGGGTGAATAACCAGTGTTTTACTATCCAATATATTCGCCAAATGACTCGCCAGTTTGACGGCATTGATAAACTTAACACCGGCGGGTTTGCCGCCTTTGACGCCAAAGCCTAAGATCGCTCCCTGCCCTTTGGGCAGGTACTTCATCGCCAGCTTGTGGCACGGGTGATTCACAAGGCCGGGGTAATTGACCCAACTGACCGAAGGGTGTCCGTGAAGGAATTTCGCCAGCGCAAGTGCGTTTTCGCAATGCCGCGGCGCACGCAGGTGCAGCGTCTCAACACCCTGAAGCAACTGAAACGCATTGAACGGCGATATACATCCCCCGGTATCCCGCAGGACATGAACACGAATCTTGATACAGTATGCCAGATTGCCGAATGTTTTATAATATTGCATTCCGTGATAGCTGGCGTCCGGCTCGGTCAGCCCCGGAAACTTGCCATTGTCCCACTTGAAATTGCCTGAATCGACAACAATGCCGCCGATACTCGTGCCGTGGCCGCCGATCATTTTTGTACAGGAATGCACAACAATATCAACCCCGTGTTCAATGGGGCGGAACAGCATCGGGGACATCACAGTATTATCACAAATCACCGGCAGACCGTTTTCGTGGGCGATCTTAACTATCGCTTTATAATCTAGCACATCATTTTTCGGATTGCCGATGGTTTC
>CAYTHV010000108.1:0-11398 GCA_964437685.1 uncultured Pirellulales bacterium
TTTCGCCGTCAGCCTGATCTCCGAGCTGATCTGTAACAGCCGCCCGCTCTACCTATTGAGCTATCGGGGAAAATAAACGACGCCACCTCGTTCCCAAGATGGGCTAAACACCCTTAATACTCAAAAACCGCATTTAGACCATTTATTGTCATTAAAAATCAATATTTGTCAAGTTATTTCTGTCTCACTTGACAATCACTGCGGATGAGAGGACTTGAACCTCCACGGGCGTTTCCACCCTCAGGCACCTGAAGCCTGCGCGTCTGCCAATTCCGCCACATCCGCCAAAGACAGGCAAATATAGCGGTTTTATGTCGTCCGTCAAGCGTTTTTTGCCAATTTTACCAAGTTTTAGAATACAAAGAAGACAAAATAAGCGACTTATTAATATTTAGCACATATCACATCTTTAATTTATAATATTCATATCTATTCTGCTTCGACGCATCGCCCCTTTGACCAAGTGTACAATTCAGCCATCTTTTCACGCATCGTAACCGATAATGGCGGAGAATTCTTCAATACCGTAACAATCATCTCGGTCGTTAGCTCTGTTTGACCTGCAAAGCTTTCGTGTAGGGCGGAAACTACAGACTGTTCAATTTCCGCTCCACTATACCCATCTGATTCAGACGCCAGCAAGTCCAGATTGAATTTTGCCGCATCCCGCTTTCGCTTGGTCAGATGGATATAGAATATCTCTTTGCGAGCGTCCATTCCCGGCAAACCAACAAAGAATATTTCATCAAACCGCCCTTTTCGAAGCAATTCCGGCGGCAGTGCTTCGATATCGTTGGCCGTAGCAATGACAAAAACGGGTTCCTGATGTTCCTGCATCCAGGTCAACAGGGTTCCAAACATTCGCTTGCTCAAACCTCCATCAGTACTCTGGCTGGCCGCGGAAGCAAATCCCTTTTCAATTTCATCAATCCAAAGAATCGCTGGAGCCATCGCTTCAATCTCTTTCAGCGCCTGCCGCAGATTGCGTTCTGACTGGCCGACATAACTATTAAATAAGGTACTGGGATCCATGCGATAAAGCGGCTGCTGCCATGCGGCGGAAATCGCCTTGGCACAAAGACTTTTGCCGGCGCCTTGTACACCCAATATCAAAACCCCTCGCGGCGGCGTTATGCCATACTGTGTCGCTTGCTCTGTAAAGGCGTTTTGACGCAGTCGCAACCACCGTTTAAGGTTGTTCATGCCGCCGATTTCATCCATATTCAGCGGTGCCTCGACATACTCCAATAATCCATCCGACCGAATCATGGTGCGTTTACCGGCTACGATTTTATTCACATCCCGGTCATTAAACCGTTTATCCACAGAAACAGTGTCATAAATAAGCTGTCGCGCCTGTCGAAGAGAAAGTCCTCGCAGATTGCGTATAATGGCCGCCAACCCATTTTTCGTAATCCCTATCTGCAAAGGAGTTTTATCGTGAATTTCCCGCAGTGTTGTTCGAATCAGGGTATCCAATTCCTTTTCTCCGGGAAGAGAAAGCTCAAACTGCTTGCTGTAAGATCGGATCACCATTGGTAAATCATCTTCACTTTCCAGCAGCACAAGCGGATTGGAATTATTCTTTAGGGTATGAATCGAGTCGCGGAGAATGCGCAGGGTTGTTTTAACACTAAGAAATTGCCCCAGATCCAGCGCAACACAAATTGTTTTATATGGCATTTGGGCAAACGCTTCCAGCCCCTGTTCCGGCGTTTTCTGGTCCTGTTCTCCAAACGTCGGCAACACTGGAAAAAAACCATCCCTGATACCCCGTCCGACCGACCAGATTTGTATTTTGTAAGATAGTTTTTCCGCCGCCTGACGAATCACATCAAGAGCCTCATACTCTTCATGCGTTACAATTGAAACACAACCATAACCGCGACGCAACAAATCAATAAACCGACTCACATCATCCATAAATATGCTCCTATTGGGCCTAATAGACAATCTGCTATATTCTGACCCGTAGTGTACACAATTTTGGCTACCGGACAAGCTTTATCCGGAAGAAAACCGAACGCAGATTACGCCCTCGGCGTATTAGATTAGGTCAAAGAGTACTTTAAGGTAAAAACTATGATAGTGTTGGTTTCATTACTTCTGGCAAGTAAACTTTTTATTCCTCCTCCTTTGGAATATGATAAGGTACAGATTATGAATAGTCCCACAGTTTCTATAAATAAAATTGAAGTGGCAACTTTGGCCGGCGGATGTTTCTGGGGCGTGGAATACGCCTTTGAACAGGTTCCCGGCGTAATCAAAACCGAGGTCGGCTTTATGGGCGGCAAGGTAGACAATCCTTCATACAATCGTGTCTGTGCAGGTAATACCAACCATGCAGAGGTAGTGCATCTGGAATTCGACCCATCCAAAGTCAGCTACCGCAAATTGGTTGAATATTTTTTTAAAATCCACGACCCAACGACAGCCAATCGACAAGGCCCTGATGTGGGAACACAATACCGCTCGGCAATTTTTGTCCACAATGATGCACAGAAGCAAATTGCCGAAGAAGTCATCACGGAATTGAAAAAACAAAAGACTTTCAAACGCCCTATTGTCACCCAGCTTGTTCCGGCCCAGTCATTTTGGAAAGCTGAAGACTATCACCAGAAATATTTTGACAACCACCCGGAACGAGCCGTGTGTCATTTTATTCCAAAGTTTGAGTAATATCCAATTCAGTTAGTTGAAGCCGATTCCGCGTTCTTGTCATTCCCGCGCAGGCGGAAATCCAGCAACTCAGTATGTTTTTCAGCAATTACGCTGTCGGCTCGAATTTACTGAAATTATTATAATCGGCCGTATACCTTTTATTGCTCCTCAAATAATTCCGCTTGTGTTACGGCAGATTCCTGTTTAGGTTGAGGTGTTTTCATTCCGAGATGTTTGCACGCGGCAGGCGTAATTTCTCGTCCGCGTTTGGTCCGGCGAACAAAGCCGATTTGCAGCAAAAACGGCTCGACGACATCTTCAAGCGTGTCGCGTTCCTCGCCGAGCGTAGCGGCGATTGCTTCTATCCCTGCGGGACCCCCATCGTAAGTCTGAATCAGGGCTTTCATAAATGCACGGTCAAGGTCATCTAAGCCGAGATGGTCGATTCGTTCCATCTGCAATGAGCTTTCGACAATCGACTTTGTCAATTTGCCGGTGCCTTTGACCTGGGCATAATCTCTGACCCGTTTGAGCAGGCGGTTTGCAATACGCGGCGTCCCGCGACTGCGAGCTGCAATCATTTCCAGCGTTTCGTCCTGACAGGACAGCTCCAATAGCCGCGCCGACCGATCCAGAATTAACGTCAAATCCTCAACGGTGTAAAACTCCAGATGATACAGCATTCCGAATCGGCTGCGGAGCGGTGCGCTGAGCAAGCCTGCCCGTGTGGTTGCTCCAATCAGTGTGAATCGCCGAAGCGGGAAATTAATAGTCTTGGCATGCAAGCCGCTATCAACGGTAAAATCAACCTTGAAATCCTCCATCGCCGGATAGATAAACTCTTCTACCGGTGCGCTGAGACGGTGGATTTCATCAATGAACAGAATGTCGCCGGTATTAACATTGCTCAGCAATCCCATCACATCACCCTGCTTGGTCAGAGCTGGCCCGGATGAGACACGAATGGCCGCCTGCATTTCATTGGCGATAACGTTAGCCAGTGTCGTTTTGCCCAACCCCGGCGGGCCATAAAATAAAATATGCTCCAGCGGTTCGCCGCGATGGCGTGCCGCGGCAATAGCAATCGAAAGTTTTTCTATAACATTTTTCTGTCCGACAATTTCGTCAAGCCGTTTTGGACGAAGCGCCGAATTAAATTGTTCTTCTTTATCTCCGCCGCTATCGGCGCTGATAACACGATCTATAGCCATAGTGACACACCCTATTTTTATACTTCAATTCCCTGCTTGACCCGATATGCCAGCGGCACAAGCTGTTCTGCCGTTTTGATATCCGGATGTTTGCGACAGGTCAACTCGATCAGCTCCATCGCTTCAGCACGTTTTTCGCCCCAGGCAATCAGAATTTCCAACGCTTCCGTCTGATACGACGCAAAAGCCGCTTTGGGCTTACCCTGCGTATCTGTCTGAGCCGCATAGCCTATTAGCTTGCCATTGAGTTCGGCAACAATCATCTGTGCCATTTTTTTGCCGATGCCGGGCAGTGTCGCCAGCAGCTTTTCATCGCCGGATTCGATGGCCGTAGCAATTCGTTCAATCGGCAGCGCGAGCGACTTGAGGCCTTTTTTGATTCCCATGCCCTTGACGCTGGTATAGATATCAAAAAAATCCCGCTCGCCTTTGCTTAGAAAACCAACCATCCGCGGGACGAGGTTGCCGCCGCCGAGAGCGCCTTCGTAATACTCCATCGTACAGAGCGTTACCGTCGTGCCGATCTGGCCGCTGAGCCGATTAACCGCATACCCCGGCAGCATCAGTTCATAACACACCGCCCCCGTCTGCACCCAGCACGTCGCCCCGTCAAGACTAATTAATTTGCCTTCAATTTGAACAATCATACATTTTCACCATTTCTATTTTAGCCACAGAGATCACAGAGATCACAGAGTTAAACAAAAATTATAAAACAATTAGTTTTTATCCTCTGAGTCCTCTGTGTACTCTGTGGCAGCAATTTTATCCTGTTAATCCTGCCTAAATAGTTTTTGTCTTCTCATTCGCACAGCACAGCGCCGCGGCGATTGCATCCGCCACATCCGGCGGTTCGGGCACTTTTGCCAGACCCAGTATCGATTGGATCGCCCGCTGCATCTGGGGCTTGCCAGCATGGCCATTGCCGGTAAGCGATTTTTTGATCCGTGTCGCCGAGAAGCTCTGCACCTCAGCGCCGCTGCGGGACGCCCGCTCTAAAATCACGCCGCGGGCATGACCCATCAAGATTGCCGTCCGCGGATGCTGATAATGCGAGTACAACTGCTCGACGGAAACCACTTCCGGCTGAAAACTTGCCAGTATTGCCTCAACATCCCGACTGATCTGCTCAAGTCGCTGTTCGAGCCGTTTTTTCGCATCCGTGCGAAACACACCCGCTTCGAGCAAGGCTGTCTGCCCGCCATCGGTTTTGATCACCGCATAGCCGCAGACCTGCAAACCCGGGTCGATACCCAGAATTCGCATTACTTCCGTCTCCACGTCGAAACGCCGCCGGGTTTATCTTCCAGGACAATGCCGAATTCATCCAATTGTTTGCGTATCGCATCCGATGCGGCAAAATCTTTTCGCACCCGTGCGGCCTTGCGCTGCTCAATCATCAGAGCCATCAAATGATCCAGCAGTTGGTCATCACCGCCGGATTTGTCGGTGTAGCTGTCTTTGACGAGTCCCAATACCTCGCCGCCGAGTTTGCGGAACATCGCATCAACTGCCTGTAAACTGCCGGAGGTTGTTTTGTCGTCGGCCAGCAGTTTATTGCCCAGCCGCACCAGTTCAAATAGCACCGACACCGCAACGGCGGTATTCAGATCGTCGTTCATCGCCTCTTCAAACTTCACCTTCATCGCCGTCAGTTCATTTTCGACCGCAGAATCCGCAGAACCTGCCGGAGATTTAGCCATCTGTTTACGGACAGCAACCACCGCTTCGGAGATTTTATCATAGCCGCTTTGCGCTGCCGAGAGCGCCGCATCGGAAAAATCGATGGTCATTCGGTAATTGCTGTTGAGAATGAGCTGCCGTATTGCCAGCGGGTCATACGCCCGACTTAACGCCGGATGTGTCCCAGTGAAAAGCTGGTCGAGCGTAATAAAATTCCCCAGACTCTTGCCCATCTTCTGACCGTTAACCGTAACCATATTATTATGCAGCCAGGTGCGGACAAACGGTACACCATTGGCCGCCTCGGACTGGGCGATTTCGCATTCATGGTGCGGAAACTGATTTTCCAGTCCGCCGCCGTGAATGTCGATCGTTGCGCCAAGATACTTCATACTCATCACCGAGCATTCCAGATGCCATCCCGGATAGCCGCGTCCCCACGGACTGTTCCACTGCATCACATGATTCGGCTCCGCCTTTTTCCACAAAGCAAAGTCGGCGGGGTTGCGCTTCTCACTGTTGACATCAATTCGCGCCCCAGCCTGCATTTCTTCGACCACGCGTCCGGAAAGCTTGCCGTACTCGGCGTACTTGGCCACATCAAAATAAACCGACCCGTTGACCTCGTATGCAAAGCCCTTGCTTACCAGCGTCTGCACCAGTTCGATTTGTTCGGGGATATGACCTGTCGCACGGGGACTGATATCGGGACGGAGGCAATTGAGCTTGTCCATATCGCGGAAGAACATCGCCGTATAATGTTCGGCAATCGCCATCGGATGTTTCAGCTCTTTTTGAGCCTGTTTGGCAATCTTATCCTCGCCCGCATCCGCATCATCGGTCAAGTGGCCAACGTCGGTAATATTCTGCACATACGTTACCGCATACCCCAGATACCGCAGGTATCGCACCACCACATCAAAGCTCACATAGCTTTTGCCATGCCCCAGATGCGGCGGCCCATACACCGTCGGCCCGCAAACGTACATCCCGACCTTGCCGGGAGTGAGAGGCACAAAATCTTCCGTCTTCCGTGTCAGCGTGTTATAAAATCGTAAAGCCATAATTTTTCCAAAATCAAGCGTTAACTTATTATTAATTAATCAAAATGCTCATAAAAGAGATACCAGTCATCATTGATTTTATGTTTATAAAAATATTCTCCTTTTGAAATAGGGTTATCGAGAGATTGCTTTTCCTCATGAGGCCAATTCGAATCCATGTCGGGTTTAAAAATATAACCTTTATAATTACCTCCAGTAGCATTACCCGTAGCCCAAACGGAGAATACAAGTGTATCTTTTCCTCTTTTTAGTATTTGAGTAACCTGTACTTGTTTAAATAACTTGTAGTATTGCTTTTTTACTTCCAAAGGTATCTCGTCTGGATCCGACCATTCCGGATCCAAGCTTACTACTTTATACCCATCTTTATATATTTGATTTTGAAGCTGGATAAAAACTTGTTTGTTGTCATTAAAAATTTGGATTAACTCCTGATCTGTGGGAGGTGGCTCCGAAAAACAACCCGAAATTAGTACTGTTGCTAATACCAAAAAAAAGTAAAGTTTCATGACATTTTACCTTTTCATTTTCCTATATTCAGTTAATCCTGTCTAAAAAATTCAGACTTCCAATGATTCACTTTTAATTTTTTGATTTTAAATTATTTTATCTTGCGTCTTAGCATCACTACCGCCGTCGAAGCAATCGCTCGCCCTTCACCGACCGCATCTAAGCCTTCATTGGTCTTGCCCTTGATATTGACATTGGCAAAATCCATCTCCAATAGCTCAGCAATCCGGCGTTTAATCTGCCCGCGATACGGTCCCAGCTTGGGCATTTGCGCATGGATAATTAAATCCACATTGACCAATTCCCAACCCTGCTGGCCAACCAGCCAGAGAATATGCTGAATGAGTTCGCCGCTGTCGGCATCCTTAAATTGCGGATCGGTATCGGGAAATAACTGTCCAATATCGCCGAGTCCCGCCGCGCCAATCATCGCATCGCCAACCGCATGTAAGACCACATCGGCATCACTGTGTCCCAGCAGCCCCAGATCAAATGGAATCTGGATACCGCCGAGAATCAGCCGCCGTTCCGGCACAAGCCGGTGAATATCCGTACCGATGCCGCTGCGATATTCATAGTAAGGATGAATCATAGGATTCCCTTGGTACTCGGAATATCGCCGCCGATGACTTTAACCGCCGAAGCCAGCGATTGCCCCAGCGCCTTAAAAATCGCCTCGGCAATGTGATGACTGTTGACTCCGTACGGCACATCAATATGCAAATTGAACTGCCCCGCCGTCGAAAACGCCCGCAGAAACTCTTCGACGCATTCAACATCAAAATCGCCAATTTTCTGCGTATTATATTTTGCCCGATAAACCAGATACGGCCGACCCGACAAATCCACCGTCGCCTGAGCCTTGGCATCTTCCATCGGCACAACACTGTCACCAAATCGGGCGATACCTTTTTTGTCGCCAAGAGCCTTGCATAACGCCTGCCCCAGACAAATCGCCACATCCTCAACCGTATGATGATCGTCAACCTGCAGGTCACCTTTGGCACGCAAGGTCAAATCCATCTTGCCGTGCTTGGCCAGATGACTGAGCATGTGATCGAAAAAACCGATTCCCGTATCAATCTGATACTGACCCTGACCATCCAAATCCATCTTCAGGGAAATGTCGGTTTCCGTCGTTTTCCGTTCGATTGTCGCCTGTCTGGTTTTCATACGTTCCTATCCGCTAACAAGTACCTGCAATCTCTGCAATCGCCGCCAGCAATGCATCATTCTGCGGAGGCGTGCCTATCGTAATTCGCAATTTATCTTCCAGCCCCGGCAGACGGAAATACCGCACATAAATATCCCGCTGTTTTAATTGATCAAAAATACCGGGTATTTTTTTCACATCGCCCTGAGCTAAAACAAAATTCGTCGCGCTGTCCGGCACAGTAAATCCAAGCTTCCGCAGTTTTTCGATCACTCTGCCGCGCTCGGATTTGACCTTGCCGACACAGTTTTTGTGATACGCCTGATCGCGTAGCGCCGCCGCCGCCGCCTGAATCGTTACCGCGTCAATATTGTACGAATCTTTGACCTTGGTCAATCCGTCGATCAGCGCCGGCTGGGCAATCCCCAGCCCCGCCCGCATTCCGGCCAGCGAGTACCCCTTACTCATCGACCGCAGAATAATAACATTTGGAAATTGCCTGACTAACCTCAGACAATTATCTTCCGAAAAATCGACATACGCCTCGTCAATCAGCAATACCCCCGTAAGCCGCCCGGCAAGATTGGCAATTTTGTCAACCGCCATAAATTCACACGTCGGGGCATTGGGGTTGCAGACAATTGTAAAAGGAGCATTAATTCGGGCCAGCTCGTCCAGCCAATTTTCACCCCGGCTAATTGTAATTGCAGGACAATCCTGCAGCTTCGCCAGAACCGGATACAGTGAATAAGTCGGCTCAACCCATGCCGCCGGGCGAGTGGCATCGCAAAATGCTCGAAACGCATAATTAAGCAGTTCATCCCCCCCGTTGACGCACAAAACATGGTCTTCCGGCAGAGCCAAAATCTCCGCCGCAGCCTGCCGAAATGCCCCGCCAAAGGGGTCAGGGTATCGACGAACCTGGTAATCCGCCACTGCCTGAATTGCCCGAAGTGATTTTGGCGACGGGGGATACGGATTTTCGTTGGTATTGAGCTTAACCGCATCAGGGTTCTTCGGCTGAAACCCCGGCGTATAGCCATCCATCTTCTCTATTGTCTCTCTAAAATATCCCATATTAGCAACCTAAATTATCGAGGATTATAAACTGAATATTTGAATTTGAAAATGAAAATGAGTAAATGATGTCGGAAATTGTCGTTACTTGACACAATAGTCAATCAGGCGGGCAATTTCGTTCCGCAAATCGTGGCGTTTGACAATCATATCGATAAAGCCATGTTCCAGCAGAAATTCCGACCGCTGAAAACCTTCCGGCAGTTCAATTTTGATCGTCTGCTGAATGACACGCGGCCCGGCAAAACCAACCAGCGCATTGGGTTCGGCAATGATGATATCCCCCAGCATCGCAAAACTTGCCGCTACGCCGCCGGTTGTCGGATCGGACAAAAGCGAGAGATATAATCCGCCCTTTTCATCCAACCGTGCCAACGCAGCGCTGGTCTTGGCCATCTGTGCCAGCGAAACTAATCCTTCATGCATTCGCGCCCCGCCGGAGCAGCTTACCACCAAAAACGGCAGCTTTTGTTCTATTGCGATATCTACGCCCCGGCAAAACTTTTCGCCGACGACCATTCCCATCGAGCCGCCGAGAAAGTTGAAATCCATCGCCGCCAGAACAGCGCCGCGTCCTTTGATGAACGCCTTGCCGACCAGGATCGCCTCATGTGAGTCTGTTTTTTCGGGGTCAAACTGAATACGGTCTTTATAATTTTTATTGTCCCAGGTAAAAGCAAGCGGATCACTGCTGGCCAGATTTGCGCCAATTTCCTCAAACGTCCCCTCATCAACAAGCTGGCGGACGCGCATCGGCCCATCCACACGGAAATGACAACCGCAATCCGGACAGACATTGAGATTTTCTTCCACGGTCTTGCGATAAAGCATCTGCTGACACGCCGAACAGGCCATCCATAACCCGGCCGGCATCTCTTTGCGAGGCTTCAGCGAAAAACCATTCCAACCTGCTTTTTTACTTTTAGCCATATAATCAACTATAAACTATAATTTTTTATTCACTGCTTCCATCAGTGACTTCATTGCCGCCGATCTGTCCGACTGACCGAATATCGCATTGCCGGCCACAAACGTATCAGCTCCATAATCTCTGGCTTTGATAATGGTATCAGGATAAATCCCGCCATCCACTTCGATTCGCACCTTCGGGCCGACGATTTCCCGAATCCGCTTGCATTTCTGTGCCGCTTCGTCGATAAACGCCTGTGCCCCAAAGCCGGGATTGACCGTCATCACCAGCACCATATCGCACAGTGGAGCGACTTTCTCAATCGTCTTTGCCTCGGTCGGAGGATTGAGTGTAACACCGACCTGCACACCTAATCCCCGCAGATACTTTACGAATTCCAATGGGTCTTTGACCGTTTCAATATGAAACGTGATCAAGTCCGCACCCGCTTTAGCAAAAGGCTCGGCGTATTTTTCCGGATTGGTAATCATCAAATGCGTATCCAGAAACGCATCGGTGCACTGACGAATCCACTTAACCACAACAGGACCCAGTGTAATATTCGGCACAAAATGCCCGTCCATCACGTCCAAATGCACTATGTTCGCCCCGGCCTGCACGACCTCGGCAATTTCCGCGCCAAGATTTGCAAAATTGGCGCTCAAAATCGACGGAGCCAGCTCAAATGTCCCATTGGGGGGAAGTATGCGTTTTGCTGTCATTGCTTTACTTTTTATTTTTTGATTTTAAATTTCATAAAAAGAGCGAGTCTGCCGCAAAGCAAACCCGCTCCACAATTATTCGCTATGCTTACTTTTCATCCAGAATATCGATTGCCTTAAACTTCTTACCTTCCATGAATTCAAGGCTTGCGCCGCCGCCGGTGGAAACATGCGTCACCTTATCCGACAGCTTCATCTTCTTGATGGCGCTGGCGCTGTCGCCTCCGCCAATGATGCTCTTTGCCCCTTTGCCGGTCGCATCCGCAACCGCCAACGCGACGGCCTTGGTGCCCTCGTCAAACGGCTTCATCTCAAATACACCCATCGGACCGTTCCATACCACCGTCTTGGCATCCGCCAGCTTGTCGGCAAACAGTTTCCGCGACGCAGGCCCAATATCCAACCCC
>CAYTHV010000109.1:0-11288 GCA_964437685.1 uncultured Pirellulales bacterium
GCGTGCAGCGGAGCGGAAACTCAAAGCCTTTGGAAAGTCGATTAGTCAATTGGGGCGGAGACTCACTGGTTTGGGAACGGCGATGCTGACTCCCTTGCTTGCGGCAGGTAAGGCATTTGCATCGATGGGCAGTGATATCTATGATATGAGCAAACGCACCGGGTTAACGGCCGAGTCGTTATCTGCGCTCGGTTATGCCGCCCAGCAGTCCGGCACCAGCATCGAGGACTTTGAAAAAGGTGTCCGCAAGATGCAGCGGACGATTGTCGATGCCGGAATGGGCATGAAGTCCGCTCAGGATGCGTTGGGGGTCTTGGGGCTTTCGTATCAGCAGTTGTCGCGTTTATCGCCGGAAGAGCAATTCAAGCTTATCGCCGACCGTTTGAGTAAAATCAAAGACCCCACCACCCGCGCAGCGATTGCGATGATGATTTTCGGTCGTTCGGGTACCGCACTGCTTCCGATGCTGGAAAAAGGTGCCGCCGGACTTACGGAACTGACCGATGAGGCCGCTCGGCTGGGGCTGGTGATGCGAGGGAAAGACGCCGCGGCCGCCGAGGAACTCAACGACGCGTTTGGCCGGATGTGGCAGGTAATCAAGATGACCAGCTATCAGATTGGGGCGGCGCTGGCACCCACCCTGACCCGACTGTCCAACTGGGTGGCCGGCGTCATCGCCAAGTTCAACGCCTGGATCGACCAGAACCGACAGGTCATCGTCACCGTCGCCAAGGTCGCCGCCTCGATTGTCGCCGGTGGAATCGCCCTGATGGTCTTTGGCGGCATGGTCAGCGGACTGGGTCTGATGCTTGGAAAGATTGCTTCGACGATTGTCTTTATCGGTACGGTGTTCAAGGTGCTCGGCGCTGCGATTATGTTTTTGACACAGCCGATTGTGCTGGCGATTGCGGCCTTTGCGGCGCTGGCGGCGTATATCATCTATGCATCCGGTGCCGGTGCCAAGGCGCTGGACTGGTTGGGTTCGCGGTTTGGTCAGCTCAAGCAGGACGCGACGGACGCATATGCGGGGATTGGCGACGCCTTGGCGGCCGGAGATATTGCCCTGGCGGCGCGGATTCTGTGGCTGACGCTGAAAATGGAGTGGATTCGTGGGGTCAACTTCCTCGAGAAAATCTGGCTGAACTTCCGCAACTTCTTTGTCCGGCTGGCGTATGACGCCTTTTACGGCGCATTGGCGGCCGCGACGTATGCCTGGTACGGCCTGGAGCGGGGTTGGAATGAGACGGTGGCGTTCCTGCAGAAGGTCTGGAACGGATTTTCATCCTTTTTTGCCCGGACGTGGGAAAATATGAAGGCGTGGGCAACCAAGGCGTATCTGTGGATTATGAAGCTGTTTGACGACAGCATTAATCTGGAAGCGGCCTACCAAATCGTCGATGATGAAAAACAGAAGGCGATTGACAAAATCAACCAAGACCAGCAGTCCAGAGGGACAGAGATTGAAAAACGCCGCCAATCCCGCAACGAAGACTCTGCGCGGGAACGCGACGAGATGTTAAACCAGATCGGCACCGATTACGCCGACAAGAATAAGCAGCTGGACGACGAGTACACCCAGCGGATGCAGGACAACGCCACAGACCTCGACCAAGCCCGCAAGGCGTGGCAGGATTCACTCAACGAGGCCAAGAAGAAACGCACCGACAAAGACCGTCTGGATGGCATGAAAAAGCCCGGCGAATTAAAACAGCCGGACTTGTCCAATCTGGGCGGCGCATTTGACGCGGCGGCGGCAAAGATGACGGCATCCGGCGGATTCAGCGGCTTTTCACGGTTCGGAGCCGAAGGCAACTCCGCCGCCGAACGCACGGCCAATGGCGTCGAGCAGATTGCTAAAAATACCAAGGAACTGGTCAACGCACAGAAAGATGATGACGGAGAGATGACCGTTTAATTGCCTATTGCCGATTTCCTATTGCCTATTTTGGATGAGGAAGTCTGCAATTTTATAAAATAGGAAATTTGAAATAGGAAATAGAAAATGTCAGTAACGCAAGACATCGAATCCCGCTACATCCCCGGCAAATCCGCCGAGCTGCACTATACCATTCGCGGCGCATCCAATGAGGCGGCGGCACGGGATGAACTGACAGCGGTGTGTCCATCCACATTTGAAGGGATGATTCGCAAGGAACGCCAGATCGAGGCCGTCCACGTGGACAGCAGCAACCCGGACAGCAACCTCTGGAAGGCCACCGTCGCTTATGGCATCACCGACCCATCGGACTTTACCACGTCGTTTGACACCACTGGCGGCAGTCAGCATATCACCCAGTCGCCCTATACCGTCTCCAAGACCCCATCCAATGCGCCGAATATGAAGGGGGCGATTGGCTTTGACGGACAGCGGGTCAACGGGGTTGATATTGTCATTCCGGTCTATACCTTCTCGGAGACGCATTTTAAGAGCACATCATTTGTGTCCAACGCCTACCGCAAGACCTTAGCCAACCTGACCGGCAAGGTCAACAGCGGCTCGTTTCGCGGGTTTGAAGCCGGAGAGGTGCAGTTCCGCGGTGCGTCCGGTCAATTGGTCATCGTCGAGGGCACAAAGCAATGGCAACTGACCTATCAGTTTGCCGCCAGCCCCAACCTGACCAATGTGCCGGTCGGCGACTTGACCGTCTCGGAAAAGCTCGGATGGGACTACATGTGGGTGCTCTACGGCGACAATCTCGATGCGGATACGCTGGTGCAGCACCCCATCGCCGCGTATGTGGAGCGGCCGTATGAGTTCGCCGCGTTCAGTGCGCTGGGTATAGGAAGCTGAAGGATTGCCTATTGCCGATTTCCTATTGCCGATTTTGAAATAGGAAATAGGAAATTTGAAATTGGAAATAAACAATGGCAAAAACAGTTAAAATTACCGAGCCGACGTGGCACAAGCTGGAGGCGCTGATTAAAAACGCCGGGGTGGAGTTACACTCCCAACGCCCGTCCACTGAACGAGCAGGGACGGTTCGCATTCAGAACTATTCCAGCTGGGCGTGTCCGCAGTTTGGCGCAATGGCCATCGACCATCCGTGGCCTACCCCCGACAGCAATTTAGAACAATTCAAACGCCAGCGTATCTACCGTGCCACCTATCACACTTATGGCCGTGTGCCGGGGGCTTTTGTTATTGCTCTTCAGCCCATCGCGCCGATGAAAATCGGGCTGGGGATGTATTGCGGGATCACACCCGCACAGGTTAACATTTCATACGATCTCCATAGGTATGCTGAAATGGTTGGCGATGGTAGTGGACAGATACGCAGTACCGAGGCAGGTCCGTTTGAGATTCTTTACAAAGAGTATGGCACCGGCCTCAAATGGGCGTTGTTGCGGGTCGGCGGAACTTCGACCGGACGGCTGATTGAGTGGATATACATAAAAAACGCCACGTCTCACCCCATGGTCGGCCAGATTACGATGTTTAATGTCGCCGGCGGTATATTCTATACCCCACTCGAAACGCAGCCGACCGTTCAGGTCTATCGCTACCCCACCTATACCGAAAATACGTTTTATGAGGTCGGCAATGTCATCGCCGCCGTCCGTGAGTCGCACGGGGTCTATATCTCGCTGGATACTCTACCGCGACAAATCGCAACCAGTGAATATACGGGGTGGAACCCGTGAGCAACGACTACACCCTCAAAGCACCGCTGTTAAAGTGGTATTTCTCGTGGGGCGGCCCTCCGCACACCCTGAATCCGCTATGGGCGCGGTTTGCAACCACCGAGGCGGAGTTCCCGACGTTGCTGGGTGATGGTATCCATCGGGTTTACCTTGCCAGTTATTGCAAATCCGAACTGCTCAAAGGATATATGCACTACTACGCCGGTGGGGATTCTCTTGGGGCTGAGACCGGTTTTGCCTATAAAGAACACGTCTTTGGCTGGTTGGATAAGTCGGACGGATATTTTAAGATGAAAGTCCCAGTTGGCGCACTTCCACTGGAACCCTGTCGGTTGTCTTATTCAAACCTCTTTGCCGGAACCAAATACGGCGTGCGGCGGGTCAGTTCCCGCTGGGGCACCAACATGCCGCCCGTCCACATTATTCCGCCCTTTGGGGCTGTCTATGACGATGACTATGGGGGTTTCCTGTGGGCGGCGACAGGAGATAATGGCTTCTCCAATGGCGGACGCTACACATTCACCGACCAGGAAATCACTGGCTATGACCAGCAAGGCCGACCGATGTATAGACTTGGCGCAGTAAGTTTAACCCTCGACGAATTGCATAAAATGATGTGGGTTTCCAAAGTAACAGGCACGGGATATGATACTGTCACCAATATCGAGACGTGGTCGATTGAAGGAAATTACGATGGTGGTGCAAAGGTACTGACGCGACGGTACACTCAAGAACCGGCGGTGGAGGTGGTAGAGTCAATACGAAAATCCGATGGGCGAAAGTTTCCGGGTGTGTTGGGCACCGTCGTCTCCCCGTGGCGCAGTGTGGGCGGCCATCAAGCACGACACGTCGTTTACAGAGTCGCCAACACGTCATACCTGGCTTGGCAGTTCGGCAACGGACGATTTATGACGGTCGGGGGTTATAATGCGATGTACTTCTATCCTATCGATGACGTGTATATCAATAGTGGCGGTGCCAGAAGGGTTATTTACGGCCCTACGCCTGGCGATGAATACTACACATCGAATGGTATGGATGTTACAGGTACGATTTGGGAAATCACCCCTCAGCAGATGCACTCTGCGTGTACCTATTTACAGCACCGTGCCTTTAGAGACCAAATCATTCTGCGAGCATACGAAATCATCAGCGAGGAGGTTGCCTACTGCCGAAAAATATGGGTTGTCCGCCGCAATGATGGCAGTTTAATCGGGTCGTGGGACCCACCCGAAAACGAGTCTCACGATATTGTGATGATAAGCGGCAGTCCGTTCGTAGAGAGAGTTGACCCTGACGGACAAAAATATGTGATGAACATTTTCACCGGTGGTAAGGTGTATTGGCGGAACACCTACCGATGGAATGGCTTCCCCGGTAATTTGGGTCTTGACGACCAGCACGGCTGGGAAGGCGGTTATTCCTCTATTTCTCACGTCTTCTATGGCAAGTGTCATCTGCTTGGCGACCCGGGCGACCCGTATATGATTATCCACGAAAGCGGCTTTTTCGATACGTCCGGCGGCTGTCAGGCAGGCAGTTATCGCGGCGAGGCCAAGTACGTCATTACGACACTGGCCGACAAAGACCCCGTTCCCAATGCGACTGTAGAATGCCGGATTGTTGGCGAAACCATCGGCACCAATGCACAGGTTCACTTTGACCAGACCTTTACCGGATATACCAACAGCGTTGGCGAGGTGTGGTTTAATGTGTCAAGCTGTATCGCCGGTGCCGAACCGTTCCTGCTGTCCTTTTCGGTGCTGAATGTAACGGTATCAGAAAAAACCTACCTGCCTGCGTCCAACACGGAACCGGCGACAGTCTTTAAGCAATGGGGCGAAGAAGCCCCGCCGCCCGATGCCCTTACCCCAGACCCATCGGAGTTCCACTCCAGTTCGCCGTTCCAAGTCTTCCAAAGCGCAACGTACTGGCATTGTATGGCCGCTGCTGCGGTGACGACCGTACCCGCCAACGAGCCGGTCGAGTACAAGTTCACCTGCGTGGACAACGGCTTGCTTACCAGCACTTGGCGCAACGCCGACAACGTGGCTGGGAAGTTCTTCCCCAACGGTCAGCCGCAGACCCCGCAGCAGTATTGGGTGCAGGTCGGCATCAAGAACCTGCTGTATCGCTGGAAAGTGCAGTACCGCTTCAAAAACAACCCCAGCGTCATCGCCGCAGAGTCGCCGCAAAAGCAGATTACGAATACGTTACCATAAAGGATTTTTTGAACTTGGTAACAAAATTCATTTCATTCTTAGTAGGTTTGGTGTAAAATGATGATGTACTGCATCTTTTACAGGAGAACGATACGATGGAAGATTCATTAAATGACACTGGTATTAAGAAAGCTAACCAGCTCCAAGCCAAATATATCGCCATTGTGGTTCGCAACGCCATGGAGGACTTTCACAGTAAATATCTTTCCGATGAACAGATGAGAGAACTCAATCCAATTATCCGAAATGCCATTTACACCGCTCTCTACACCATCAATGATCACGGAAAGCCTGATCATATCAGGGCGTTTATCAAGCCGGGCTCGACGTTAAGCCGGGGATGGAGCAAAACCGGGCAAAAACCGGGCAAAACCGCGTTTTTACGCTAAAAATGGGCATTTGCCCGGCGAAGAAGCGTTCCGCCAGACTTCGGCGGACATCAGCGACGGCGCGGCGGAGGTCAGCGACGGCGCGGCTGAGGTCAGCGGTATGGCCGCTGAACCCGGCGATGCCGCCGGGGATTGCCTGCGGGGTCTTATTTGCCCGATTTTCTTCTGTTGCACGCCTTGCCGAGCCAATCAGGAACTTTATGGGACCCTGGCGGTTTTGTCAAACAAATCCGTGACCTTAAAAGCGGCGTAAACCATGCTTGTCGGCGGCCTTATTGCTTTTTTCCGGTTCTCGGCTTAATATCGATGCCTTATTATCCGATAACTATGTCAGAATTACAGGATAGTAAAGTAGGAATATGGCGAAATATTGAACCGATATGATGACAGATAAGCACAGAAATTTTATGACAACCGGTCGCCGCCTTCTGATACCGGTATTGGCAGGCTTAGCGGGGATTGGGTTCTCTCTGGCGGCTTCGCATATAATCGCGGAGCGGCAACGGCTTTATGCCCAATCGCAGTTCAACCAGTCCGCCCGCAACCAGACGCAGGCAGTGTCTCGATCCCTCGCCGCCCAAATGCTCATCCTTGAGTCGCTTGAATCGCTGTATGGGGTTTCCGAAGAGGTCAGCCGCAAAACATTCGGCGATTTTGTACAGCCGTTTTTGAAGAACGTGCACGGTATCCAGGCGCTGGAGTGGATACCCCGCATACCGCATGATGAACGCGGCGTTTATGAACAGGCCGCCCGGCAAGACGGCCTGGAAGATTTCCATATCACGGTACGCCGACTGCAGGGGCAGATGCAGCCGGCCCCCATCTGCCGGGAGTATTTTCCCGTATATTATGTCGAGCCGTTGCAGGGCAACAAAGCGGCAGTCGGATTCGACCTCGCCTCCGATCCGGTTAGAAAAATGGCTCTGGAACATAGCTGCGATCAGGCGACCGCCGCAGCGACTGCCCGGATCAGACTGGTGCAGGAAAATCAGGAGCAGTACGGGTTTCTGCTTTTTCTGCCGGTCTATGCAGGCGGTATGACGCCTGAAACTCAGTCGCAGCGGCAAAAACTATTGAAAGGTTTTGTCCTCGGGGTTTACCGCATCGTGGATATCATAGACCACGCCCTCGCCTTTCTGCAGGAAAACACGATAACGCTGGCGGCTTACGACCTTAGCGCTTCGCACGAGGAGCGTTTTCTGCACGTGCACAATGGTTTGCAAGAAAACCCGGATGCCGTGTGGGATGGCAGCGGAGAGCCGTTTGTTTTCAACGGTATTGAGCCGCTGAAAGACCAGTTAACAGTCGGGGGACGCAAATGGTCACTTGTCTGTATGCCCACATCCCGGTTCCAGCCTGGTCACCACCGGATCGGTTGGATTGTTTTGTTTGGCGGTGTCATACTGTCGATTCTGTCAGCAGCCTACCTTGCCAATCTTTCACGACGGGCCCAACGTCTGGAATGTCTGGTGGCCAGTCGCACCGCAGCTTTGCAGGCACAAGAAAGGCGTTTGCGTGCCGTAATCGAAACGATCCCCGAGCCGGTCTGGCTCAAAGACCTTGAGGGTGTTTATCTGGCATGCAACCCAAAATTCGAGCGTTTCTTCGGTGCCAAGGAAAAAGATATTATCGGGAAAACGGATTATGATTTTGTGGACAGGGAACTGGCCGACTTTTTCCGGCTTAATGACAAAAAGGCGATTGCCGCCGGTCAACCAGTCATGAATGAAGAAGAGATTGTCTATGCTGACGACGGGCATCGGGAGCGCATTGAAACCATAAAAACCGTTCTGCTTGACGAAAACGGAAAGGCGGCGGGCGTTCTCGGCATTGCCCGGGACATCACCGAACGACAAAATATGCAGCGTCAGCTTGAAGAGAATAGAACTAATTTGCGGTCATTTTTCGATTCGGTCGAAAACCTGCTTTCTGTGATGGATATGCAGGGTACTATCATAGAAGTCAACGAATCCCTAAGGCGAAAATTAGGTTACAGCGGAAAAGAGCTGATCGGTAAAAATATCCTCACTCTGCATCCGGAACAATATCACCAGCAGGCAAAAGAAACTGTTTGGCAAATGGCAGAAGGAAAAATAAAGACCTGCCCATTGCCTTTGATTGCGAAAGATGGCCATCGTATCCCCGCTGAGACCTATGTGGTTAAAGGGTGCTGGAACGGACAGGAAGCTATTTTTGGTGTCAGCAAGGATATTTCAGAACTGAAAGAATCGGAAGAAAAATTCGCAAAAGCATTTCGAAGCAGCGCAGCGTTAATGGCTATAAGCACGATAGAGGGCGGCCGGTTTATTGAGGTAAATGAATGCTTCCTGCAGACGCTTGGCTACCGCAAGGAAGAAGTCATCGGAAAAACATCCACAGAACTGGGTTTGTTTGTGAATTTGAGCCAACGGGAAGAGGTTAAGCAAAGAATTCAGAAACAGGGATTTGCCAGAGATTGCGAATTACAGATATGCACGAAACAAGGTGAAGTATTGGATGCCCTGTTTAACGCCGATATGCTTGTATTACAGGATAATCAGTATTTTTTAACTGTTGCCAATAATATAACCGAGCTTAGAAAAAGTCAGAATCAATTGCGTAAAGCTCATGATACCCTGGAAGAAAAGGTGCAGCAGAGGACCGAACAACTACAGAAGTCGCAGCAGCAATTGCGGGAACTTTACTCTCGTCTTCAGACTGTTCAGGAACAGGAACGCAAACAGATATCGCGTGAGATCCATGACGAGCTGGGGACCGTGCTTACCGGCTTTAAGTACGATTTGGCCTGGGTCCAGCGCAAGTTGGCAAATCCAGCGGCTGTCATTACAGAAAAGATAAATGCGATGTCGGCAGCCGTGGATGCTATTATCGAAACTGTACAACAGATATGCGCTCAGTTAAGACCGGGACTCCTTGACGATATGGGTTTGGCGGCGGCCATGGAATGGCAAGCCGAGAAGTTTGCCGCGATGGGAGGATTTGCCAGTGAAACAAAGCTGGATAAAAACATTGATATTCATCAGGAATGCTCCACGGCTTTATTTAGGATATTTCAGGAACTGCTGACCAACATTTTGCGGCATGCAAAAGCAGGTAAGATCGAAGTAAGCTTGACGCAGCAAAACAGTAACGTTTTACTCGAAGTACGAGATAACGGCGTCGGGATTACTCAAAAGCAGATTTCTGACAATAACTCTCTCGGATTGATTGGAATACGCGAACGGGTTACAATTTACGGCGGGACTTTTGAGATCAAAGGTTCGCCTGAAAAAGGCACAATAGCGACGGTTACAATTCCTGTTGAGAAAGGTTTAGATCATGATAAAAATATTGATATGTGACGATCATGCGATTGTTCGTCAGGGACTTAGGCAGATCATTGAAGACTGCGATGACATCAGCCTCGCCGGTGAAGCCCAAAGCGGTGAAGAACTTATCCGGATGATCGGCAACGGTAATGTTGCCGACGTTGTCGTACTCGACATTGCCATGGATGGAATTGGCGGAATTGAAGCCCTTAAGGAAATCAAATCCCGAAAACCGGAACTTGCGGTACTGATGCTGAGTATGCACCCGGAAGACCAGTATGCTATTCGGGTGTTACAGGCGGGTGCGTCAGGGTATCTTACCAAAAAAAGCGCCCCGGCCGAATTGATCCAGGCCGTCCGCACCGTAGCCAATGGCAAAAAGTACATCACCGCATCGGTTAGCGAAAAACTGGTTTCCAATCTGAATGTTGAAAAAGAGGTTCCGCCGCATGAGATGCTCTCTGACCGGGAGCATCAGGTTTTCATCAAACTCGCCGAGGGTAAAACCGTAGGCCAGACAGCCGAAAATCTACATATCTCGGTCAAAACAGTCAGCACCTATAAAACAAGAATCATGGAAAAAATGGGTTGCAATAATATCTCCGAACTTGTCCGTTACGCATTAGAACAAAGATTGATTTAATGGCTGTGATGCGGCGTTTTTTATCCGCTTCAGGGTAGTAAATTCCCGCGAGAAAATCCGTAACTGGCGATTGCAGCCCTACATAGCCGCGCCGAAACGGGAAATTTCAATCGCAAGCAGTATAATATATTATCAGGGATTTCCATGACAATTAGACGACTGCTAAGAAGAAAAGGATTAATCATTGAGGATAACCCTGCTTTTATTAAGATGGTTACGGATATCCTGCATGACCATGTTCGCCTTCTGCACGCAACAGACGCCGAAAAAGGATTAAAGATCGCACAGAACAAACGCCCTTCTTTCATTTTACTGGATATCGTAATGCCCGGCATGGACGGGCTGGAAGCACTCAAGGAACTTAAGTCCAATAAAAGAACATGCACTATCCCTGTTTTTATGTTGACTTCTGAAAAAACCATCGGAAGAATGGAAGATGCATTTCAGCTTGGCGCCATCGGCTATTTCGTTAAGACGCACAATTTGACAACTCTGTACGACCGGATACGCAAACATATCGGCTAATTTTTCTCCCTTCCCATCCCCATAACCAGCGTAAGACATTTCCTATGTTATTTTTCCTCTTTTACGGATACCGGTTTTAGCTCTGCGCCGATTGTTTCGATGCCGGTGATATGTTACACTGGCTTTCATGGTAAACGCGGTTTTATAAAGCTGCGACGCTGACATTTTTTACATGGGGGTGTACTATGAAAGCTGAACAATATATCTGTGAACGAGCCAGATGCAAGGCGGGGATGTATATCCACAAGATATCCAACTGGATAGGATTATACCGAAATTCGGTCGAGATGTACAACATTTACAGCGAGAAAAGAAACGAACGTAAAGCTGCCTTCTACCAACAACAGGCTGAAGTTTACGAAAATGCCTTGAGCATTTTTGGGGCAAGCGGCAAAGTGGTGAATGTATAAACGGCTTTACAAGACCGCTTTGGCCGGCAATGAGCCGTTGGCTGCCTGACTTGTTGTCAGAATTGTCCTACATATCTATTCTACATAATGCACATCAATTATAGCGGTTCGCTGATAGATTTGTTAGGGACAATAAGGTTATAATAAAT
>CAYTHV010000110.1:0-11255 GCA_964437685.1 uncultured Pirellulales bacterium
GATGCGAGCGGTTCGCCAATTGCGGTGATTTGGGGGTACAAGGAGAGTGTTGATCGGTGGCAGGACAGTGCTCCGGTGTATACATTTGACTTTGGCAGTCAAAGTCTGAAGTTTATCGACCTGATGGAAAATGAAGTTGATTACCCGAAAAACTGCACTGGGCGTACGGTTATTCCGATGTCGCCATTTCCGCTGTTTATCAAGGGATTGCCTGGTACTGAAAATGAGCTTTGCGATGCGATAATCAATTACAGCAATGGAGCAGGAACACCCTACGCTGTCATGGGTGCATCGCTTCATAATGGGGCGCTTACAGCTGCTTCTTATGGTTTCTGGTATAACACTCCCGCTGCGATACCTGCAGGTTGGGTTGAAACCCATCCGTATCTTTATTCGACTGCCAGCGGATTTGTCCAAAATAGTTCCGGCGGGATTGCAACCAATAACACAGGCGAGGCAGTACAGGCAAATCATCTGTACACGGTCGTTGCCAGCCTGGGCGGCTCAACGGGCAACACCGCAACCGTTAAGTTATATGCCACAGCGAATGCCGATGGTACTGGAACCAAGGTGCTTCTGGCACAGGTCAGTCGAGCCGGAAACAGCGCGGAAGGATACACCTTATTTACCGTGTCAAGTACGGGTCTGCCGGCCGCACCGAGTTTGGCGGGATATTATGTGCAGGTGGTGCTGGCCACAGACGGCTATTACGACAACATCGTCGTAACATCATTGCCTGACGAAACCACTGCCCCGCCGTGTTGCGGCGACGCTGATCATCCGTATCCAATTGGAGACCTCAACCAGGATTGTTATGTTGACGGGCAAGACCTGGAAAAATTTGCCAGCCACTGGCTGGCCAGTTGTGCTGGTCCGAATTGGTGCAGCGGTGCGGACTTAAGTCACGATGCAAGTGTCAAATTGAATGATTTTGCGATGTTAGCTATTCATTGGCTGGATTGCACGGATCCGAACTCGCCATGCAATTATAACCTGTAATGATGCAGATAGACAATAGACAGCCGGACACTCTTTTAACCTACACTGGAAAAGAGAGGGTAGGCTCTATCTATAGTTTTAAATATTAAAGGGATTGAGTTGTGAATGTGAAACGGAGATCAATACTCAAAGCATTTTCTTTGTTGTTTGTTGTTATATGGCTGATGGCGCTGACTGTTTCAGCAGTGGCTGAGGCGAGAGGTAACTGGCAGGTTCATCTTAATATAGTGGTGTGGAGTAAGAAGGTTCCAAAACCTATAACTGTTCGCTATGTCTGGGCAGATAATCCAATTTGCAATTTTTATCGTCAGGCTGGATTGCCGGCATTCCTTTTTGTACGGAGGTATCCAATCATCACTAAATTTCACGGGAGTAATTTCATTAACAAACCCGTTTGTGACGGAAGTCGGGACTTAATGTAGTTTACTGATTTTCAATAGGACCCGTGAAGAAGAAAAACAAATATTTGATTTAAGGAAAGGCTAAGAAGATGAATGTAAAAAAGCTGATTTTGATCGTACTGGTTATATGGATGACCGGATACTCAGTCACAGCGACAGATGTCTCGAGTGAAAGTGCTTCTGTTGACATTCAACAGCCGATATTTACGCCTAATGGGACCATCGTCTGTGGGGCCAAGAGTGTCTGGAGAAAGGCAAGTTGGTCAAATATACTCATGTGTATCGATAATGATGCCATATGCACTCTTTTTGAAATCTTCAATTTCGGCAAGGGCGATATCAACCCGGTGTTCTTCATGAACATCAAGGAAAATTTGATTGGAAACAGTTCCGAATTTACTGCCGATGTGAGAGACTGGACAGATAGCGATAAGAAACTGGGAACATACAAGTTAAGTATGAGTCTTCTTGAAGATGGTATGATAAGAGTTGAAAGCAAATGTCTGTTAGATGTTCCTGCATTGCAGAAGACCAGATATTCCAAGTTCGAATTCCCGCCCTATATGATATTATCCGGTGAATATGTCAAAGGCGAAAAAACGATTTCTTTTGATGAAAAAAAAACTATCAGCTTCAGCGGAGATGATTTAAAAGGGGCGGCGATCAGGTTCTTCCCCGGTTCAAATCAAAAATCATTTACTATTTTTCCGGAGGGATGTTCTGAGGTCAGAATAACCCCCAATGCGATAACCTTTTACGCAAATCAGGATGGCATCATGATGTTCCTGCTGGATATTCGGGGTACTCAAACTACTCAAGATACGTCAGGATTATCCCCCAATGGCATCGATTTTTGGGAAATCGACAAACTGCGTCTTCCCGATTACGGAGCCGCTAAAAATCTCATTTTAAATCCATCATTTGAGGCAGGACTCCGATATTGGGGATATCCTTGTTTTGCGGAAAGCCTTATTCCTCTAAAATATCAGAATTTTTATGAACTTGACGATAAGGAATTTCATACTGGTTCTCATAGCCTGCGTATCAAGGCTTTGCCGATCCGATGTCCTTTGCCTCTGGGGCCTTTTGCAATCCCTTTTGTTTCGGGAAAACAATATACGTTAAGTTTTTATGCCAAAGGCTCCTGTGAGAAAGAACTTGTCGTCAGCCTGTGGGGGCGCCAGCTTCGACATGGTGATGAATTTATTCAAAAAATTCCGCCATTTTCCATAAATAACGAATGGAAACGCTATACAACTGCCTTAGTTCCCGATGATCGATTTGGCGGAATATACTTTCGAGCTCAATTGATGTCAGCCGCTTCAGACCAACAAGAGGAATGCGTTTGGATCGATGATATACAACTTGAAGATGGCAGTCTGACGGATTTCACACAACCTCCTGTGGCCGCCCAGATGGTCAGCGCTGCCCGTGGTAATTTTCTCAGGTTCGGACAGGAACCTGATTTCAATCTTCTTATTCAATCCCGGCCGAATATCGAAGGCACCGTTTCCCTTTCTGTGGAAGATTTCTTTTTCAAAAAAATCTTCGAGGATACGTATCGATTCAAGACAGATGATACAGGAAAGAGTTCGGTCCGTCTTGATAAGTTGAGCAATAATATCTTCAAAGATAAACTTCGCGGCGTGTTCGCTGTCAGCAGTGTTTTCACTATCGATGGAGAGGATCGTCCGTTCAAAGACTATTTCCGTTTTTCCGTCATGGATTTTCTGGATAATACACATAAGAATAAAAATTTATTTGCTCTCTTCTATGTCTATAGCCTTCAGGACGGCGGCCCGGATATGGAGCGGTTCTTGGAAAGGGAGCGTGCCATCGGTTTCGGCTCATTTGCCTGTGATTTTGGCTCGTTCGCCAATGACCTGGACTATGCACTCGATAAGGAACGGATGCAGTTAGTCGAAAAATATAGAATTGAGCCCATGGGCCGTGGGGTTCTCAAGCTGCATAACGGTATCGGTGGTGAGATATCGGAGGAAAACGGCAAGATCAAAATGATAAACGTAAAAACCATGCTCAATCCGACAGATGAACAGCTCGCCGAGTTTGAAAATATCTGTGCCGTCAAGGCCAGGAACCGACCCTGGAACAAGATATGGTGGTTTACGGGGGAAAGTAATCCCGGCTGTATGCCGCTGGAAGGCAATCCCGATGCTTTTGCCAAGTTTCTGCTGGCCACCTGTCGAGGCATCAAAAAAGGCAATCCGGAGGCAAAGGTGCTGATTGAAGGCGGTCCCTGGAGCATGGATCCGGAATGTGGCACAAAATGGGTCGAGCGTTATATTCAGGATACCAAACGGTTAGATCCGAATGCGCAATTTGACGGAGCGGCCTGTCACCATTATCGCAATTTCCCTGAAAATCCGGATGTAGACTCGGATATCGCGGCATTTCTCGCGATGCTGGACCGGAATGGATGTGGAAGCTGGCCTTTTTACATCAATGAAGGGGGTAATTACTGTCCCTTTAATATCCCGCAGGAAGGTGTTTCGCCCTATATTTGCCATTCCGCAAATGCGTGGTACTTCGGGCCTTTATCCTACCACATCGGAAGGGCGGAGAGAATTGCATCGGCCTTTAGTGCGAGGAATTGGTTAGTTGCGCTGAAGTACCAGGACCGTGTTGCCTGCATGCAGGATTTTGCACAGCCTAATCGCTATATGGATTTTGATTTCACTCCAAGAGTCTATGACAAAATGCCTAACACGCTTGGACGGCTCTTGGGCAATGCCTCCTTTTATAAAGACATCCGGTTTGCCCCTTACGTCCGCTGCTATGCATTCAAAGAGGATAAGACCGGCTCTCCAATCGCGGCCATCTGGGGGCACAAGGAGAGTGTTGACCGGTGGAAGGAGAATCCGCCTCTATACAAGTTTGATTTCGGCACGCAGGATCTGAAATTCATCGACTTGATGGAAAATGAAGTCAGCTACCCGAAAGATTCCGATGGGCGAACCGTTATTCCGATGTCGCCATTTCCTCTGTTTATTAAAGGAAAACCTGGAACAGAACAAGAGCTCTGTAATGCGATCGCCAATGGGGTCGCCGCTTCTGCCGAAGTCGATGCAGTAGATGTCTCGGCTTTTCCGATGGCGTCAGGCAATGCCTCTGTCATCTTCAAGAATCCTGTTTCAAAGGAGTTACGCAAAGAATTGAAAATCGTCCTGAATGGCGCTGAAAGCAAATTGTCGCTTCAGCTTCCCCCCCTGGGGCAGAAAGAAGAGACCATTAGTTTACAGCAAGCTTCTCTGGAATACGACAAGCCGCTTCCATTCGATTTTAGCTGTTCGGTAAACGGGGCAAAAGCCAAGCTTATATCCGGCCGCTATATGCTGCTGAAGAACAACAGCCATCCAGCGTTACGCGTCGATGGAAATCCTTCGGATTGGAAGAGTCTTCCTGCGATTGATCTGGGTGGGAGTGTTCTGGCCAGAGCAACCGTATCAGATGGCAACCTTCTTGTAGCCCTCGAAGTTAATGGTGAAAGTCTTGCAGCCGAAGATGTTTTCTCTGGCGTGGGTCTCTATATTGACCCCTTCGGAAAGACGGATCAGTGGTACCTTCCCAGGGTGGTTACACAAGATTTGGCGGTCTTTGAGTTTATAAAGACTCCAGAGGGACCTTTGGCCGCCTTTTGTCACTTTGTTCAGGGTACCCAAGCCGGTTCTGGCACCAGTTATCTGATTTCAGGTGGGATACAGAAAAGGATTGCTGTTAAGACATCAGTATCCAATGACAGCACGTTTATGGTTTTTTCAGTACCACAGGAGGTCTTGTCGCCTCTGCTCCTGAAGTCGGGCAGTCGGTTTGGGATGAATATTGCCGTGCCTTTGCAGAAGAAAGGGATCAAAACGCTTGCCCCCATTCGCGACTTCATGAATCCTGTCCAACCCGGGGAAATATTTCTCGTTACGGTGATAGTTTGTGATTGAGAAAAGGTACACTCAGGATGGGACACCGAATTCAACAAGCACTTTTACCATTACGGTGTCTTTTCGACTGGTAGACGGGTGTTGTAGTGTCTTCTTTCGAGGAAGGCATCTTCTGCGGAATGTTAAAAAATAGAAATAATATAGTTAGAATAAATTTTAAAATTTAATTGTAAAGGATTAGATATTCAAAATGGGAATAATGAATTTACAGTTATGGTTTCGTTTCAAAAAAGCGCAAATTTACACCCGGCTGTTGAGAAGCGACTTTGGCTCTATCGGAAAAGGAAGCTTGATTGTCTCTCCATTTCTTTCCTTCAATCCCAAGGGTATCTATCTGGGTGAAAATATTGGAATTTTTGAGAACTGCTGGCTGGATTGTATTAAGGAATATGCGGGAAAACAATTTCAGCCCAGGCTTGAAATTGGTGACAGGACGAGCATTGGCCGAAATGCTCACTTTATCGCATGCAATCGAATAAGTATTGGCAAGGATGTTGTCATAGCTGAAAGAGTGTATATTAGTGATAATCTTCACGGCTATGAGAATATCTATGAGGGGATTATGCCCCAGCCGCTGGTTCATCCGGGACCGGTGCTGATCGAAGATCAGGTCTGGCTCGGAGAGGGCGTATGTGTGCTTCCAAATGTGACCATCGGAAAACATTCCGTGATCGGAAGCAATGCTGTGGTAACCAAAAATATTCCACCCTATAGCGTTGCAGTGGGTACACCGGCCAAAGTTATCCGGCAGTATAACCATCAGACTAATTGTTGGGAACGACTATAATTTTAATAGGACACAAGAAAAAGGAGATAGAAATGAAAACAGATGCAGTGGTATTTGAATCGCTATTCAAAGTAGGCGTATGGTCTGTAGAGATACCTGAGATTGAGAATAACCAGGTACTTATGAAGACGCATTACTCCAGCATCAGTCCGGGGACAGAGTTGCGAACACTTGCCGGTAAGGAGAAAAATGCATCCGGGTTTCCTCTGATTCCAGGGTACTCTACGGTCGGAGAAGTCATTGCAGTTGGTAAGGCTGTCAAAGGCCTGAAGAAAGGAACGATGGCATGCGTTCGCGGCGGGCTTCCTTTGAGCGATAAACTGGGGTCTTCCTGGGGCGGGCACTGCGGGCACCTTATTGTACCCGAGGAAGAGGTTTTTATTCTTTCGGAGGGAGTAGATTATCGAGAGGCCACATTAACCGCATTATTGGCAACGGCCTTGCATGGTGTAGATTTGGCAAATGTTCGGATCAAAGAACAGGTGGCTGTAGTTGGGCTTGGATTGGTCGGCCAACTGTGTGCAAGACTGCTGCAATATGGAGGCGCAAACGTGGTGGCGACGGACCTGATGGAACATCGCCGGAAAGTTGCCCAGCAGGCAGGGATTCCGGTTGTGGCTCCTTCCGGCAATCTTCGAAAGGCGTTTGAGCCTTATTTCCCCTATGGCGCAGAGGTTGTACTCGATGCCACTGGCTCATCCAAAACAATGGGGCCGTCATTGAGTCTGCTGAGAGACAAGCCGCGACAGGATCCGTGCGGCTCGGCTTCGGACAATGCCGGCAGTACCGGCGGCAATGAAATTGGCGTCTTTGAAGTCCTTAAGCAGAAAACACATCTTCAGAACGGCTGGCGAGGTCCGCGACTCATCGCCCAGGGAAGTTATGCCGAACCGATAGAGATATGTTATTATGACCTGTTTAACAACGAAGTCGGTTTTATCGTTCCGAGGGTGCATGAATTGAAGGATGTTTTTCGAGCCATCGAATTGCTGGCGGATCCTGATTTCAGTCTTGATGGACTGGTTTCTGAAACACTTCCATACGCAGATGCTCCGGCAGTCTATCAGAAAATGAGGGAGAATCCTGCGGACACGATAACCAAGTGCTTCAGTTGGAAGGGATAGTATCCGGCTTTTAATCGGAGGTATGCAGGATACGAATGATCTGTTTAGAGGCTCACGGTTTAAAGGACATGATCTTGCTGATGTTGCCTATTGCCGCGAATTTGGCCGTTACAAAATCTTTATATAGAGAGTTTTCGGATCAGATACCGGCAAACATAGTAATGAAATATTTGGTGAGTGTATAAAAATTGCGGAACAAAAGTATGACGAAAGATTTATATATAAGGGGAAAATTGTATGCATGTTTTGATTCAAACTGCACCATTTATACGGTTCAGTGAAAACCAATCCTGGCATTTGCAGGGTCTGTGGCCATGCCGGTGGATTAAAGGTAAAGACCTGGGTGGAACTCCATTTGTGGTGGCTTATCGAAAATGTTTTTCTCTGGAACACAGAGAAACTATTCGTGTACATGTCAGTGCCGATGAACGGTATGAGTTATTTTTGGACGGCCGATGGATTGGGAGGGGCAGTGAATATGGGTCCGTGGATAATTGGTACTTTGAAACGTATGATATTACCCTTGATGAAGGACCACATGTTATTGTAGCCAAAGTGTGGTCGCTTGGTGATCTTGCACCCCACACTCAGATGACTCTTTGTCATGGATTTATATTTGCTCCTGAAAGTTTTTCTGATCGAATCGGAACGGGTACTTCCGAATGGGAATATAAAAAGATCGAAGGTGTTGAATTTGTTGAGCTTCGCTCCGGGTACTTAACGCCTTATTGGGGAAAGGGTGCTAACGTAAAAATTCATGCAGACAGGTTCCCCTGGGGATTTGAGAGAGGAAGTGGGGAAGGATGGATGCCAGTGGATATTCTTCATGAGGGCACCAATGGTTATTTGCGAAATGGAGCGCCCCCGTCTCATCTTATGAGGCCGGCTGTTTTGCCGCCAAGAATTAAAAAAGAGGTTAAGACAGGGATTGCTCGATTTGTTTCCAAAACAGCCTATGGCGATATGACGAAGAGTCCTGTTTTGGAGCGTGACAACCTGATTGATGAAGTGCCATGCTGGGATCTGATAGGGAAAGAGAAATCCATTACCATTCCACCGCGATCATGCCGCAGGGTCGTTTACGACCTGCAAAACTACTATTGTGCATATCCCTCAATCACCACAAGCGGCGGCATGGGAAGTCTGATCGACCTTCAATGGGCAGAATCTCTTTTCAATGAACCACAGGCTTTAACCAAGGGAAACAGAGATCAGATTGAAGGTAAGTATTTTCTGGGAGTAGGTGATATCTTTTTTCCTGATGGAGGTAAAAAAAGGGCCTTTGAGACATTGTGGTGGCAGGCAGGCCGTTATCTGCAATTGTATGTTCAAACTGAGGATGCACCACTGACGATTGAAAAACTCAGACTCAGTGAAACGCGATATCCTCTTGAAATGGAAAGCTCTTTTTCTTCGAACGACGTTCGTTTGAGCAGTGTAATACCTATTGCTTTCCGGGGTCTGCAGATGTGCGCACATGAGGTATATTTCGATTGTCCTTATTATGAACAATTGATGTATTCAGGAGATACCCGACTCCAGATGCTGACCACGCTGACAACAACCCATGACGGTCGTTTGCCACGGAAGGCAATTGAGACCTTTGACATATCACGGCTTCCATCAGGATTAACCCGATCATTGTATCCAGGCAGATGTCTGCAAGTCATTGCTCCATTCTCTCTGGCGTGGATTGGAATGGTTCATGACTTTGCCTTGTGGCGAGGAGATCGGGAATTCATACAACGGCGAATGCCCGGGGTCCGAAATGTACTGGAAGCTCTCATAACCTTTCAGAACCGCGATGGTTTAATCGAACGTCCTACCGGCTGGAATTTCGTTGACTGGGTTCCCGAATGGAAAGATGGCGTACCACCTGGGGCGGAATCCGGGATCAGTGGAATAATAAACTGGTATATGGTTTATATACTAAATCTTGTAGCTCGTTTGGAAGAGTGGATGAATGAGCCTGAATTGAAAGCAAGATGGACTCGCCTGGCAGATAAAATTGCTCACAAAGCTACAGAAGTATTTTGGGACTCTAAACGCGGATTGTTTGCCGATGCCCCCGATCGATGCTATTTTTCTGAGCATGCTCAATGTTTGGCGGTTCTGAGCGGCAAGCTCGATGCTGAAAAACAAGATCGGATACGTTACTCACTATTGAATGAAAAAAACCTGGCAAAAACCACTATTTCATTCACTCATTATCTGTTTGAGGCCTATCGAGAACTGAAGTTAATGGATGCGTTTTTGGAACGCATGGGATTATGGTTCAATTTGGAATCGCAGGGCTTCAAAACCACTCCAGAATGGCCGGAGCCGACCCGTTCGGATTGCCATGGATGGGGATCGCATCCGATCTATCATTACTTTGCTACCATACTTGGCATTCGTCCGGATTCAATGGGTTTTGCAACGGTCGACATTAATCCCCAGCCAGGGCCGCTAAAATATATTACTGGGAAGATGGTTCATCCTGCAGGATGGATTGAAGCGAACTTTACAGTTGAAAATGATCATTTATCCGGCAGCATACGCTTGCCTCGCGATATAAAGGGTACATTGCGATATAATGATCAAAACATCCCATTATATGGCGGAGTTGAACAACTCATTAATTGTTGACTGTGAATGAAAAATTGTTATTTCAACAGTGAATTACCATTTAAAATATTCAGAGGCGAAAAATGTTTGATTTAAATAAGAAGGTTGCATTGGTTGTCGGTGGAGCCGGGTATTTCGGGCAGACTATTTGCCGAAAGCTGGCCGAACAAGGCGCATGGATAATAATTGCCGATTTGAATATAGACAAGGCCAAGGAAATAGCTGACAGTATTGCTTCATCCTGCTCTAAAACCTCATGTGTTGGAATTCACATAAATATGGCGGAAGAAGAGTCGATTACGAAAGCTGTTGCTCAAACTGTCAAGATATTTGGAAAAATAGACATTCTTATAAATTTGAGCTATGCGGCAACAGGCAAAAGTGTTGAGGATATCACTATGGACCAATTAGATGCGACTCTTCATATTAATCTTGCGGGTGCGTTTATATTGCTAAAGGCGTCATCCAACTACTTTTCAGAAAGTGCCAGTATTATTATGTTTTCTTCCATGTACGGCCATGTTGCCCCGGATCCTCGGGTTTATCCGCCGCCCATGACCCCCAATCCGATTGATTACGGAATCGCCAAAGCGGGTATTGAACAGATGGTCCGTTATCTGGCGGTTTATTGGGGTTCTCGAAAAATAAGAGTCAATGCAATTGCTCCCGGGCCATTTCCCAATGACAGCAACCCGCTCTATAGAAATAATCCTGACTATGAAGCTTTTAAGTCAAGACTGAATCAAAAGACTCCTTTGGGCCGGATTGGTAATCCCGACGAGCTCACTGGAGCGGTTGTTTTTCTGGCATCGAATGAAAGCAGCTATATGACTGGGCAAGTCTTGAATATTGATGGAGGGTGGACATGTTGGTAAGATTGGATTTGTGCAAATAAATCAATAAATCGTTGAATTAGGAAGAGAATTAAACATTCATTCTATTATTATTTTAAAGGATTATTATGAAAACAACTGATGTATGCAAGCTGGCTTTTCCTCCTGTTTCGTATGGAGAGAGTCTTTCGCTGGCCGAAAAGACCATTCAGCAAATCATCGAAACGATTTTTCGTGACAAGTCCGGACTCCTTGGAAGCGGGGTGAACGCTGTAACCATGAAGCCCCTGCGTCCAGAAGACGTGACTGATCGGCAATTTGGGGTGGGGGGCTGGTGGGAAAATGGCCAGTTTCCACGAAACTATAAAAATGTTGCCATGAACTTTGAAAATTGCCACCAGTGCAGCGGGAAATATCTTGATGGACTGGTTGATAAATATATAGTCACAAAGGATCCCAATGTTTTAGGATACGCAAAAAAAATAGTTGATGCCACTCGTCAGGTATGGGAAACAGCGGCAAAGAGCGAGCGATACGGCAAGGGATGGCTG
>CAYTHV010000111.1:0-11210 GCA_964437685.1 uncultured Pirellulales bacterium
AGAAGTATTGAGTTTTTAATCCCAGAGACAACCCCAGTGACATTCGACGTTCCGGCCTTAAAGGGTCCAAGTTCAACAAGCCATCTTCCACTAATATCGGCCGTCGTTTTCTTTGATTTATTTCCGATTTTAACCGTAATTTTTTCGTAGGGTGCCGCCCAGCCCCATATCGGTATGGAACCATTGGCCTGAATAACCATATTATCGCCAATAATTGCCGGAAGCCTGACATCCGCTGTCAGAGACGAGGATAAACAGAGCATCGCTGTGAGCGAGACAATCAAATATAAACGATGAACTCGAACAACTGCAACCAATAAAAAGATGTAATTCATCTGGATTCACCTAATTCATTAATCGTACAAACTCAATCAGTGCAATAAACAATAAAAGCAACTATGCTTTTATATGCGTTACCGCTAAACCTGTTGACCATTATACATTCTTGCTTCTTGTTTTCAACCTTTTTTTTTAAGAAAAACAAAGAAGCATATAACTCCATTCATTATAGAAGATTACAAAGAAGAACAGCCCTTTTTAGGCCGCTCATGCAACGAATATAGGGTGGCTCTATAAATTTATAAACGGCGGAGTAAAAGTGTACCCCCTGGCGGAGCAAAAATATACCACCTGCTTTATCTATAGCCGAGACCGCCCCGGCTGTCAATTTTAATCCTGACCTGTTGTCTTCTGCTGTCTTGCCAGGCGTTTACGGCTCTGCTCAAGGCGATAACTCTGCCCATTGGCCTCAATAATATGAACCTTATGTGTTAGCCTGTCCAGCATCGCACCGGTCAATCGTTCAGACCCGCACACCTCTGTCCAGCTTTCGAATGGCAGGTTGGTCGTAATCATCAAGCTCTGCCGTTCATAGGCTCTGCTGACGACCTCAAACAGCAGTTCAGAGCCGGCCTTGCTGAACGGCACATAGCCAAGTTCATCCAGGATCAGCAAGCTGTGCTTTCCCAACTGTGTCAGAAGTCGCTGCAACTGCCTGTCTTCTCTGGCCTCCAGCAGCTGAGTGATCAGCGCCGTACAGCTGGAGAATCGAACATTACAGCCTTGACAGCAAGCCGCAAAGCCTAATGCCGTTGCCAGATGCGTTTTTCCGGTTCCACTATTACCTATCAGCAGAACATTTTCACGATGATCAATAAACTCGCAGCGAAGCAGCTCTCTGACCAACGGTGCATTGACGGAGGGCTGTAATGCAAAGTCAAAACTATCAATGGTTTTGAGCATCGGAAACCGAGCCGCCTGAATCCGCCTGTCCATGGCACGCCTTTGTCGGTCGGCAAGCTCTTTTTCACAGAGTCGCAGCAAATAGGTCGGATAATCACATTGTTCCTGTGAACAGCTGTGAGCCAACAGAGGATATTCCTTAAGCATGGTAGGCAGTTTCAGCTGCTTGAGATGATGTTCAAGCAGAACCGTGGATTTACGCTCGTTGGACATGGCCGCCTCCCAATACCAATGAACGGTACGCTGTGACATCCGTCGTTTTGACTATAATGCGGCGAAGATGCTCTCGGCCGACAAGACTGAATGTCGTAAAGGCATAATCCTCGGCAGTCAGAAGGAATTGCTGGATTGCGTCAATGCAGTAAATCCTGCAATTTAAGGCTTTGATAATGGCTTCAGCGATTTGCGGAATGGAGTATTTCCTCAGCAAAAGCAATATCTGGATGTATTCTTTGGTGCCGTGTTCACGATGCGTCTCAAGGCATTGGCGATAACTGTTAAAGCAATCCGGCAGATGCCAATCCTCTAAAGGTCTGGCATGATCCAATGAACCAGGTTTGCGTTCTAACAGCTCTAAATAGTGTAAGGGATCAAATATCTGCTGTTCTCTGTCCCAGCTGCGGCGGTGTTTGGCGATGCATTTATCCTGCCTATAAATCTCGATAAAGTGGACCGACGCCTTGATCGTTACGGCATGATGAGCCGAAGAAACCGGCACCGAATAATCATTGGTGTCATAGCGAGCCAGGGATACACTGCTGGCAAATACCGAGGTTGTCTTTCGATAATCAAACGGGGCATCCGGCAGAGCCATCGCCGCGATACAGTCTTCGGCAAGCAATTGTTTTTTGCTCAAGGAACGTTTGCCGCGTAAGATGCGTTCAAGATCAGATTTACAGCAATCACGCAAGAGCCTGTTTAGGTCATCATAATCGCTAACATCCGGCACAGGAACCATAAAGTTAAGCCTTGAATACTTCACACTGCCCTCGACGACACCTTTCTCATTGGGCTTTCGGACATTGCAGAAGTGAGGCTTGAAGAGATAATGGCTGATCAGCTGCTTAAAGGCCGTTGTATAGTGGCGCTTATGATGAATCAATATTTTCGTAACCGCAATCCGGGTATTATCATAACTGATGCGATTGGGGATACATCCAAAGAAATCAAATGCCCTGACATGGGCCTCCATGAAAGCTTCCGTGCATTCACGGGGAAACGCCATCACAAACAACGCATCGGAATGAACCATGCTCATTACGAAAAACATGATTTTCTTTAGGATACCGTTGAACTTGATAGCCGCCTGACCGAAATCCATCTGGGCGTCGCCGGGTTTTTGACTTAGGGGCATGAAGACTTCTTGGGACGTCTTTGTAATCTGACGAACCGCATCCTTGACAATCGTATAGCCGCCGGTAAATCCTTCCGATTGTAAAATCTCCCATATTTTTTTGGCGGTGTAATACTGCTTCTTGTGACCCGCGTTGTCGGCATCAAGTATCGCCTGGATGCGGCCAAGGTAGGGGCCGATCTTCAATGCGAGGGTCGGCTGCGAACGCTGATAGCCCGGCGGCTGACTATGGTCCCTGATTTTACGTAATGTCTTTCGGTGAATGCCGGTGTCCCGTTCCAACTGACGCAGAGAAACTCCATCAGTACACAGCTTACGCCTTAATTCGATCCATTGGTCCATGTTGGTGTACACTCCTGATTTCTCCTGCATAATAGACTGGAAATGTCTTGAAGCGACGTTCTGCAGTCCATTATCACAGGTTTTTAGTTACAGGGGTACACTTTTACTCCGCCCGCCAGGGGGTACACTTTTGCTCCGCCGTTTATATGATCTTTTGGCGGGGGGAAGCCCCTTTCCGCTTTGGAATGGCAGCAACCCTTCCGGAAAGAATGGTATTCTCTTACGAAGCCAGGATCAAGGGTTGACATGGAGTGACGATACTTGCTATTTCATGTCCAAAAGCGGAAGTGTTCTTCCTTTTGAAACGAGATTTTGTGAGATGTTGGATGGGAGGATTATCTCCATCGTTTGGGCTCATGATGCTTGCTTAGGGAAAAATCTTCCAAATCAAATTACTATTTCAGAGGATTCTGGAAGAACCTGGACTTCCCCAATCGATACCGGTATTCCAGGTCAGGCTTCCAACCTTATTCCACTGGAAGCAAATCGTTTGTTAACAATCCACGCTCAAAGAGAAGGCCAGGTTGGCTTATATGTTCGAATTGTAAAACTCGTTGATAACAAGTTCCAAATTTTAGCAGAAAAAAACATCTGGGACAAAGCCGCCTCTGTTAACATTGCATCTTATTTAGACATGAGTAACAGTTTGAGATTTGGACAGCCATCGCTTATCAAATTGAATCAGGATGATTTTTTAGCGATACATTGGGCTATTTTGGAAGGACAGGGAAAAGTTTTGGTCCATCGATTGAGAATTGCGGGCAATAATTGAGCAACGCATGGAGTTCCACTCATGATAAAAATATTTGGCAGGCAAGAGTATTCAGGAAAAATTCAATTGATCGCTCCGGCTGGAAGCGAGAAAATAAAAGGGTGTGTTTTCAGGGCAAGACGAAAGATCCTTTTCAATGAGCTTGCAGCAAATCCGACCATTCATATTGCGGCGGAGAGTTACTATGTTTTATACTTGAATGGAAAACAGATTGGTTCAGGCCCTGCTCGGGGAACAGAAAATTGTAATTTTCTCGATACCTATGATATTGCTGAATATGCAATAAAAGGCGAAAATAGTATTGCTGTAGAAGTATTTTGTAATAATTTCTCTACATTTATGGCCTCCCCGGCCCAGCCGGCGTTGTTTATAAGTGCTGGAAATAGTGTTTGTGACCATCGCTGGCAAGTGCAGCTTGCGCAGGAGTATCGTACGCAGGATGTTCCCAATTACACGCCTCAGATGGGCCTTATGGAATGGCGAGACTTAAGAAAATCGCCGCAGGGATGGCAAACATTTGCAGATGACACCGCATGGTTAAATGCACAAATCATTGATCCGAGCCGGAAAATTTACAGTAAAAAATTGTTTTTGCGAGATATCCCCCAGCTTTCGCAAACGGAAATACAGCCTGTTGAAATTCCTGTTATGAAGACCGTCAAACGACTTGACGATATCCAGAATCCGGATGTTGCGACGGTTCTGGAGAAAGAAAAACGCTGCGATATACAGATGGATTTTTCCGCTCTGATCAAAGGACAGCCTCAGAAAATTCAGCCGGTATCAGACGGTGGCGGTGTAGCGTTTGTAGTCGATTTTAGGTATGAATTTGCAGGTCACTTCTGTCTTGATATCGATGCTCCGGAAGGGACGATTATTGATGTGGGTTATCAGGAGGCAATTGCGGGGGATCGGCTGAATCTAAGTGTCGCCGAGTATCGCTTTGCCGACCGGTACATATTAGCCGAAGGACGTCAAAGCTTGAGCAATCCTCTGCGTTGGCGCGGCGGCCGTTACATGCAATTGGTTTTGCGGGAGTTTCACAGAGACATCACAATTTATTCTCTAAAAATAATTGATAAGCGGTATCCTATTTCCATTCCATCTGAGTTCAATTGCGACGAGGAGTTTTATGCCGATCTGTGGAGCCGTTCTTTGTTAACGCTCAGTTCCTGTGCAACGGATACAATTATAGATTGTCCATGGCGTGAAATGTCATTTTGGGTAAACGATTTTCTGGTTGTAAACCGGTATTGGTTGCAGATGACGGGGCGGGAAGACTTATCTCGCAGATGTTTATCCCTTGCATTAAGCCAGCGAAGAGATGATGGACTTATCCCTGGAGTCTGCCCATATGATGGAAATCCCAAGGTGGTTTTATTTGCGACAAATTTATTTTTGCCTCTGATCTTATGGGATTACCTTGTCTATACAGGTGATCGAAATTATGTCAAAGAGGTTCTTGACGAAGTTTCTGATATTGTTGAAAAATGCGGGAGTTTTTCAGACTCCCAGGGACTGTTAAATCCGCCGGATGTGTATTGGAATTTTATAGATTGGTCTTTTGAACTGAATGGTATAACGCTGAATGGCAGAAATTCCTGTGCGTTGAATTGGTTTTATGTTCTCGCCTTATCTGCTTTGAGTGATATTTATCAGCCAATGGATGCTGCAAGAGCGGCTGACTATCGAGAACGGGCCAGGCGGGTGGCACAACAAATCGAAAAGGCTTTCTGGAATCAGCAGCAGGAGTGCTTTATAGAATATTTGGCCAGCGATCAGAACGATCAGCCGCCATTGGCAGGAAAACTTGCCCATGCGCTGGCGCTCCTTAGCGGGCATGTTTCTGATGGTATAAGAGGGCAGGTCGAGAGGGCAATCTTCAGAGAGGATTTGCTGATGCCTGAGCTTTATATGATGCATTTTCTGTTTGAAGCGATGATCAAACTTGAAAAGCCCAGAGAGATCGAGCGCCTTATCAAAAAATACTGGAAGCCGAATCTGGACAGTGGGTGCCTTACTATCTGGGAAATGGGAGTTCATCAGCAGGGCAAGGCCGCAATCAACAATTACGGCAGTGTCTGTCATGCGTTTTCTCTGGCCCCAGTGAATTATTTGCAGCGGTATGTTTTAGGATTGGCGCCGACCAGAGAAGGTTTTCCAAAAATTTCCTTTTGTCCGAATCTCGGGGATTTGTCCGAAGTAAAAGGTTCCGTCAATACGCCTTTGGGTAGGATTAGTGTGGAGTGCAGGCGTATGTCCGGAGCGATTGAAGCAGATATAGACATTCCATCAGGCATTACAATTGAGCTTTTGGATGGCCGAATATTTAAAACAGGACAACAAAGGGTTATTATTCAAGCTAACTGATTTTTCAATTTCTATAAAGAAAGTCAGATGCATTAACAAGGGAGTTGTAATGAAAACGTTGAACTTTAAAAAGCTGTCATTCGCACTGTTCGCTGCCATGGTTATGGTTGCCGGTACAATTGTTGGCGCGGCAGAGCTTATGATCAAAGATGGTGACAGAGTTGCGATTGCGGGCGACTCGATTACGGAACAGAAGATATATTCCTGCTATATTGAAGCCTATCTGCTGGCTTGTTCCGGGCTGAAAGATGTCAAAACATTTAACTTCGGCTGTGGGGGTGAACACGCAATACGCTTTACCGCACGCATGGAAACTGATGTTTGGAGCTGGAAGCCGACTGTTATTACCACCTGCTACGGCATGAATGATGGTTATTATCGTCGCTATGAGGAGCAGCTTGCCGGTGAACCTCATCGTGAGAGCATGAAAAAGATCGTCGATTTTTTCAAGACCAAAGGAGTAAAGGTAATTGTCGGTACTCCCGGTGTGGTAGATATAGACACCTACAAGGTACGCAATGATACGGACGCCAATGGATATAATGAAACACTGGCCAAATTAGCCGAATTTGACCAGGAAATCGCACAGAAAGAAAACGTTGGCTTTGCGAATGTCAACGGCGTAATGATGTCTGCTATGCTCAAGGCGAAGGCCGCGTTGGGCAAGAATTACCATGTTGCCGGCGTTGATGGGGTACATCCGGAAGCAAACGGACAGCTGGCCATGGCGTATGCGTTTTTGAAAGCGATGGGATTCGATGGTCAAGTTGCCGAAATTAACATGGATTTAAATGGACAGACCACGGTTTCCGATGGGCACAAAATTTTAAGCCAGAAGCCCGGAATGGTGGAGATTGAAAGTACTCGCTACCCATTTTGCTTTACGGGTGCGGATACAGACCCGAGTGGGAATGTCAGTATTCTGCCCTTTGTGCCATTTCAGCAGGAGTTAAATCGTTTCGAACTTAAGGTAAGCCATCTATCCACCCCCAAAGCCGAAGTGATGTGGGGCGATCAGAAAAAAGTTTTCAGCACGGCTGATCTTGAAAAAGGGATCAATCTGGCAGCAGAATTTATCAGTAATCCGTTCTCCTCGCCGTTCAATCAACTATTGGGAGAGATTAGAAACAAGCAGACGTTTGAAAATTGGATGATCAGGAATTTCTTTGCCAATTTCCAGACCTATATGCCGGAAGTGGATAAAGACCCCCAATTAAAAGAATCGTTGGATTATTTGCGTACAAAGTCAAGTCGGTACCAGGCCGACCTTGACGTTAAAGCCAAACAGAATTTGAAACCGGTAAAATACTGGATCACTGTCAATCCCGTAAAATAGTATTTTGTTGAAGAAATGATAAAAAGAAGTAACCGAATGAATAAAGGATAAAAAACAATGATAGCAATGAGAGGTATTCGGCATCAGTTATTGATGGGAGTTTTGATGGGGGTATTTTCGACATCCGGTATAGCATCGGAATTGAAAGTAACAAAGATATTCAGCGATAATATGGTATTGCAGCGAGATATGCCGGTTCCTGTATGGGGATGGGCTGATCGCGGAGAAAAAATTACCGTACAATTTAACGAACAGGAAAAGTCGGCTATTGCCGATATGGATGGTAAATGGATGGTGCGTCTGGCTCCTTTGTCAGCCTCTGCACAACCGGAAAAATTGACAGTAACAAGTCAAGGGAGACGGCAAGAATTCATGAATGTGGTCGTTGGCGATGTGTGGCTCTGTGCAGGCCAGTCCAATATGACGCTTACTTTCAGAGAGGTTCCTCAGGAAGCGGCAAGCGTTGAGTGTGTTCCCCTGATACGTTTTATGACAGCAGGCAATGCAATTGTGCCCGTGCCGCAGGACGCTATTTCCCCGTATAATAATTGGGTGTCCTGCGACAGCAATAGTCTGCCCGGGGTTTGCCGTGTGGGTTATTACTTCGGTTTGAAACTATGGCAAGAATTGCGGATTCCTATCGGGCTGATGAACGTCGCCGTCGGGAGTTCTGCCATTGAAGCATGGATGCCGCCGGAGAGTTTTGCCGTCAATCAGAATTGGAAAGACGGGAATCTTGCCGAAATGGAAAAAATACAAAAGGTATACCGAGAATATAAAAATTATACTAATGAAGAGAAAGAACGTTTGTTTACGGAATATTTTCTGACTTCTTATGGCGGCTGGTCCAAGTGCCTTTTAAAGGATGGAAAGTTTTCCCCAGATGGATATGAGGGTATCTTCTGGCACATGCGCGTGACACAATCGGCCTGCCTTTATAACCACGCGATTCGCCCCATGATTCCCATAGGGATCAAGGGGATACTTTGGTACCAGGGGGAAACCAATTATCGCGATGCGCAATACGCCCAAAAACAGCAAGCACTGATTGAATCTTGGCGCCGATTGTGGGGTCAAGGCGATTTTCCGTTTTATATGGTGCAAATTGCACCCTACATAGGGGGTGCTGACTGTATACCCAAATTTTGGCTGGAACAGTATACTGCTGTAAGCAAAACTAAAAATTCGGGCATTATTTCAACAGTGGATATCAGCAGCGACAATCAAGGTCAGCATCCGGAAAACAAGCGTGACGTTGGTTTGCGGCTGGCATTATTAGCGCTTAGGGATACTTACGGCCGAAAAGATATTGTTGCTTCCGGCCCAACCTACAAGGCAATGAAAATTATGGATGGTAAAATTATTGTTTTATTCGACAATATAGGTTCCGGGCTGACAACAAAAGATGGCAAGGAACCTGACTCGTTTGAAGTTGCGGGAGAGGATGGACGTTTTTGCCCTGCAACGTCAGTTATCATTGGAGAAAAGGTGGAAGTGAGTAGTCCTGAGGTGAAAATTCCTTGGCATGTTCGTTTTGCATGGAGTCATCTTGCCAATCCCAATTTGAGAAATAAGGAAGGTCTGCCGGCCTTTCCCTTCAATACCATTGAACCCTATTTTAAATAGAAGTCCAGGGTAAAATTCGATGGATAGAATAACCAAGATTTGATGAACAAACGATCATAGCAAGAAAGAGAATAACATGGAAGAAATGACGAAAGATGTTTTTGAAGGCGATTTTCCGCCGGTCAGTTATGGCAAAACACTCGAGGAAGTGGAGGCGACGATTGGACAAGTGGTTGAGCGCATATTCCGCGATGACGACGGCATTCTGCTCAGTTGCGTGAACGGCCGCACGATGAAAGCTATGCGGATTGAGGATGTGAAGGATCGCCCGCATGGTTTGGGCACCTTTGTGGAGAACTCTTCAATACCCCGCTGGGTCAAGCCTATCTGGACAAATTATGAAAATGCAGGGCAAGCCAGCGGCAATTATCTCGAAGCGCTTTGTGCCAAGGCGCAAATTACCGGTGATCCAAAGGTACATGAATTGGCCCGCCGGACGGTGGACGCAATTGTTACGCTTTGGGAAAATGCCGCCGCGACGAAACACCCCAATGGAGGCGGCGGCAGAGGCTGGTTTCCCAAGCCCTACGCAGGCATTCGTGATGTGGGAGAAATGCACGAATGCAGCGCCGATCAATATTGCGACGTGACGCTCGGTCTGCATAGCTATTATGGTACGCTGGCCAGCGAACAGGAGAAGCGAAAAATTGAAGAGATTGTTGTCTCATTCGCAAACTGGTGGTACGACCATGACTATTGCGGGGTGTACCTGGGTCAGGCGATCTGGTGGAAACGGCTGGAGGGGCATTCACTGGCGGCGTCCTTTTTTCTCTACCTGAACGCGCTGGCGTATTCATGGAGCCCTTGCCGCAAATTCCAACATGGCTTCGAGATTTGGCTGGAACTCAAAGATATGCTCTATCCCCCCGAGCCTATCTGGGTGTGTGGCAACGGCATTGCGATTGAATGCCTGGAACGTCTTATCGACCTTCGGCCTGACCTGGCTGACTACTGGCGCATCACGGCGGCTCACCAGGCGCGATTGCTCGCGGCGTGCGTTACAGAAAAAACTGCGCTCAATAAAACGTATGAAGTTAACGGTTTTGCTTCACACTATCTGACCATAGCTCATCGGCTAATGCCGAATAAAGGATACGATCTTCTCGTACAACAGTGTCTTGAGACCTGCACACGCCGCGAACATTTCTACCACGTCCGGCGAGGATTGCGTGTAGCTGATTTGGATAAACGTGAGATCGGCGATGACATGCTTGATGTTCTTCTTTGTGAGCTGCATGTGCACTGGCTGGCCGCCTATTGGAAATCCCGTCTTTTTCAAAATCTATCCTTGAAAACCAAACAAGTGCTGCTTATTGGCGATTCCATTTCAATGGGGTATCTGCCCTTTGTTCAGGATTTACTTAAAGACAATGCGGTGGTCCGAAGACCGGACGTAAATTGTGAGTCAACTCTGCATGGGCTGAGACAGATTGACGCATGGCTGGGTGATGTCAAATGGGATGTGATCCATTTCAACTGGGGGCTACACGACCTGATACGCAGCAGGACTGACAATCGTGACCCGGCCCACATTGCAAGCGTTCCACTGCAGGTGCCGCTTGCGGAGTACGAGAAGAATCTAAGAAAACTGGTCGAGCGGCTTAAAAAGACTGGAGCAAAGCTGGTCTGGGGCACAACAACGCCCATACCTGCAGGCTGCATGTTCCGTCTTTCCGGCGAGGAAGTGAAATACAACGAAGTCGCATTCCGGGTAATGAGGGATGAGGATATCCCAATTGATGACTTGTACACATCAATGCTTCCAAGGTTGTCTGAATTTCAGGATCCTAAAGACGTACACTTTAATCCCCAAGGTTCTGAATTCTTGGCAAACGCGGTAACTCGGTCTGTTATTGAACAGCTAAACCGTGATTAATCCGACTGCAACATGAGAGTTCTACCGAGGGGAAGCCAAAAAAAAGAGGAATATTGTTGGAATGTAGAGTAATATATTGAAATTAAGACAACAATTATAGGATAGGATTTGCATGTGGGAATAATGAATTTACAACTGTGGTTTCGTCTTAAAAAGGCCCAGATTTATACGCGGCTGTTGAGAAGTGACTTTGGCGCTATTGGAAAAGGAAGTGTGATCGTCTATCCCTTTCTTTCGTTCAATCCCAAAGGCATCTATCTGGGTGAAAATATTGGAATTTTTGAGAACTGTT
>CAYTHV010000112.1:0-11124 GCA_964437685.1 uncultured Pirellulales bacterium
CGCTCTGTTTTAAAGGAAATGATTGATTGTAATATTCTTCGCACGTTCATAAACGAGTGTACCTGGCGGCTGAACAGGTAAAATATCAAAAAGCTTCGCATCGAGTTGAAATTTTTTTTGTCGTGCTAACCGACGAATACCAGCCGCAGTGATGGGTTTACCACAACTGGCAATGCCTATCATTATATCTGGCTCTGCGGGAATGGTCTTCTCACGGTCTTGCCAACCATAACCACGCCTGTATAACATCTGACCGTTTTTAGAAATAGCCAGCGTAGCGGCTGTGCAGTCGATTTTCGCACGGTATTTTAGCATCACCTCATCCAGCAATTCGACATTAGGCACGCGATGACCTGTTACAGGCACTGAAGTGGACGCATTTGCTCCCTCTTTGGTTTCAAAAGATGGATTTTCTAAACCAAAGGCGTTTGCGACAAAGAGCAGCACGAGACAAAAAAACTCTATCCGCATATTTTTACACTCCAACGCCGATGCTCTTGCCAAAAGTCGGCCCATCTTCTCCCGTTTCATTTTGTCTCCCTCTATTAATCTAATAATTTTTCGTATGCCTCCGTCAGCTTTTTCGTAATCGCTCCAACCTTGCCTTTGGAAATCATATGCGATTCTATTACCATTACAGACAGAACAACCATAATAGCATTGGGCTGACTATGCCGTCTTTCGTCTGGTTTGTTTGTAAATGATTTTGCCCTGCCGCAACACATGCGCCAAAAAACCGCTTTTGTCGTTTTTTCTGCTAAGCAGTACCGGCTCAATCCTCATATTGATCCCACGCACCAGTTGGAATAAATTCGCGCTGACCTTAAGATAATCGCCATGAAACTCATCAACAATGACAGCAATATCAATATCGCTGTCTTTATGCGGAGTGCCGCTGACGTGTGAACCATAGAGTACCACCATCTTTACCGGCATGGCATCCCTAACTCGCTCAGCATACCGCTGCGCTATTTCAATAATTTTTTTATCCACTTGCTTAACTCCCTGGTTCGCCGGTAAAGCTCCGCGCATCGTTTCTTTGTCAGCGTCTTGAGCAGCAGTTCTTTGTCTTCAGGATAACGGGACTGAATATTGAGAGGCATCAATTCATTGAAAAGAGCAAGGAATTCATCCTGGTCATGAAGATCAAGCCTGGATTGTTCCGCAAGCACCAACAAATTATGCGTGTAAGGCGGCTCTTTTTTCTGGTTTTGACAAAAAAATGCTTTTAGACTTTTTTCCGCAACCTGGTGACACATAAAACCCACATACAAAAACCGCTTGGCTTCAAGCATCGCTTTTGCACTAACTAAGTCATACGCGGCCATATCCAGCCAGTATTCCACTTGTTTTTTTGTGTTTGGAGCCATTCCTGCCTGCTTATTCTTCTATTCTTGTCCACAATATAATAATCATTTCGCGTGCTTATGTCAATGCCGCTTATTTTCCACATAGGCATAACCAGCCCGACGAATTTTATTCACCCAGCCGCCCTTCATAAGCCTCCGTCAGCTTTTTCGTAATCGCTCCAACTTTGCCTTCAGAAATCGTATGCGACTCTATCGCCGTAACAGGCAGAATCGTCATAATCACATTGGTCAGGAACACTTCCTCCGCCGCCAGCAAATCACGGATGGATAGCTCCCGTTCCGTGCATGGAATGCCGAGTTTTTCCGCAAGTTCAATAACCGTCCTGCGAGCGATCCCCGGCAAAACCGGCGTCTCCAGCGGCGGCGTTACAAGCAAACCTTCCCGCACCAGAAACACATTGCTGATCGACCCTTCGGCCAGTTTGTTTTCCGTCGTAAACCACAGCGCCTCGGCAGCCAGTTTTTCGTGAGCCTGCCGCAGTGCAATCAGCCGGGCGGCGTAGTTGGTCGTTTTATGGCCGCAAGTCGGGTCTTTGGGGTTCTGCCGATAATCCGTCAGGACGACACGAACACCCTTGTCATAATATTCCTTCGGATACGGCGTAAACTGGGTCGCGGTAATCAATAGCGCCCCCTTTCGGCTCTCAACCTGGGTCAGCGGCCCGCTTGACAGCGTCATCCGCATCCGGGCATCTTTCAGCTCATTGGCTTCCAACACCTGCCCGATTGCCGACTCGATTTCCCGCGGCATATAACCAAACGGTATCGCCAATGCCTTCGCGCTGGCAATCAGCCGATTCAGATGGTCATCCAGCCGAAAAACCCGCCCATTCACAGCCCGCATGGTTTCAAACAAACCCATCCCATACAGATAAGAATTGTCCGCAAAGCTGATCGCCGCCTTATCCGCCGAAATAATCGTGTCATTATAAAATAGCTTGCTCATGGTATCCCATCCTGTTTAACAATGATTTTCCGCAGTATCGCAAAATATCCCGCAAAAATCAAACCTCAAACGGACTGTTTTATTTGGCGAGCGACGGCTTTTGTGGTATCGTAGTTGCTCTGAAAGTAAAATGATACCCTTATCTGGAAGTTCTATGGCAAGACCGAGTCCTTTTGAACAAGTACACCTCCAATTGGGAGCACAAATGGAGGATTACGACGGCTGGCGTTTACCCAGTCGATTCGCCGGTATGGAAATTGAAAATACCGCTCTGCAAAATCACTGCGCCGTGTTTGATCTATCCGGCTTCGGACGCGTCAGCGTCAAAGGCAAAGACGCCTCTAAGACACTGGAAATGCTGGGCTTAAGTCCAATCCCAGACGAGGCGAGCCAAACCTGGAGCTGGGCGGATAACAGCCAGAAACAATCCTGCCGAATCGCGGCATTTAAGAATGAATATATGGTATTGTCACGGCCAAGCCATCAGATGGCCGCAAATCTTAAAGCAACTGTAGAAAAGAATAATTTGGATGCACAAATAACAGATGTAACCGAAAAAACCGCTTTTTTGGGCTTATATGGGCCATCCGCCTATAGTTCCATCAGCAAAGTTTTGCCCTTTGATATCGACGAACTCGAACCGGGGGGAGCAATGCCAGTCTCATTTTTTATGATGAATCTGATTTTGCTGCGGGGTAGTTGGCTATCTGGCGACGGTTTGGAGTTAATATGTCCTGTTTCTGTCGCAGGATTGGTCGGCGGCTCCATCGCTAAATATCGCCAAAAATACAATATCACTCCTGCGGGGATGGAGTGCCTGCTGTCGGCGATGAAAGCCTGATTCTTTATGGGTTTTTGTGGAAAATCCGGCCGGGTTATGCTATAAGAAGTTGCTTTTTTACTCAAAAAATAGGATTAAGGTCTTTATATATGTTTGCAATCATCAGCGATATACATTCGAACCTTGAGGCTCTGACCACGGTGCTCAATGACATCGAAAAACGGGGCATCAAGACGATTTACTGTCTCGGCGACATCGTCGGCTATGCGGGCAACCCCTTGGAATGCCTGGATCTGGTCATTGAAAAGACCGAAAACTGCATCATGGGCAACCATGACTACGCGGCGCTGTACGAGCCGACCAATTTTAATTCCGGAGCCGAATCCGCCGCCTACTGGACCCGCAAGATGCTCGAGCAGGAAACCAACCACGAAAAAGCCGAAAAACGATGGAAATATCTCGGCCAGCAAAAAATGCGGTGGACACTGAAAACCAAACTCGGCGAAGTGGATGCCCATCTGGATTTTGTCCACGGCTCGCCCCGTCGGCCAATTAACGAATATATTTTCCCGGATGATGTCTTTACGACAACCGGCAAGATGGATGCCCTGTTCGAACGGGTCAAACACATCTGCTTTATCGGCCATACGCACCTGCCGGGAGTATTTCTCGAAGACCCGGACTTCTACCCGCCCGATGAATTGGGCGGCAAGTACCCGATTATCCCGGATGAAAAAGCGATCATCAATGTTGGCTCCGTCGGTCAGCCGCGCGACAGAGATAATCGAACCAGTTATGTTTACGTCGATAGCAATGAAGTACGTTTCGTCCGCCTGGAGTATGATTATAAAGCGGCGGCACAAAAAATTTACTCCATCCCCGAATTGGATCGCTTCGAAGGCGAACGTCTGGCGGATGGAAGATAAGTTTTACTGCAAAATCAGAAATTCGAAATAAAAGATAAAAAATACAGATTAAAATTCAAAAACAAACTGCCTGTATCATTATCTCGAATAAAAGTCGCTGAGATAATAAAGTATAATTGTCACAGGTTATTGAAAGATTACCACTCTATTTGATTTTTTATTTTTGATTTCGTCACTGTTGGTATTTGGATTTTTGTTGTTTTTATAAAAGTAAGGATTTTTGAATGAAAATAAAATTCGTTGCAACGTTATTCTTAACCGCGTTTGTCACAGCCTGCGGCGTATTAGTCTGGCAAACAGGGATATTCACCTCGTGCCATCGTTCCGGGTGCAAAGCAATCATCCCGCTGGCGGCGGAAGTCAATACCCCTGCCGCTGCATTACCCATCGAATCCGCGCAAAAGTCCGAATCTGCCGCCCTGCCCCAGATGACTGCAACGGTTTCACCGCTCAAAATCGCCGCCATCAGCAGTAAAGAACAAAAAGTCACGCTCGGTCAGGTCTACGAGGAAATGGAACGCACAGACGATCCGAATAAGTATAAATTCCAAGTCGAATTAACAAGTCTTGGCGCCGCGATAGCGACTGCGGAACTTTCAGAATTCAGCGACTTAAATCCCAAAGAACCCAAACCGTTGCGGATGGTCAGTCCGATTCTCAACGGCAGGCCTGTTTATTCGATGGCGTGCGAATCATTGTATGTCATTCGGCAGGGACAGGAATTTACCGGCATCGGCCTGGCATTTCCGCTGGATAAATTAAACTGGCAACTGGTACAACAGGACAAAAATCAGGCCGTTTTTGTCGCTGAATTGGGGGATGTAGAGACCATCGACGGCAGCCAGAAAATGACTAAGCCGCTGCTGCGGATTACGCGGACTTACAGCATTCAGCCCGGCAGCTATGAATTGGTCAGCGATATCCGGCTTGAAAACCTCTCCACCGAAGCCATTCGAGTCCAGATGAACCTGTCCGGCCCGACTGGTATTTCACATGAAGGATTGCAGCGGGACACATTAAAAGTTTTTGCGGCGTTTCAGACCGCTGATGGAAAAATCGAATCACGATTCGTCGATACTCCCAAGATGAAAAAATCCATCGAAAAAGGCAAATACGACGACCTGAAATTTCTGTCGCCGGAGGAGACGTCCACTCTTCAATGGGCTGCACTGACGAATAAATACTTTACCGCGATTGCTTACCCTTCGACGGAGACTTCAAAGGGACTGGTACGCTTCGAGACCGCACGCTATTATCCTGACAGACCCGGCGTCCGGCACAGCGAAAACGGTTCGTTCGTATTAAAAACCGGCACATTTGAACTGGGCGCCGCAGGCAGCCAGACCGCTTCGACAAATCTGGCAATGAATCTGTATCTGGGCCCCAAAGATAAAAAACTGTTTGAACAGAATCCTGTTTACAGCAAACTGGCATTTTTCCAGACCCTGGACTTCAGCTCCTGCTGCTGCCCCAAAAGTATCATCGCCCCGCTGGCATTCGGTATTGTCTGGCTGATGAATTCCCTGTATCAACTCATGGGACCGCTGGGCAACTATGGCATTGTCATTATGTTCTTTGTCTTTCTGATTCGCCTGCTGCTGCATCCGATTACCAAAAGCGGCCAGGTCCAGATGATGAAGATGCAGAAGATGCAGCCGAAAATTCAGGAAATCCAGCGCAAATATGCCGACAACAAGGCGGAAATGCAGAAGCAAATGATGCTGGTCTATCGCGAAGGCGGCGTCTCGCAGGCGATGTTTATGGTGCCGATGTTCCTGCAAATGCCCATCTGGATTGCCTTGTGGACTGCGGTATCCATCAGCATTGATTTACGTGGTCAGGGTTTCCTGCCGTTCTGGATTACCGATTTGTCGGCGCCGGATGCGATATTCCGGTTTACACCGATTGTGATTCCTTTCATTGGAGCGGAAGTTAGTTCGTTCAACCTGCTGCCGCTGCTGATGGGCGGCGTCATGTACCTCCAGCAAAAGATGACCCCGCAGGCACAGACCGCAACGACCAGTCCCGAAATGGCACAGCAGCAGAAGATTATGTCGGTGATGATGGTCGGCATGTTCCCCGTGATGCTGTACAACGGAGCTTCGGGCGTAAACCTCTATATTATGTCCAGTATTGCCGCCGGCGTCGTGGAACAATACGTCATCCGCAAACACCTCAAAGAAAAACAGGAACAGGCGGAAGAAAATCTCGTCCCGACCACCGCCAAAATCGGCAAGGTCAAAAAGAAAAAAGTGAAACCCATGTTCCGTTTTGACAAATAGAAAAAATGCTTCGGGTGGGCTATGCCCCCGCGACGTTGAATAAATTGTAGGGGCGAACCTGTGTGTTCGCCCATTTTTAATTTCTGATTTTTTAACTTTGATTTCTATGTACGTTCTGGACGATACCATTGTCGCAATCAGCTCGCCGACTGTTATGGTCGGGCAGCTCGGCAGAACGCTCATCCGCATCAGCGGCCCAAATGCGTTTTCCGTTTTCGCATCTCAGTTGCCCCGTCCCGTACGTCGCGGTATTTATAAACTGCATCTGCAATTGCCTCAGAATATCGATATCGATTGCATCGGGTATGCGTTCCCCTCGCCCGCATCCTATACGGGACAAGATATGCTTGAGCTGCATCTGACCGCAGCGCCTTGTGCGGTCGAGGCGGCCTATCAGCAGATCATCCAGTCGGGGTTAAGACAAGCCCAGCCGGGAGAGTTTACCCAGCGTGCCTACCTCAATGGCAAGCTTGATCTTGCCGAAGCCGAAGCGGTCATGCATATTGTTTCCGCCAGCAACATAGGCCAGATTGCCGCCGCCGAACGACTCTTAAGCGGCGGACTTGCAGACAAAATTATACACCTCCAGAATGAAATCCTTGAACTGCTGTCACTGGTGGAAGCGGGGCTGGATTTTGCGGAAGAACCCATCGAACTCATCTCGCCGTCACTGGCGATAACCCGCATCAAAACCCTCGCCCATCGGATTAAGCAGCTTCTCGATGGCGCAGTGCGATGCGAAGAAGTAATGGGGCTGCCTTCGGTCGGTTTGGCCGGGCTTCCCAATGTCGGCAAAAGCAGCCTGATGAACGCATTGACAGCCCATCAGCGAAGCATTGTCTCGGACGTACAGGGAACAACTCGGGACGTACTGGCCGAAGTCCTCGAACTGGATAGCAGCCGGTGTGTCCTTTTTGATTGTGCCGGGCTGAAACTTGCCGCAGCAGATACGATGGAACAGTTAGCCCATCAGGCCGCAACGGAAGCTCTATCTGCCGCGTCAATCATCTTATTTTGTGTGGATTTATCCCTGAATAATCTGGAGAAGGTCGCAGAGATTTTCCACCTGTTCCCCAAAACGCCGAAAGTTGGCGTCGCAACCAAATCGGACTTGTACACATCCGAACAAATAGAAGATAGACTCAAACAAATGCGCGAGCAATTTGCCATAGAATTTGTTCCGGTCAGCACAAAAACTTCCGCCGGGCTTGACATTCTGAAAAATAAACTGGCACGGACGCTATTATCGGCCCAATCCGGCCAAAACGAAACTGACACGGGTATCGCGATAAATCTAAGACACCGACAAAAACTCCAATCCGCCCTTAAGCATTTGTCGGAAGCTGCCGATGAAATAAAGGACCATCCGGAAATCGCCGCGATGTCGCTTCGGCAGGCCCGACAGGAACTGGGCGGGCTGGAACATGAGGCGGTGGATGAACGAATTCTGGATGTGATATTTTCGAAATTTTGCATTGGAAAGTAGCATTTGGCACAACTTCGCATCATTACTGGCTCACTGCGTGACACCAGCATTGAGTTGGAAAAAAGCGGCTGGGGCAAAACTCTCGGTCGGGGCGACGACGCAGACTTTGTTCTGCCCGACAAGGCCATCTCGCGCAAACACGCCGAAATATTCTACCGCGACGGGCAGTGGTTTCTTCGCGACCTCGAATCCTCCAACGGCACCTATGTCAACGAACAAAGAATTACCGAGCCGATTCCGCTAAAATCCAATGACCAAATCCGTTGCGGCGCGACAGTCGTACTGTTTGAAGCTGACAAAGACTCATGGCTGCTGGAAGAACCTCCCCAAAAGTCACGCCCTGCGACCATTGAACTGGAATACAGTCCCGGCGATACCATGGTCGGCATCGCTTTTGATAATCTGCAAAGCAAGCAAACCGCCCAGCAGCGTCAGCGGCTGATGCAGGCCGGACAGGCGGCGTTGAATCTGTCGCACGGCATCAAGAACATCTTTCAGGCTGTCACTACTGGACGTGATGTCATTGACTCAGCTTTTTCGCACGGCGAGATCGACCAGGCAAAGAAGGGCTGGAATATTCTCAAACGCAATCTTGACCAGATTCAAAAGCTGGTTCTGGATATGCTCAAGTTCAGCAAGGAAACCCAGCTTCAGGTACAGCCCTGCCAGTTCAATCGCCTCATCGAAACCATCGCTCAAATGGTCGCTCCACAGGCTCAGATGCGCAGTGTCAACGTAACGCTTCATCTGGATGAGAACATCGGATTAGTCAATGTGGACCCCGATCGAATGCAGGATGTGGTGCTGAATCTGGCAATGAACGCTATCGAAGCGGTCGAACCCCAACGCGGCCATGTCAATCTCAGTACTCAGATTGATTATGACCACCATCAACTGGTGCTTCGTGTTCAGGATAATGGTCCGGGCATTGATGACCTCGGCGGCTTGTTTGAACCGTTCCACACGACCAAAGTCAACACCGGCGTAGGACTCGGACTGGCCATCGTCCGCAAGATCGTCGTCCTGCACAAAGGCGCCGTCGATGCCCAAAGCATCCCCGGCGAAGGAACCATCTTCACGGTGCGATTACCCTACCTGCCCGTAGAAGCCCAAGCTGCGGCACAATAATCGACTTAATTCCCGTAGAAATGCCCGGTTCCGGCGTACAACAGGTTTATTGCCGCCAGATGCGCCGGCGGGAAAATCACCTTAATCGCATACCACGCAATCAGAATGCCAAACATCCGCATGGCGGGAGTGTTAATCAGATCGCGATACTTTTGCAGCAACTGGCCGGACAATATCAACTCCATCGACGATGTGCCATCCAGCGGCGGAACGGGAATCAGGTTAAAAACCAGCAGCAGCAGATTCAGCGTAAACAGAATACTGGCTCCGACCGCCAACCCATGCGACAATCCCGGCTGAGTACCAAGTACCGCCTGAGTAAAATGAATCTCTCCCGGAGCGGCAAAATACCCGGTCTGCAAACCAATCCGAATCAGAATGCCGGCAATGATAACCAGCCCCAGATTGGCCGCAGGCCCGGCAAGTCCCATCCATGCAGCCTGCTTTGGATTGTGCTGCGCCCAAACCGGATCATACGGGGCGCTGGCCCAGCCGATCATCCAGCCGCCCATCGAATACGATAAAAGCGGCACGATCACCATTCCAAACGGTTCGCGCTGCATGTGCGGAAGCGGATTGAGCGTAACCTGCCCGCCGAGCCATGCGGTTCTGTCGCCAAACTTCAGGGCCGTAAAGGCATGCGAAGCTTCGTGTGCCGCGGTCGATAAAATGAAAATTAAATACCAAATAATTCCAAGCTGAATATCCACGTTTTGGTCAAACATCTATTTCCCTTTACTCTGCACCCAGATATTCATCTTTCATCAGGTAATTCTGCACATAGTCGGCAACCGCAGATTCAAGCTCGGTAATATTGGTGCGGCAGCCGGCCTCGCGAAGCTTGGAAATGTCGGCTTGTGTGAAATACTGATATTTGTCCCGCAATTTTTCGGGCATCGGGATAAACTCGATATTGGGCTGCTTGCCCATCGCTTCAAAAACAGCGCTGGCCAGGTCAACCCATGAGCGGGCCTGGCCGGTACCAATATTAAACAGGCCGTTGACCTCTGGATTCTCAAGGAAAAACAGCGTCATATCCACCGCATCTTTGACATAAATGAAATCCCGAAGCTGCATCCCATCGGCATAGTCGGGACGGTGGGACTTGAACAGACGGACTTTGCCGCCGGCTTTGATTTGTTCAAAGGCTTTGATGATAAAGCTTCGCATCTCGCCTTTGTGGTATTCATTGGGACCAAAGACGTTAAAGTATTTCAAGCCGACAATCTGATCCTGTATACCGGTTTTCTGCGTCCAGAGGTCAAAAATCTGCTTGCTGTAGCCGTACATATTCAGCGGGACCAGTTTTTCAATCGGTTCGGCATCGGAAAAACCCGCCGAGCCATCGCCATAGGTAGCGGCACTGGAGGCGTAAACAAAGCGGGCCTGTTTTTGGATCGCCCACTGGGCCAGCATCTTGCTATATTCATAATTATTACGGATTAAAAATGAGGCGTCAGTTTCAGTCGTATCCGAACAGGCACCAAGGTGCAGAACTGCTTCAACCTCCCATTCCAGATTGTCCGAGTCGATAATCTGGGCAAAATCTTCAGCCTCCATATAATCGACAAATCGGAGTTTCCTGAGGTTTTTCCACTTCTCAGTGCTGCCCAGCAGGTCCACAATCAGAATGTCATCCACCTCGCGTGCGTTCAGCTCTGCCACCAACGCCGACCCGATAAATCCGGCTCCGCCCGTTACAATAATCATAGGATTAGTCCTTTCAAAGACTTAAACTTTTCGACCTCAATCTTAAGGTAAAACAGATAAATCACGTTGTCAATCATAAAACAGATTTCAGCAGTCGGTAAATTGGGTTCGTTTTTTCGATTGTATATTGGAAATTGTATATTGTAGATTGGTGGAGTCGAAAAATTGGGTTCGTTTTGGCGGACGTATGTCCGCGTTTTTGGCGCGAGAACGCACGAGGTGACGTAATAATGAACTCGGCGAGCAGCAAGATTGGGTTCGTTTTGAAAAAGTGATTTTTTTACAGGATTTACAGGAAAAAAGTAACCACAGATTTCGCAGATTGCACAGATTAAATGGGTTCGTTTTGAAAAAAAGGCAAAAGGTAAAAGGAAAAGGGCAAAAGTGTGGAATCGCCTGCGGCGATGAGAGATACAGCGGTACAATAGAAGACCTTGTGAGTCTGGAAATTGGGTTCGTTTTGGCGGACGTATGTCCGCGTTTTTGGCGCGAGAA